>NZ_JBEOWY010000049.1:0-62085 GCF_040296285.1 Kitasatospora sp. NPDC002227
CGGCCACGTGACCACGGACTCCTGCGGCGAGTGCCACCCGGACGTGATCTGACCGTCCCCCGCGTGGGCCCCGGCGGGCGTGCCGCCGGGGCCCACCTCCCCACCTACCGAGCTGCTTCCGAGAGGAGTCGAGGCGCCATGGACTGGCTCGCCCGCTGCATCCCCGACCTGGAGAACTTCCTCCGCCACCAGTGGCGTCAGGGCCCGGCCCTGCTGCGCCCGGCCGACCCGCCGGTCGAGCTGCTGACCCCCGCCGACCTGGAGGCGCTGCTCGACAGCGGCACCCTCCGCACCCCGTACGCGGGCCTGTTCACCGTGGGCGGCAATGTCGCGGAGGAGCGGTACTGCACCCCGCGCACCGTGGCCGGCCTGCCGGTGTACGGGTACCCCGACCCGGTCAAGGTGCGGGGGCTGATCCGGGAGGAGTCCGCCACCCTCCAACTGCGCTACCTCAACCACTGGCACCCGGGCGTGCGGTCGCTGACCGAGGACCTGGGTGAGCAACTGGGCCGCCTCAGCGAGGCGTTCCTCTTCCACTCGCAGCCCGGCCGGCGCGGCCCGGTGCACCGCGACGACGGCGACATCCTGGTGCTCCAGCTCTCCGGCGCCAAGCACTGGGAGGTCTACCCGGGCCCGACCGACGCCTCCTGGCAGCCCGTCCGCGAGGAGCAGCCCGGCGCCCCGCTGTTCGAGGGCGTCGTCCGGACCGGTGAGGTGCTCTACGTGCCCAACGGCTACGCCCACCGGGCCTGGGCCACCGAGGACGGCCCCTCCCTGCACCTGACCGTGGTGCTCCGCGAGGCCGGCGCCGGCCACCTCCGCGCCCAGCTCAAGTCCCGGCTCGCCGAGGGCCTGACCCTCCCCGCTCGCCCGCTGGACGACGCCGACCTGACCAAGGCCGCTGCCGAACTCCTGGACCACCTGCGCGACCGACTCGACGAGCTCACCCCCGCCGAACTGGTCTCCGCCGCCCGCCGCAACGCCCACAGCAGCCGCCCGACCGCCTGAGCCCCTCGCAGGAGAGTGACCCACCATGACCGCCACCTGGCTCCGCCGCTGCGTCGAGGACGAGCACCACTTCCTGACCGAGCTCTGGCGCACCCGCCCCGCCGTCCTCCGCCCCACCGACCCGCCGGTAGAGGCCGTCACCTACGCCGAGATCGAACAGCGCCTGGAGGACGGCCTGTTGAAGGTCCCGTACATCGGCCTGGTGCAGCGCGACGCGCACCTGCCCACCGAGCGCTTCTGCCGCCCCCGGGTGGTGCTCGGCGAGGTGTTCGCCGACTACGCGGACGCGTTCCAGGTCCGGGCCTTGATCCGGGATGAGGATGCCACCGTGCTGCTCCGGTACGTGGACCAGTGGCACCAGGGGGCAAGGGAATTGGCGCGTGGACTAGGCGCGGAGCTGGGCCGGCAGGTGGAGGCGTTCTTCTTTCGCACCCCGCCCGGCACCCAGGGCCGGCCGGTGCACCGGGACGACGCCGACGTGCTTGCCGTCCAACTGACAGGCAGCAAGCGCTGGTTGGTTCACGGCGGCCCGGCCGACGGCCACTGGGTGCCGGACCGGGAGGACGGCGATCCGGGCGACGTGCTGCTGGACACTGTGCTCCAGCCCGGCGAAGTCCTGTACATCCCTAGGGGTTTCGCGCACAGCGCGACCGCCGTCGGCGACGAGCCCTCCACCCACCTCTCGCTGACCATCCGCGAGGCCGCCACCGCGAACCTCTACGCCTTCGCCCAGGCCGTCCTCGCCGACACCTCCTACCTGCCCGGTCGCCCGCTCGACGACCCGGCCCTGCAGGCCGCCGCCGACGACCTGCTCAGCCACGCCCGCCTCACCCTCGACTCGCTCACGCCCGAGGACCTGGTGGCCTGCACCCGGGAGGCGATGCGGCAGAGCGCCTGACACGCGGAGGCTTTCGTCGCCCAGGCCCTCGCCGTCCTGCAGGCCGCGCCCGAGAGCTGACCTAGCATCATGGTCATCGGCCCGGAGAGAACCGGGCCGGTGGCCGTGTTCGGCGTTCAGGGGGAGCAGATGCAGCACTTCGTCCGGCCCGAGGGGGCCTCGCCGGTCAACGGCTACAGCCACGCCGTGCTGTTCTCCGGCCCGACGGTCGCCGTCTCGGGCCAGGTGCCGGTGGACGCGGCCGGGCAGCTGGTGGGGGAAGGGGACGCCGAGGCCCAGATCCGCCAGGTCTTCGCGAACCTGGCCACCGCGCTCGCGGCGGCGGGCACCGACCTCGCCCATGTGGTCAAGCTGACCGTCTTCCTGACCGACCTGGCGGACCTGCCCGCCTTCCGCAAGGTCCGCGACGAGCACCAGGACGCCGAACGGCCCCCGGCCTGCTCGCTGGTGCAGGTCGGGGGCCTGGTCCACCCGCTCTGGCGGGTGGAGGTCGACGCCCTCGCGGTGCTCCCGGCGGCGTAGCAGGGCGGGTCGGACCTGGATGGTCAGTATCGGTACGACTTATCCACTCCTGCGGGTGATGACGGCGTATCGCTCCGGGCGTGCCCCGGTCGACCCGGCTATGAAGAGCGTGTCCTGTTGATCAACTGATGGGCTCTCACCATGCTGCAGGCCGCGCTGCGGATGCTCGCCGCTGTCACCCTCGTCTCGACCGTCGCCGTCACCCCGGCTGTCGCCGCACCAGCGGTGCCGGCCGCACGGGCGGCAGTCGCCGACGACCTGACCACCCCGTGCGGGCCGGTGGTCGACTACCGGGCCTGGGACTGGTGGCGGACGACCACCGAGCCGCAGATCGCCCAGACGGTCGCGGCCAAGGCCGCCGAGGAGCACTGGCAGTGGCGCAACGACGTCAACACGCTCTGGCGCGGCGACACCCGGGAGAACGTGGAGGACATCTTCCGCACCGGCTTCACGCCCCGCGGTGACCAGGTGATCCCCCTGGACCAGTACATCGTCAAGGGCGGGGGGCAGAGCAGCGCCCACCTGAGCACCAGCTGCGCGATGTGGGTGGCCCAGAAGTTCGCCACCTACGGCACGGCCAAGACCGGCTGGGTCTACGAGATCTACGCCCCCGGCGGCATCGACGTCAACGCCACCGCCCGGCTCAACGGCTACCAGTCGCCCTACCTGTGGAACAAGGAGATCGACTTCCCCGGCGGGGTCGACGGCAAATACCTCAAGGGCGCTTGCAAGTACCGCCTGACCGCCACCGACCCGGACACCAAGGTCAGCACCTTCGAGAACCTCGGCTGCAAGTCCAACCCCGATTTCGCCCCGTACCAGGCCACGGCGGCCACCCCCTGACCGAACCGGTCCACCGAGCGCGGGGAACCGGCACCGGCTCCCCGCGCATCCAGTCCGTATGGACTCGATGATCGACCACGCCCGCGGCTTCGCGGGCCAGCTGCTGCGCTTCGCCTGGCTCGAGACGCTGAGCTGCGGCTACGCCGTCGCCCTGTTCGCCGGCATGGCCGCGATCGAGCTGCTGCCGACCGCCCCGGTCGCGCACTACGACCTGCTGCTGGGGTTCGGGCTGCTGCTGACCGGGGTGGCCTGGGCCACCGGCTGGGAGCGGGGGCGCGACGTCGCCGCCATCGCCGGCTGCCACCTGCTGGGCCTGGTCCTGGAGTTGGTGAAGGTGCGGGCGGGATCCTGGAGCTACCCGCACCCGGCCCTGACCAAGCTGGGCGGTGTCCCGCTGTACAGCGGTTTCATGTACGCCGCCGTCGGCTCCTTCGTATGCACCTCCTGGCGGTTGCTGGGCCTGCGGCTCAGCGGGTACCGCCCGGCCCTGATGGTGCTGCTCGCCGCGGCCGCCTACACGAACTTCCTCACCAACCGCTGGTGGCCGGACCTGCGGTGGCCGATAGCGCTGCTGCTGGTGCTGGCCACGGCCCGCACCACGGTGCACTTCACGGTGGGGGCCCGGCGGTACCGGATGCCCTTGGCCCTGTCCTTCACCCTGATCGGCTTCTTCCTCTGGCTGGCCGAGAACCTCGCCACCGCCCTGGGCGCCTGGCGCTACCCGTACCAGCTGCACGTCTGGCACCCGGTCTCGGTGGCCGTCTGGTCCTCCTGGGCGCTGCTGATCGTGGTGGTCTTCGTCCTGGTCACCCCGGGGGCCGTCCGCCGCCGGGCCTCGGCGCGGTACACCGAGGCCCCCGCCGCCTGACCCGAACTGGCATGCGAGACCCGCCGGTTGTACTAGGTTCGGGGGCGAAGTCCATCGATGGGGGAGAGCGACATGCGCGCACTGGTCATGACGGCGCCGGGCGGTTCGGAGAACTCGCTGGTCCGGGAGGTCGAGGAGCCGGCTCCGGGCCCGGGCCAGGTCTCGGTCGAAGTGGCCTACGCGGGGCTGAACTTCGTCGACGTGATGGCCCGCCGGGGAGACGCCGGGTACGTGACGGCCTGGCCGTACCTGCCGGGCAAGGAGGTCTCCGGCACGGTCCGTGCGCTCGGCGCGGGCGTGACCGGGCTGGCGGTCGGCGACCAGGTGGTGGCCGCGCCGGCCGGCGGCGGGCTGGCGGAGGTGGTGGTGGCCGAGGCCGCGCTCACCGTGCCCGTCCCGGCCGGAGTGGCGCTGAGCAGGGCGGCGGCCGTGCCGCTCGGGCTGGCCACCGCGATGCTGCTGCTCACCGAGTCGGGCCGGTTCGCGGCGGGGGAGACCGTCCTGGTCCACTCGGCAGGCGGCGGGATCGGCCGGGGGATCGCGGAGCTGGTGCCGCAGCTCGGCGGCGGCCGGCTGATCGGCACGGTCGGCCGCCCGGAGAAGGCCGCGGCGGCCGTAGAGGCCGGTTACGACGCCGCGTTCGCCCGGGACGAGAAGCTGGCCGAGGCCGTCCGCGAGGCGGCCGGGGGCCGGGGTGTCGACCTCGTCCTCGACCCGCTGGGCACCGAGGCGCTGGAGCTCGACCTCGAGCTGCTGGCCCCCGGCGGCCGGGTCGTCCTCTTCGGCAACGCCGGGGGCGGCGAGGTCACCCCGCTGCCCCCGGCGGCCCGCCTGCTCGGCGGCAACCTCGGCATCACCGGCTTCAGTCACCGGGGCCTGACGGTCGGCGCTCCGGAGAAGGTCGCCCGCGCCGTCGCCCGGGTGCTCGCGCTGCTGGCCGAGGGCCGGCTGGACGTCCCGGTCACCGAGCTCCCGGGTCTGTCGGCCGCGCCGGCCGCCCATGACCTGCTCGCGGCCGGCCGTGGTGAGGGCAAGTACGTGGTGGCGGTGGCCGGTTGAGTCAGCCGGCTGCGGTGCGCAGGTGCCGCGCCGGGTTGCTGTGCAGCAGGTCGTGGCCGAGCTGGGTGAGGGAGTGACGGACCTGCCGCCCCTCGCGCTCGGTGGTGATCGCACCGGCCGTGCGCAGGGCGGTGGCGTGCGCGGAGGCGGAGGGGGAGGTGACGCGGAGGCGCTCGGCCAACTGCGTCGTGGTACAGGGGCCTTGGCTGATCGCGCGTAGGGCGCGGGCCCGCGGGGCGCCGATCAGGTGGGCCAGTCCGTCCGTCCGGGGCGGCGCCTGCTCGGCGGGCCGGGGGGTGACCGGGTAGTTCAGCACGGTCGGGTTTCGCCGGCTGGGGACGGCGGAGAGGCAGTCCTGGAGGAAGAAGCTGGGGCGCAGTTCGAGACCGCGGCCGCCCAGGTCGAAGGTGCCGTCCCAGTCGGGTGAGGCGTACCGCAGGACTCCGCTCTCGTGCCAGGAGAGCCGCGGGTGCAGCTGGTTCAGCATGGTGCTGGCCCCGGCCTCGGCCGAGGTCCGCGCGCGGCCTGCGATCTCGGCCTGCAGGAGGCGCAGGATGTCGGGCCAGTACGGTGCGAGGCAGGCCCGGAACAGAGCTCGGACGGCGTCCGTGAACCGGGGTAACGCCGAGGTGCCGCCCTCGCGTAACTCGGCCACGATGCGCGGCAGTTCGGGCTCCTGGTCGTAGAAGGAGAGGTCGCGGTAGAACGTCGCGTCGGAGATCTCGAGCATGGCGTCGAGTTCGTCGCCGAGCTGCTGCCCGCGGGTGGCCAGGACGAAGGCGGGCACGCCTCTGAGACTGGCATTGACCAACTCGAACACCGGCGCGGCCTGGGCGGGTACGTGCCGCCTCGCCTGGCGCCACCACCGGTCGCGGTTGACCGAGACGCCGACGCAGGAGTGCTCCGCCCGGGCCACACCACTGATCACGTGGAACAACGGCGAGATGCCGAAACGAACATTTGCCATGTCGGCCACACCGAAGTCGAGTTCGAGCACAGCGCCCCCCAGCTCCCCTGATGAGCCCCCGCGACCTTGATGGTGCCATGAACGAGATGTGAAGGCGATAGGTCGGGACGTTTCGCAACTATTAGCCCCAGGGACGAACTGCTGGCGTACCGAACGGCCCCTCGCAACCATGGGAACTGCTCGACAGTTCGTCACATCGGTTGCCGACAGCCCCTGGAGCACCGCTCGGTCCGGTTCGGTCCGGCTCGGCCGGGGAGCCGGAGTCCCTCCCTCCGCCACGGCGGCGCGAGCCGGCCGGAGCTCCGTTCCCGCTGCCTGCCGGCAACCCGTGTCCGCCTGTCCGTAGCTGCAGATCCGTCGCTTCGAACGAAGGGAATCACCATGAGGAACACCTGGTCCAAGCCGCAGATCGTCCCCACCGACCTCGAGGTCATCGACGGCTGCGCCTGTGCCTGCTCGGGTGGCGCGGGCGCCGGCGCCGGCAACAGCGCCGAGGCGTAAGTACGGCCCTGAGGGTCGTCACGTACGACGCCGGCTCCTCCCGCTCCGCAGGGCGCGGGAGGAGCCGGACACGGCGGCGCCGATGGCGCCGCCGGTTCCGTGGGCCCGCTGCCGCGGTCCGCTGCACCTCCCGACCTCCAAGGTGGAACGTGAAACTGCTGGAACAGTGGTCCGATCTGGTCGTACCCGATGACTTGGTCTACTTCACGTACGGCGAGCGCCGAATGGTCGCCAACCCCGAGATCTCCTCCTGGTGCGAACTCGGCGGTGCCGAAATGGCGGTGCTCGGCCGCCTCTCCCGCCGCGAGGGCCCGCCGCCCGGCTTCGACCAGGACCCGCGCGCGCTGGAGCGCCTGATCGGCAAGCTGGTGCTGAACTGGCTCGCCTACCTGCCCGGCCGCCGTCCGGTCCTGCGCGAGCCCGACCCGCCGCTCAAGCTCGCCTACTACGCCATCACCGACGGCTGCAACCTGCGCTGCCCGTACTGCTACGCCTCCTCCGAGAAGGCCCTCCCGGGTGAACTGACCCACGAGGAGTCGATGGACCTGGTGAGCCAGATCGCGGCGATGGGGGCGAACACCATCGTCTTCACCGGCGGCGAGCCGATGCTCCGCCGGGACTTGCTGACCGTGGCGCAGCACGCCAAGGACTCCGGGCTCCACGTCAACATGATCACCAACGGCACGGTGATCCGTACGCCCGAGACGGCCAAGAAGATCGCCGACATCTTCAGCCTGGTCACCGTCAGCATGGACGGCGGCACGGCCGAGCTGCACGAGAAGACCCGTGGCAAGGGCACCTTCGCCCGGACGTCCAAGGGCCTGCGGCTGCTCAACGAGGCCGGCGTCGTCCCGATCATCAACCACGTGGTGACCGAGGACAACGTGGACGCCATGGAGCAGATGTGCGAGTTCGTGGCCGGCTTCCAGGTCCGCATGGTGCGCCTGATGCAGCACTCCGACCTCGGCCGGGCCAACACCGACACCTACGACTTCGGGTGGACGGAGTACCAGAAGACCACCCGGTTCACCTGGACCAACGCGGCCGCCGCCAAGCTGCTGCCGGACGGCCCGCGGCCCGCGAAGCCCTGCTCGGTCAAGGGCAACTGCGGCATGGGCGGCAACGAGATCTACATCAACTCGCTGGGTGACGTGTACCCCTGCAAGCTGGTCACCGAGCCGGCGCACAAGGTGGGGAACGTACGCGAGAAGAGCCTCGCCGAGCTGTTCGCCTCGCCGCTGCTGGCGGACCTGCGGCGGAACAACGTGTTCAGCGGCACCAACCTGGAGGACTGCCGCCGGTGCTACATCCGGGGCGGCTGCGGCGGCGGCTGCCGCGGCTACCACATGGCGGAGACCGGGGACATCCACCGCAACGGACGCCACCTGTGCCGGATGCTGCGGCACAGCATGATCACCAACTACTGGCGTTCGCTCGGGGTCACCGGCCCCGAACTGGACGCGAACCAGGCCGAGATGTTCATCCCGCACCTGGTCTCAGACGACAGCATCCACCCGGTCTACGAGGACTGGAAGACCGCCGGCCGCCGGCAGCTGCCGGTCACCGTGACCACCACCGGCCGCCAGCTGCCGGGCACCGGGCGGCAGTTGCTGCCGATCGCCGACTGAAGGGCACCCCATGCGTTACGAGATCAGCGAGGACGTCGTCTGGACGCCGGGTTTCGACGAAGTCCGGCTGTACGACTCCGAGTCGGGGGAGTTCCAGACCCTCAACAGCACGGCGGCGCAGATCTGGACGCTGCTCGCCGACGGCAAGGACGTCGAGGGGATCGTCGCCGAGCTGGGCGCCGAGCACACCGACGGCAGCCCGGAGGCGCTGGACATGATCGGCTCCGACATCCGCGGGTTCCTCGCCGAACTCGCCGCCCGGGGCGTGCTGGTGGCCGAGACGGCCGCCAGCGCGTCCTGACCCTCCGCCGCCCGAGCCCGTCGCCGAGGAGCGCGCCATCACCACCGCACCCGCAGCCGAGATCGAGGATCTCGTCAAACGCTACGACGGCATGGACCGCAACGCCGTCGACCACCTCTCCTTCACGCTCGACACGGGCTCGGTCGTCGGGCTGCTCGGGCCCAACGGCGCGGGCAAGTCCACGCTCACCAAGCTGGTCTGCGGGATCGCCGTCCCCGACAGCGGCACGGTGCGGCTCTTCGGGCGCCGGCCCGACGAGCACGGCGGCCGGGCCAAGGCCGAGCTCGGGGTGGTGCACCAGTCCGCGCCCTTCGACATGATGCTGACCGCCTCGGACAACCTGCGGATCGCGACGGCCTTCAAGGGGCTGAGCTGGCGGGCCGTACGGCCGTGGGTGGACGCGAGGGCCGAGGAGTTCGGCATCGCGGGCAAGCTCTCCCAGCTGGTCTTCACCCTCTCCGGCGGCGAGCGCCGGCGCCTCCAGCTGATCCGGGCCCTGCTCGGCGGCCCGCGCCTGCTGCTCCTGGACGAGCCCTCGGCCGGGCTGGACGTGGCCGGCCGGCGGCAACTCTGGCAGCAGCTGGACCGGCTGCGCCGCGAGCGGGACACCACCGTGCTCTGGACCAGCCACTACGTCGAGGAGCTGGAGCGCAACTGCGGGCGGATCCTGATCGTCGACCGGGGGCGCCTGGTCGAGTCCGGCACCCCGCGCCGGCTGGCCGACACCTTCGGCCGCCCGAGCGCGGTCGTCCGGCCGGCCACCCCGCGCGACACCCAGGCGTTGGCGGCCGTCCTCGACCGGTACGGCCTGACCTCCGTCCGCGGTGAGGAGACCGTCCAGGTCACCGGGGTGGACGTCCGCGAACGGATCCGCGAACCGCTCGACCAGGCCCGGGCGGCGGGCATCACCATCGCCTCGGTCGAGTACCAGGCCGCATCGCTGGAGGACGCCTTCATGGAACTCGTGGGGGAGCGCGCATGAGCACCACCACCGAACCCGATCTCGCGGACGGCCGGTTCTGGACTTCGGCGGCGGTCCCCGGCGGCCGCCTCCCGCAGGACCTGGTGGCCACCCTGCACCGCGAGTACCGGCTGCTCACCCGCAACCGGACCAACCTGCTGCTCGCGGTGGTGCCTTCGGCCGTCTACCTGCTGCTCTTCGCCACCTCGCTCTCCCGCCTGGTGGGCACCGTGGAGTACGCGGGCCGTCGGACGACCTACTCGGAGTTCTCGCTGCCCGCGATCCTGCTCTCCACCATGCTGGCGGCCGCCACCACGGCCGGCGCCTCGCTCTTCCAGGAGCGCCTCGGCCAGATGGACCTCGAACTCTGGTCCTACCGGCTGCGGCGCAGCAGCTACGTCCTCGGCAAGCTGCTGGCGGGCACCATCCTGGTGCTGGCCCAGAGCCTGGCGGCGACGGCGGTCGCGCTGACGGTCTTCACCTTCTCCTGGCCGGCCACCCACTGGATCGCCCTGCTGTGCGCGATCGTCCTGGCCTCGGTGGCCTTCAACGGCCTCTACCTGCTGCTGGCCACCCGCTTCGAGGACTTCCAGCGCTTCACCGTGACCATCAACGTGCTGGCCCCGGTCCTGCTGTTCGCCAGCCCGTCGTTCTACCCCGTCCAGCAGATGTCCCCGGTGCTGCGCGTCCTGACCTGGGCCGATCCCGTCACCTACGGCATCCGCTGCCTGCGCGACGCGGCCCTGCTCGGCTTCTCCGGCGCCTGGCCGTGGATGCTCCTGCTGGCCGCCACCGGCCTGCTCACCTGCTCCCTGATCGGCCGCTCCCTGCTCAGCCGCGCCCGGCACCTCTAGCCGCCTCTAGCCGGCCTCGCCGTGCGGCGTCTTCTCCCAGCTGAACGGCGACACCACCAACTGGTGCACCGCCCGCCAGGCGGCCACCGACCACAGCACCGAGTACACCGGGGCGAACACCGCGGACCAGGGCGCCGCCAGCCCGGCCCGGCGGGCGGCCGCGTACGTGATGCCGATCCAGCAGGCGATCGACACCCCCTGGGCGAGGAGGACCGGCCCCACCAGGCTCGAGCCGCCCACCAGCGCGAGCAGCGTGAGGACGGACGCCACCGGCTGGACGGCCGAGGTGACCGGGGCGCTCGCGACCACACCGAGCAGCGACAGCAGCCCGGACGCCCGGAACCGGCGCACCGTCCGCCCCGGGCGCCGGGTGTGCACCGCCGCCGTCAGCAGGAACCCCTTGAACCACCGGGTCCGCTGCCGTACCCACGGGCCGAGGCGGTCGATCGCCTCCTCCCAGGTCACGGCCTCGATCATCTCGACCCGCTTGCCCAGTGCCGCGCACCGCATGCCGAGATCGGCGTCCTCGGTGACGTTCCAGGCGTCCCAGCCGCCGAGCTCGCGCAGGGTCTCGGTGCGGAAGTGGTTGCTGGTGCCGCCGAGCGGGATCGGCATCCCGAGGCGCACCATCCCGGGCAGCACGAACTTGAAGCGCAGCGCGTACTCCAGCGCCGACTGCCGTGTCAGCCAGTTCACTTCGGCATTTCGGAACAGCAACTGCGCCTGTACGCAGGCCAGTCGCTCATCGCTTGCCGCGAACCGCGCCGCCACCCGCCGCAGTTGGTCCGGCTCCGGCCGGTCCTCGGCGTCGAAGATCACCAGCAGCTCGCCGCGCGCCAGCATCAGCCCCAGGTTCACCGACCGGGGCTTGGTCTGCGGCGGTCCGGGCGGCAGCCGGACGATCCGGACGAACGGCGGCGGGCTTGCCGCCTGCACCGCCCGCAACGTGTCCGGGTCGTGCCGCTCCACCAGGACCAGCACCTCCAGCCGATCCGCCGGATAGTCCAGCCTGGCCAGCTGCCGCACCGTGTCCCCGATCACCGCCGCCTCCCGGTAGGCGGGCACCAGCACGGTGTAGAACGGCAACTCCCCCTCCGGCAACGGCCGGTCGGTTTCGGGTTCTTCTGCTCGCAGCCCGGCCACGGCGATCACGCCGTGCAACAGGCTGTACGCCGTCGAGAGCACCGTGAACACCGGCAGCGCCACCACCGGCGCGACCACCACCCCTACCGCCCCGGCCACTCCTGCCGCGGCAGCCGCCCACACCTGCCACCGCGCGAACCCCGACTTCGCCGCCAACTCCGGCTGCGCCCCGGCAAACCCGTCCGCCATCACCCCGGCCACCTCGGCCGACCGCTCCACCAGGATCCGGTCCTGCTCCGCCGCGTCCGCACCCCGCAGCGCCTCGACCACATCCGTGCCGACAATCCCCGCCATGACCAGCTTCCCTGACCCATCGTCGAATACCAGCCCGACGATTGTCATGGCCGGGCCGGCCGACGGGGGTGGGTCACCCTTCTCGTGATCATGACCTGCATCACGCCGCGGCCCGGCCCTCGCCAGAACATCGGGGTGATGGGCAGCGGCGGGCGCGGGTAGAAGTCGACGCCCGCGCCGAAGCAGTCGTAGTACCGGGTCGAGCTCGCGGGGTGTCAGTCGTCCAGCGCGTCGTACTCCACGGCCCACCTGGGGTCGAGCTCCTCGGTCAGCTGCTGGAACAGCAGCCTCCCCTGCGCAGCCGACTGCTGCCTCTCCGTCGCTGTCAGGTCATGCCGACTGTCGATCGCCTCGTCCAAGCCCTTGGCCCAGGCGTACAGCCGGTCGACCAGTTCGTCCGTCAGGCCGAGCGCGACCACGGGGTCGTCGGGAGCGAAGTTCACCCCGTCGTGCTCCCCGCCCACGAACCGCAGCGGGTAGCACTGGAATTCCAGCTTCAGCCGGACGGTGCGCGACCCGACCAGGGGCTCGTGCGCGTCCCGTCGCCAGTGGAATCCTCCGCAGGCCCAGCAGACGCAGTTCTCGACTCCGCGCACCACGTCGTGACAGAGCACCACCCACGACGGCCCGAGCTCGGCTGCCAGCCGAGTGGCCAGCTCGTACCCCCGACGCGTGGCCGTCCGGGCATCGTCAGGAGGGTACTCGGCACCCCAGGCGCGCAGATCGGCGGAGAGGCCGGCGGACAGCCCCAGCACCGGGTCGTCCGGCGAGAGTCCCCCCGGTGCTCCCTGCGCGGGACGGAGCGGACTGCTGGTGCCATCGGCCTGGACCCGAAGGATCCGGGGGGCAGGGTAGTTGGTGCCTGTCATACGAGGTTGGCTCCCATGAGAAATCCGCTTCCTCCGACAGTAATTGCCACCTGCCGCTCAACTCCATCGAAGATCACCCGGTAGATCGGCCTCCCGGGACCGCTCATGCCCCGGACGCCAGTCGCCAGGGTCAGTCCCTCTGTTCCGTGGTGGCCTTGGCGTCGATCTCGGCGATCAGGCCCTCGATCAGGGTCTTGATCGCGTCGCGGATCGGGCGGACGGCCTCGACGCCCTGCCCGGCCGGGTCGTCCAGCTTCCAGTCGAGGTACGTCTTGCCGGGGAAGTACGGGCAGGCGTCGCCGCAGCCCATGGTGATGACGTAGTCCGACGCCTGGACGGCCTCGGTGGTGAGGATCTTCGGCTGCTGGCCGGAGATGTCGATGCCGAGTTCGGCCATCGCGGCGACGGCGGACGGGTTGACCTGGTCGCCCGGCATCGAGCCGGCGGAGCGGACTTCGACGCGGTCCCCGGCGAGGTGGGTGAGGAAGCCCGCGGCCATCTGGGAGCGGCCGGCGTTGTGGATGCAGACGAAGAGGACGGAGGCGAGCGGCGCGGTCATGCGGGTGTCCTTCGGTGGGCGGGTGTGGGCCGGTGCCCGGTGGCGGGGGCAGGGCTCGCCAGGCGCCCCGAGCACCCGGTAACGTATCAGCCCATGGTGACGTCAGTCGACAGTGATGTATTGAAGGTCTTGGCCGACCCGCTGCGGATGCAGATCGTCCAGCTCCTCGCCCGCGAGGCGCTGTGCACGACCCACCTGGTGGAGGAGACCGGCGCGAAGCAGACCAACCTCTCCAACCACCTGAAGATCCTGCGCGAGGCCGGGCTGGTGGACACCGAGCCCTGTGGCCGCTTCACCTACTACTCGCTGCGGCCCGAAGCCCTGACCGGCCTGGCCGCCGAGTTCACCCGACTCGCCTCCGCCGCACGGCTGACCGCCGAGGCCGGCTTCAAGCGGTCCTGCTGACCACCCTTTCACCCCTGCCCCGCCCCCGTACGAGGAGCACCATCCGTTGAGCGCCACAGACGAAGCGAGACCTGAGACCACCGAGGCCGAGCCTCTCGCCGTCGAGCCCCCGGTGATCCCGCTGGTGAACCGCATCGCGGCCGAGCTGGTCGGCACCGCCGCCCTGGTCGCCGTGGTGGTCGGCTCCGGCATCCAGGCCACCGAGCTCACCAAGGACGTCGGCCTGCAGCTGCTGGCCAACTCGCTGGCCACCGTCTTCGGCCTCGGCGTGCTCATCCTGCTGCTCGGCCCGGTCTCCGGTGCCCACTTCAACCCGGTCGTCACACTCGCCGAGTGGTGGTCCGGCCGCAAGGCCCCCAAGGGCCTCGGCCTGCGCGAGGTCGCCGCCTACCTCCCGGCACAGGTCGCCGGGGCGATCGGCGGCGCGGTGCTCGCGGACGCGATGTTCGGCAAGGCGCTGGTGAAGTGGTCCACCCACGACCGTTCGGACGGCCACCTGCTGCTCGGCGAGATCGTCGCCACCGCCGGCCTGGTCCTGCTGATCTTCGGCCTGGGCAAGACCGACCACCTGCGGTTCGCCCCGATCGCGGTCGCCTCCTACATCGGCGCCGCGTACTGGTTCACCTCCTCCACCTCCTTCGCCAACCCGGCCGTCACGATCGGCCGCGCGTTCACCGACACCTTCGCCGGGATCGCCCCCGCCTCCGTACCGGGCTTCGTCGGCGTCCAGCTGGTCGGCGGTGTGGTCGGGCTGGCCCTGGTCGTGCTGGTCTTCGACGCCCCCCGCACGGCCACCGGGGCCGGTTCGAAGTGAGCGGCTTCCGGCGCACCCAGGTCCTCGTGATCGGCGGCGGCCAGGCCGGTCTCGCCGCCGGCTACCACCTGCGGCGCACCGGACTCGACTTCGCGATTCTCGACGCCGCCCAGGCTCCCGGCGGGGCCTGGCAGCACTACTGGGACACCCTGCGGCTGTTCTCGCCCGCCGCCTACTCCTCGCTGCCCGGCCGCCCCATGCCCGCTCAGCCCGGGCACGACGCGCCGGATGCCGCGCACGTCGCGGCCTACCTGGCGGAGTACGAGAAGCGCTACGAGCTGCCCGTCCACCGCCCCGTCCAGGTCCGCACCGTGGTGGATGCGGGGGACGGCGGGCTGCTGGCGACAACCGACGACGGCACCTGGCACGCCCGCGCGCTGATCAGCGCCACCGGCTCCTGGACCCGCCCCTTCCTCCCCGCCGTCCCCGGCCGGGAGGTGTTCGGCGGGCGCCAGCTCCACACCACCGGCTACCGCGACGCGACCGAGTTCGCCGGTCAGCGAGTCGTCGTCGTGGGCGGCGGCAACTCCGGCGCCCAGATCGCCGCCGACCTGGCCGGGCACGCCGCCGAGGTGCGCTGGGTCACCCGCCGACCGGCCCGGCTTCTCCCGGACGAGATCGACGGCCGGGCCCTGTTCGAGATCGCCACCCGCCGCGTCAACGACGGTGGCCCGCGCATCTCCGACCTCGGCGACATCGTCGCCACCGCACCCGTACGCGCCGCTCGTGTCGCCGGGCTCCTCGCCGACCACCACATGTTCGACCACCTCGACGCCGACGGCCCGGTGTGGACGGCCGGCGAACGGTGGCCGTGCGGCACCGTCATCTGGTGCACCGGCTTCCGCCCCGCCCTCGGCCCGCTCGCCGGCCTCGGCCTACGCGACGCCGACGGCCGCATTCCCACCGACGGCACCCGCGCTGGCGCCGACCCCCGCGTGCACCTGCTCGGCTACGGCGACTGGACCGGCCCCGCCTCCGCCACCCTCATCGGCGTGGGCCGCACCGCCCGTGCGGCCGTCACCGAACTCGCCGAGCTGCTGGGCTGACCCGCTGTCGTACGGCCCCGGCGACACCCGTGCGGCAGCCCGCCGTACACCGATCGGCGGGCTGCCGCACGGGCCGTGGAGCCCTGGGGCTGTCAGCCCAGCGGCAGTTCCAGCCGGGCCTCGCTCCCGGTCACGGAGCTGACCGTGGTGGTGCTGAGGGCGGGGAGGTCGGATCCCGCGTAGGAGTACAGCGGGTCACGGCTGTTGACCACCAGGGCGAGCCGGTGGCCGTCCGGCAGGTCGTAGGAGGCGGCCTGGAGGTTCCAGCTGACGGTGGTGTTGACCCTCGGGGTCAGGTCGGTGACCGTCAACGGCTCGTGGGTGATGATCCGGGCGGTGCCGTCCGGGGCGACGTCGTACAGGTAGGCGATCACGGTGGCGGTGTCGACGCTGCTGCGCACGGTGAGCTGCACGGTGGCGGTGCCCCGGATCCGGCGGGCCACCTTGTCGGAGCCGGTCAGCGGGTCGGTCGACCAGACCAGCAGCTGACCGCGCTCGAACTTCGCCGGCTCGTAGGACTTGGGGTTGCCGAACCACTCCTGCTGCCCGGTCTTGAGCAGCTCGCCCGCGACGGAGGAGGTCAGGGCGCCGGCCTCGAAGTCCCGCGACCACCCGACGGTCGGCTTGTCGGTGAGCGTGCCGTCACCGCCGTCGTCGGCACCGGTGAGGTACCAGGCCTCGCTGCCGGTGGTGACCTCGTGCCAGGACCCGTACGTCTCGCGGCGCGCCGGGACGGTGATCAGCTTGGTGCCGCCCGGGATGGGGACCGTCCGGTAGGTGAACATGCTCTGGCTGTTCACGGCCGGCCAGTTCGGCACGTCGTTGTCCGCGCCGAGCAGGAAGTGGTCCAGCCAGTCGTAGGCCTCCCGCGTCGGGACCGCCAGCCCGGGGAACGGCGCCCCGAGCACCAGCCCGGCCAGGCCGGGGCCCTCGGGGGCGCCGTGGTCGCCGATCCACAGGTTCAGCCGCTTCGGGACGGTGAGCCGCTCGAAGAGGTCGACCACCGGGTTGACCGGGAACAGCGTCTCGTGCCAGGTGTTCGAGATGAACGTCGGGATGCCCCGCTCGTTCGTCCGGTCGACGTGGGTCTCCGGGGAGCGCGGGGTGCCCCACTCGACCACCTCGTCGAGGTCCCGGCCGCTGAGGAAGTTCTTGAGGATCCGCTGGGTCTCTTCGTCGAACTTCTCCTCCAGCGGGCCGCCGGTGAAGTCGATCAGCGCCTGCACGGCCTCCAGGTGCCGGGTGCCGTTGTTGTACAGGCTGGTGGCGAGGTTCCCCCAGGTGCTCAGCGCGACCACGGTGGAGACGCGATTGCCCGGGTCGTTCGCGGCGACCAACTGGCTGATCCCGGAACCGTACGACTCGCCGAGGAAGCCGATCCGGCTGGGCTCAAGGGCCTCCTGCGCGTAGTCGATCACGGACGAGCCGTCGGCCCAGTCCTCGGGCCCGGCCACGTTGACGAAGCCCTCGGAGGTCGACAGCCAGCCCTTGATGCCGATGCCACGCGGGGAGTAGGCGAGGACGTGGTAGCCGCGCTGCGCCAGCTTGAGGTACGCGTAGAGGAAGGGCAGCCAGCCGTACGGGTTCCACCCGGCGGGCACGATCACCACGGGGTGCGGGGCGCCGTCCGTCAGCTTGATGCTGAACGCCGACAGCCGGACACCGTCGTTGGCGGTGATGCGGGGCAGTGCGATCGTGGCGATCCGCTGGACTTCGGCCACCAGCTCCGAGAGCTCCGGCGGGAGTTCGACGCCCTCCTCGCCCTGCAGGGAGGCGAGCAGCGCCCTGGACACGTCGACGACGGCCTGGCTGACGCTGTGGCCGGGGCCCCAGATGCCGTTGGTGGCGATGTCGGTGAGCGTTGCTTCGGTGACCGACGAAATCGGGTCACTGGTCATTCGGAACCACCTTCTCTGTATACGGACGCTGACCGCCATCCTGATCAGAGCGGGGGAAAGTAAACTGATGCACCGTCAATGTTCATCAGAAACAGTGATGTTGGGGTGACGGACACTCCCGCACGTCACGCTTGTGCTAAGTGGTCCGGAGCGCCGACGCGATCCGAGGAGCCGGTCAGTGGATGACGGGGCTGCGGCGCTCGATCAGCAGCACGTCCCGCCAGAGGCCGCGATGGCGGCCGATGCGCTCGCGGGTGCCGATCACCCGGAAGCCGGCCTTGGCGTGGACGGCGAGGCTGGCGGCGTTCTCCGGGAAGACGCCGGACTGGATCGTCCAGATCCCGGCCGCTTCCGTCGAGGTGATCAGCTCCCGCAGCAGCAGGCCGGCGATGCCCCTACCCTGGGCGTCCGGGTGGACGTAGACGGAGTGCTCCACCACCCCGGCGTACGCGCACCGGTCCGAGACCCGGCTCGCGGCGACCCAGCCCAGTACCCGGCTGCTGCCGTCGAGAGCGACGAAGCGGTGCTCCCGCAGCCTCCCGGTGTCGAACGCCTCCCAGGTAGGCGCCGCGGTCTCGAACGTGGCGTTGCCGCCGTCGATTCCGGCCTGGTAGACCGCCAGCACCTCCTCGGCGTGGTCGGCGGTCATCGGCGCGACAGTCGCGGCGGACTCGGGCATGAGGGGCGGGCTCCAGGGCGGGGCGGCGGGGCGGGGTCAGCCGGCGGCGGTGAGCAGGGCGGCCAGGCCGGCCAGCACCCCCGGCGCGACACGGTAGTAGACCCAGGTGCCGCGCCGCTCGGAGGTCAGCAGCCCGGCCTCGCGGAGCTTCTTCAGATGGTGGGAGACGGTCGGCTGCGAGACGCCCACGTCCTGGATGTCGCACACGCACGCTTCGCTCCCGGTGTGCGAGGCGACCTTGGAGAACAGTCGCAGCCGCACCGGGTCCGCGAGCGCCTTGAACATCGCCGCCATCTTCACCGAGTCGGCCTCCGACAACTCGGCGGAGGTGAGCGGCGGGCAGCACGGCACAGCCTCGGGCTCGATGACCGGCAACTCTGCCCTCTGCGGATTCGACATGCGCCTATATTGACATCTGTCGATACTGGCGGCAAGCTCGGCATCACATCAACAAACGTCGAATCAGCGGGTGGATGCAGAGGCAGCCACTGTCCGCAGTCTGACCAGCTCGGAGACCTGAGATGAGCGAGAACACCCCCGTCGGCCTGCCCGTCGTCGTCATCGGCGCGGGCCCCGTCGGCCTGGCCGCTGCCGCCCGCCTGATCGAGCGCGGCCTCGATCCGCTCGTCCTGGAGGCCGGTCCCGCCGCCGCCACGGCGGTGCGCCAGTGGAGCCACGTCCGGTTGTTCTCGCCCTGGGCCGAGCTGGTCGACCCGGCCGCCGAGAAGCTCCTCGCCCCGACCGGCTGGACCCGTCCGGACGGGGCGGCCTGTCCGTCCGGCGGCGACTGGGCCGAGCTGTACCTCCAGCCGCTGGCCGACGCGCTCGGTGACCGGGTGCGCTACGACACCCGGGTGACCGGCGTCGCCCGCGCGGGGCGTGACCGCATCGTCGACTCCGGTCGCACCGAGCAGCCCTTCACCGTCCACCTCGAGCACTCGGACGGCACCGAGGGGCGGATCGCGGCCCGCGCCGTCATCGACGCCTCCGGCACCTGGTCCACGCCGAACCCCCTCGGCGCCGACGGCCTGCCCGCCCTCGGCGAGCGCGCCGCAGGCGACCGCATCACGTACCGCATCCCCGACCTGGCCGACCCGGCCGTCCGTGAGCGGTTCGCGGGCAGGCGCACAGCCGTCGTCGGTACCGGCGCGTCCGCGTTCACCGCCCTGGCCTACCTCGCGGACCTGGCCGAGGACGAGCCCGGCACCCACACCGTCTGGGTCCTGCGGCGCGGCATCACCGGCAGCACCTACGGTGGTGGCGAGGCCGACCAGCTCCCGGCGCGCGGAGCATTGGGCCAGCGCGCCAGGAAGGCCGTCGAGGACGGCCACGCCAGTGCGCTCACCGGCTTCCGCACCGCCGCGGTCGAGGCCGACGGCGAGCGCCTGGTCCTCGTCGCCGAGGACGGCCGCCGCAGCGAACCCGTCGACCGGATCGTGGTCCTGACCGGCCTGCGACCGGACCTGTCCATCCTCTCCGAGCTCCGCCTCGGCCTCGACGAGCGTCTCCAGGCCCCGATCGCGCTCGCCCCGCTGATCGACCCCAACCAGCACTCCTGCGGCACCGTCTACCCCCACGGCGCCACCGAACTCACGCACCCAGAACGGGACGTGTACGTGGTCGGCATGAAGTCCTACGGCCGCGCCCCCACCTTCCTCGCCATGACCGGCTACGAGCAGGTCCGCTCCGTCGCCGCCGCCCTCGCCGGTGACCAGGAGGCCGCCGCCCGCGTCGAACTCACCCTCCCCGAGACGGGAGTCTGCGGCGGGGCCGGCCTCTTCGACGAGCCCGAGACCGCCCAGGACGGCGGCTGCTGCTCGACGCCGACCGGGCCGCAGCTGATCACCCTGGCCGGCCCCGCGTCCGGTGCGTCCTGCTCGACCACCGGGTAGGGGAGTTGGGGAGCGCTCCAGACCGGCGCCGGCGGTGAACGGTGATGAGCGGGGTGCCAGCCGGCCCGGCGGTCAGGGCCAGACCAGGCAGTACAGCTGGTGCCCCGCGTCGTGGAGGCGGTTCGCGAAGTCCTGCCACTCGTGGAGCATCGTGTAGATGACGAAGGCGTCGCGCGGGCCCCGGCGGTCGGGGACGGTGGACCAGATGAAGGCGGCGGCGCCGAGTTCGGTCTCGTCGGCCTTGCGGAGGGGCTCGACCACGGTGTGGGGGAGCTGGACGACGGCGTAGTCGGGGTGGAGGACGACCAGCTCCAGCGGCGGGACCTGGTGGAGGGGGACGCCGGTGATGCCGGTGAGGACCATGGCGCTCATGGTCTCCGGCTTGATCTTGGTGGAGAGGTGGCCGCCGAGCGATCCGCTGGTCTCCATCAGGTCGCCCAGGCGCCCCAGGGTGCCGAGCTCGCCCGCGTCGAGGCCGAGGCCGCCGGGGCCGAGCGCGGTGGGGACTCTCGCGGCGGTGGCCCGGTCGGGTGCGCCGAAGTACTTGTAGGTCACCCCCACGCGTCCTTCACCCCGCTTTCCCCTGCCCGAACCAGCTCCCCCGCCAGCAGCGCCGGTGGGCCGCCGGGAAGTACCCGCGGCCTCCTCGAAGCCGTCCTGCGCCTCGGACACTCGGACCATCCTCACCGGAATTCGCCGGAATCGACAGACCCCCGCACGCTCGGTGTCCCTCCGAACGTGCCCATTACCCCGTCTAGTGCAGCTGTAACACGTACTGCTGGCACACCTCACGGCCCACTGTGCCGCCACCGCGCACCACAGCCGTCCACGGACAGTCTGACTGATCCGTCAAGCGGATGAGAACAAGCGGATGAGAACGCGAGCGCAGGGAGCGAGGCGAGGAGCGAGCAGGTAGCACGACAGTACTCGGATCATCGTTCCAGATGTTCGGGTCCGACATGCGGAGGTGAAGGACACGATTTGAGACCATGTGCGGGTGACGAACCCCAAGAGCTACCCGTACGAGGCCCCCAAGTCCCAGTCGCTGTTCGACCGAGCCTCGGTCGTGACCCCCGGCGGCGTGAACTCGCCGGTGCGCGCCTTCCGCGCCGTCGGCGGCACGCCGCGCTTCATGGTCTCCGGCAGCGGCCCCTACCTGACCGACGCCGACGGCCGTGAGTACGTCGACCTGGTCTGCTCCTGGGGCCCGATGCTCCTGGGCCACGCCCACCCGGCCGTGATCGAGGCCGTGCAGCAGGCCGTGACCCGCGGCACCTCCTTCGGCACGCCCGGCCAGGGCGAGGTCGAGCTGGGCGAGGAGATCGTCGCGCGGGTCGCGCCGGTGGAGCAGGTCCGCCTGGTCTCCAGCGGCACCGAGGCCACCATGTCGGCGATCCGGCTGGCCCGCGGCTTCACCGGCCGCGCCAAGATCGTCAAGTTCGCCGGCTGCTACCACGGTCACGTGGACGCGCTGCTCGCCGCCGCCGGTTCCGGCGTGGCGACCTTCGGCCTGCCCGACACGCCGGGCGTGACCGGCGCCCAGGCCGGCGACACCATCGTGCTGCCGTACAACGACCTCGAGGCGGTGAAGCGGGCCTTCGCGGCGCACCCCGGCCAGATCGCCTGCGTGATCACCGAGGCGAGCCCCGGCAACATGGGCGTCGTCCCGCCGCTGCCCGGCTTCAACAAGGGCCTGGCCGAGCTCTGCCAGGCCGACGGCGCGCTGTTCATCTCGGACGAGGTGATGACCGGCTTCCGCGTCTCCAGGGCGGGCTGGTACGGCCTGGAGGCCGCGAACGAGGGCTGGGCGCCCGACCTGCTCACCTTCGGCAAGGTGATGGGCGGCGGCTTCCCGGCCGCGGCCTTCGGCGGGCGGGCCGACGTGATGGCCCACCTCGCCCCGGCCGGCCCGGTCTACCAGGCGGGCACCCTCTCCGGGAACCCGATCGCCACCGCCGCCGGCCTCGCCCAGCTGCGGAACTGCACCGACGAGGTGTACGCCACCGTCGACCGCGTCTCGGCCGAGATCTCCGGCCTGGTGAGCGACGCGCTGACCAAGGAGGGCGTGGCCCACCGCCTGCAGACGGCGGGCAACATGTTCTCGGTCTTCTTCACCGAGGCGCCCGTCACCAACTACGACGAGGCCCGCACCCAGGAGGCGTTCCGCTTCAACGCCTTCTTCCACAGCATGCTCAGCCAGGGCGTCTACCTGCCGCCCTCCGCCTTCGAGTCCTGGTTCGTGTCGGCCTCGCACGACGAGCGCGCGGTCGAGTGGATCGCCGCCGCCCTGCCCGCCGCCGCCCAGGCCGCCGCCGCTGCCCGCGAGGAGTCCAAGTGAGCGAGACCACCGTCGTCCACCTGATGCGGCACGGCGAGGTGCACAACCCGGAGGGCATCCTGTACGGCCGCCTGCCGGGCTACCACCTCTCCGAGCTGGGCCGGGAGATGGCCGACCGGGTCGCCGAGCACCTGGCGGACCGCGACATCACGTACGTGGTCGCCTCCCCGCTGGAGCGCGCCCAGGAGACGGCCGCGCCGATCGGCAAGTCCCACGGCCTGGAGATCGCCGCCGACGAGCGGCTGATCGAGGCCGACAACATCTTCCAGGGCAAGACCTTCGGCGTCGGCGACGGCTCGCTGAAGAACCCCGGGTACTGGCGCTACCTCACCAACCCGTTCAAGCCCTCCTGGGGCGAGCCGTACATCGAGCAGGCGGTCCGGATGATGGCCGCCCTCGCGGCGGCCCGGGACGCGGCGCGCGGGCACGAGGCGGTCTGCGTCAGCCACCAGCTGCCGATCTGGACCGTCCGCTCCTTCGCCGAGAAGCGGAAGCTCTGGCACGACCCGCGCAACCGCCAGTGCTCGCTGGCCTCGCTCACCAGCTTCACGTACGAGGGCGACAAGCTCGTCTCGGTCGGGTACTCCGAGCCCGCCCGCGACCTGCTCCCGGCGCACCTGATCGGCAAGGGCAAGAAGGGCGACAAGCCCGTCGGCAAGAGCTTCGGAGCCTGACGGATCCGCCGGTGGATCCGCTGACGGTCCTTTAGGGGACATAAGCGGATCATAAGTGCGAGAACCGCAGGTCAGCGGGGGTCCGGCCGACAAGGACGGACCCCCCTCCGAGGGCCTGAAGTCCCATGCGAAACTTTTCACATGTCTGGGACGAATCGCCGCCGCACCATGCTCGCCGCCGTGGTCGCGGCCACCGCCGCGCTGGCTCTGAGCGCCTGCTCCTCGGGCTCCTCCGGCGGTGGCGGCCAGACCGGCTTCATCACCGGCAAGAGCGGGCTGGACACGGCGCAGGCGGGCCACCGCAAGGACGCCCCGGAGATCTCCGGCATCACCATCGACGGCGGCAAGGCCTCCCTCGCCGACTACAAGGGCAAGGTCGTGGTGCTCAACGTCTGGGGCTCCTGGTGCGGCCCGTGCCGTGCCGAGGCCGCGGGCCTGGAGCAGGTCGCCCAGAAGTACCAGGGTCAGGGCGTGCAGTTCCTCGGCATCAACACCCGGGACACCGATCCGGGCAACGCCGTCGCCTTCGAGAAGAACTTCGGCATCAGCTACCCGAGCCTGTACGACCCGGACGGCACCCAGATCCTGAAGTTCCCCAAGGGCAGCCTCAACCCGCAGGCCATCCCCTCCACCATCGTGGTCGACCGGGACGGCAAGCTGGCCGCCCGCTCGCTGCGCGCGCTGTCGGCGGAGGACCTGGAGAGCCTGATCAAGCCGATCGTCGCCGAGAAGTCCCAGTGAGCGCCGCGCTCCTCGCGGAGCTGGGCCCCAACCAGACGGTGCTGAGCGGGGCGATCCTGCTCGCGATCCCGGTCGCGCTGCTGGCCGGGCTGGTCTCCTTCTTCTCGCCCTGCGTGCTGCCGCTGGTCCCCGGTTACCTGAGCTACGTCACCGGCTTCTCGGCGGTCGACCTTGCCGACGCCAAGGGGACCAAGCGGGGCCGGATGGTGCTCGGATCGGCGCTGTTCGTGCTCGGCTTCTCGGCCGTGTTTGTCTCCGGTGGCGCCTTGTTCGGCTACTTCGGGGACACCCTCCGGGAGCACCGCGAGGCCATCAACATCGTGATGGGCGCGGTGACGGTGTTGATGGGCCTGGCCTTCATGGGCCTGCTGCCCGGCTTCACCATGCGGGAACTGCGCACCCACCGACGTCCGGCTGTCGGTCTGGCCGGGGCGCCGCTGCTCGGCCTCGTGTTCGGGCTCGGCTGGACCCCCTGCCTCGGGCCCACGTACTCCTCGATCAACGTCCTGGCGATGAACGGGGCCGACCCCTGGCGCGGTTCGCTTCTCGCTGCCGTCTACTGCCTGGGCCTCGGCGTACCGTTCATCGTGGCTGCGCTCGCGTTCCGCCGCGCGCTCGGCGCGTTCGGCTGGATCAAGCAGCACTACCAGTGGGTCATGCGGATCGGTGGCGGCATGCTCGTCGTCGTCGGCCTGCTGCTCCTCACCGGCGCCTGGGACGACCTGGTCAGCCAGATTCGTTACGCCTTCGCCGACTTCTCGATCGGAATCTGACCGTGAGCGACACCCGTACCCGTCCGGAGGACGAGCTCTCGGCCGAGCGGCTGAGCAGCGCCCCGACCGAGAGCGACAGCCCCGCCGGGATAGGGGTGCTCGGCTGGCTGCGCTGGACGTGGCGTCAGCTGACCTCGATGCGGGTCGCGCTGATCCTGCTGTTCCTGCTGTCGGTCGCGGCCATCCCCGGCTCGCTGATCCCGCAGAACAGCCAGAACAGCTTCAAGGTCGAGACCTGGAAGGCCGCGCACAAGGGCATCACCCCGGTCTACGAGAAGCTCCAGCTGTTCGACGTCTACAGCTCGGTCTGGTTCTCCGCGATCTACCTGCTGCTGTTCATCTCGCTCGCGGGCTGCATCATCCCCCGCACCTGGCAGTTCGTCGGCGTGCTGCGCGCCCAGCCCCCGGCCGCGCCGGGCAACCTGACCCGGATGCCGGTCTACGCGGCCTGGCACAGCGCCGCCGACGCCAAGGCGGTCAACGCCGCCGCGTACCAGCACCTCAAGAGGCGCGGCTTCCGCGCCAACCTGGGCAACGGCGCCGTCGCCTCGGAGAAGGGCTACCTGCGCGAGGTCGGCAACCTGCTCTTCCACTTCTCGCTGTTCGCCCTGGTGGCCGGCTTCGGCTGGGCCGGGCTGGCCAGTGGACAGGGCGGCAAGCTGGTGATCGAGGGCCAGGGCTACTCCAACACCACCACCCAGCTGGACGACTTCACGGGCTCGGCCCTCTACACCTCCGAGGACCTGGACAGCTTCGGCTTCAAGCTGGACGGCTTCACCGCCAAGTACCAGACCAGCGGTGACCAGATGGGCAGCGCCCGCCAGTTCACCGCCCACATCCGGTACTGGACGGGCGACGACAACACGAAGCTGACCAAGGGCGACATCGAGGTCAACCACCCGCTGGAGATCGGCGGCAGCAAGGTCTTCCTGATCGGCCACGGCTACGCCCCGGTGGTGACGGTCCGCAAGGCCGACGGCACCAAGGTGTACTCGGGCCCGACGGCCTTCCTGCCGCAGGACGGCAACCTCACCTCCACCGGCGTGATCAAGGTCAACGACTACGGCGAGAAGGACGGCGCGAAGACCCAGCTGGGCCTGAACGGCTTCTTCCTGCCGACCGCCGCGCCGAACTTCGAGAAGACCGGCCCGGTCTCGCTCTTCCCGGATACGGCGGACCCGGCGCTGGTGCTCAGCGCGTGGGCCGGCGACCTGCGCACCAATGCCGGGACGCCGCAGAACGTCTACCAGCTCGACACCAAGGGCATGACCCAGCTCAAGGTGAACGGCCAGCCGGCCATCGTGAAGCTCAAGCCGGGCCAGGGCTGGACCCTGCCGGACAACTACGGCTCGGTGACCTTCGAGGGCTACCAGCAGTGGGCCAGCTTCACCGTCTCGCACCGGCCGGGCAACGCCGTCGCGCTGACCGGCGCCGTCTGCGGGATCCTCGGCCTGATCGGCTCGCTGTTCGTGCAGCGCCGCCGGATCTGGGTCCGGGCCACCGCCACGGCGGACGGCCGCACCCTGGTCGAGGTCGCCGGGCTGGCCCGCAGCGAGTCGGCGAAGATCGCCGAGGAGCTGGCCGAGATCGCCGTCGACCTCCAGGACGAGGCCCCGGCGCTGGACGACGAGGCCCCGGCGTTCGACGAAGCACCTGAAGACAAGCCCGAACACCCCGCTGACCAGGACTCCAAGGAGTAGACGGTGCCTCTCGCAGCAGGGGTCGACCTACAGCTGGCCGACCTGTCCAACAAGCTGATCTACGCGGCCATGGCCGTGTACCTGCTCGCCATGTTCGCCCACATCTTCGAGTGGACCTTCGGCAGCAAGGGCGCCGTCGCCGTCCGCTCCACCGAGCAGGCGACCCTCGCCGAGACGGTGGCCGCCACGGCTCCCCAAGGGGCCAAGAAGGTGACGGTCACCGTCGCCTCCGCCGGGGGCGGCACCACCACGCTGACCCGCACCGCCCTCGCCGACGCCGGCGCGACCGTGGTCACCAGCGGCCGCGGCGACGAGGACCAGGTCGACGGCCTCGGTGCGGCCGGCACCAGCGAGAAGGGCGACCTGGCCGGCCGGATCGCCATCTCGCTGACCGTCCTGGGCGCCCTGCTGCACATCGGCGGCGTGCTCACCCGCGGCCTCTCGGTCGAGCGCTGGCCGTGGGGCAACATGTACGAGTTCTCCTGCGCCTTCGCGCTGACCACCGTGCTGGCCTACCTGGGCCTGCTGGTGAGCGGGAAGAAGGTCCGCTGGCTCGGCCTACCGGTCACCGTCGCCGTGGTGCTGACGCTGGGTCTGGCCGTCAGCGTGCTGTACACCGAGTCCGAGCAGCTCGTCCCGGCCCTGCACTCGTACTGGCTGGCCATCCACGTCTCCGCCGCGATCATGTGCGGCGGCGCGTTCTACGCGGCCTTCGCGGCCACCGCGCTCTACCTGGGCAAGGACTGGTACGACCGCCGGATGGCCGAGGGCCTGACCACCGGCCCGTTCGGCACCTCGGCCTCGATCTGGCAGCGCCTGCCCGCCGCGTCGACCCTGGACAAGCTCTCGTACCGGATCAACGCGCTGGTCTTCCCGCTCTGGACGTTCACCATCATCGCGGGCGCGATCTGGGCCGAGGCGGCCTGGGGCAAGTACTGGGAGTGGGACCCGAAGGAGACCTGGTCCTTCATCACCTGGGTCGTCTACGCCTGCTACCTGCACGCGCGGGCCACGGCCGGCTGGAAGGGCCGCAAGGCCGCCTACCTGGCGCTGCTGGCCTTCGCCTGCTTCCTGTTCAACTACTACGGCGTCAACATCTTCGTGACCGGCAAGCACAGCTACGCGGGTGTCGGCTGACGGCCGACCGGACGAGAGTTCAGCTCCGAGTCGGCGTAGTCCCGGGCCGGGAGGTTTCGGGACACGCCGAGCGGAGCACTTGTGCCGATGATCGGGTCACCGTGAGGGAAGCCGCGAGGAGAGGGCCGCGCTATGGAGTGCGACGAGGTCATGCTGACCGTCCGGATCACCGCGGGAGAGCGTGCGCTGCTGCGCCGCCTGGCGCAGGGGCACCGCAGCGACGTGTCGGAGGTGGTCGCGGACGGCCTCCTGGACGTCCTGCCGATGGTGGCGGCCACCACCGCCGACGCCTACCGCTTCCTGGCAGCACTCACGCCACCCGCGCCGTGCGCGCAGACCGTCTGGCTGCCGACCGCGCTGAGCGACCTGCTGGTGCTGGCGGCAGCCAGGGTGGCCCAGGCCACCGGTGTCCGCCTGGGCTCGGCCAGCGCCGTCCTCGGCGCGGCCGTCCGCCTCTGGCTCAGCCAGGACCCGCAGCGCCTGGCCGCGAACCTGCACACGATGCACGAGGGCCGTTCGGCCGCCCTGACAGCGGCGTGACGGGTACGACGAAGGGGTGGCCCGCGCATCACAGCGCGGGCCACCCCTTCGTCGTTGTCAGGCCGCCTGCTGCCAGCTGACGGGGGAGTAGTACGCCGGGCGGCGCTCGAGGCGCTGCCAGCGGGCGATGGGCTCGACGGTGGCGAGGGCGGCGCTGCACTGGGCGGCGGCCGCGCGGGCCATCAGGACGGCGGTGAGGGCGGCCAGCTCCTCGTCATTGAGCGAGCCTCGGGTGATCCGGATATCGGCAGAGATGCTCATGGTGTGGGTTCTCCCCCGGTGCGAAGTGAACGGCGGGCAGGTGCCTGGTGCTGTGGGTGGAGCGGCCCGTGCTACATGGGCGGGTTGCCGTGCTTGCGGCTCGGCAGGTCGGCGTGCTTGGTGCGGAGCATGGCCAGCGAGGAGGCGAGCACCGCGCGGGTCTCGGCCGGGTCGATGACGTCGTCCACGAGGCCGCGCTCGGCCGCGTAGTACGGGTGCATCAGCTCGCTCTTGTACTCCTTGATCTTCTGCGCGCGCATCGCCTCCGGGTCCTCGGCCCCGGCGATGTCGCGGCGGAAGATGACGTTGGCGGCGCCCTCGGCGCCCATCACGGCGATCTCGTTGGTCGGCCAGGCGAAGGACAGGTCCGCGCCGATCGAGCGCGAGTCCATCACGATGTACGCGCCGCCGTAGGCCTTGCGCAGGATCAGCTGGATGCGCGGCACGGTGGCGTTGCAGTACGCGTAGAGCAGCTTGGCGCCGTGCCGGATGATGCCGTCATGCTCCTGGTCCACGCCGGGCAGGAAGCCGGGGACGTCGAGCATGGTGACCAGCGGGATGTTGAAGGCGTCGCACATCTGCACGAAGCGGGCGGCCTTCTCGGAGGCGTTGATGTCCAGCACGCCGGCCAGCGACTGCGGCTGGTTGGCGATGATGCCGGTCACGTGGCCGTCGATCCGGGCCAGCACGCACAGCACGTTGGTGGCCCAGCGCTCGTGCACCTCGAGGTACTCGCCGTGGTCGACGATCTCCTCGATCACCTTGCGCATGTCGTACGGGCGGTTGCCGTCCACCGGCACCAGGTCGAGCAGTGCCTCGTTGCGGCGGTCCACCGGGTCGTCGTTGCTGACGGCCGGCGGCATCTCGCGGTTGTTCTGCGGCAGCAGCGAGAGGAGGTAGCGGACCTCCTCGATGCAGGACTGCTCGTCGTCGTAGGCGAAGTGCGAGACGCCGGAGACGCCGGAGTGCACGTCGGCGCCGCCGAGGCCGTTCTGGGAGATCTTCTCGCCGGTCACGGCCTGGACCACGTCCGGGCCGGTGATGAACATCTGCGAGGTCTCGCGGACCATGAAGACGAAGTCGGTCAGCGCGGGGGAGTAGGCGGCGCCACCGGCGCACGGGCCGAGCATCACGCTGATCTGCGGGATGACGCCCGAGGCGCGGGTGTTGCGCTGGAAGATGCCGCCGTAGCCGGCCAGCGCGGTGACACCCTCCTGGATGCGGGCGCCGGCGCCGTCGTTGAGCGAGACCAGCGGGGCACCGGCCGCGATGGCCATGTCCATGATCTTGTGGATCTTCTGGGCGTGGGCCTCGCCGAGGGCTCCGCCGAAGATCCGGAAGTCATGGGCGTAGGTGAAGACGGTACGGCCGTGGACCTTGCCCCAGCCGACGATCACGCCGTCCGTGTGCGGCTTCTTGGCCTCCAGGCCGAAGCCCTGCGCGCGGTGGCGGCGCAGCGGCTCGATCTCGTTGAAGGTGCCCTCGTCGAGGAGCAGTTCGATCCGCTCGCGGGCCGTCAGCTTGCCCTTGGCGTGCTGCGCCTCGGTCGCCTTCTCGCTGGGGCCCTGCTTGACCTTGTCCCGAAGGTCCCGCAGCTCCGCGACCCGCCCGTGCGCGTCGGCCGGGATCTCGGGGATCTCGTCGCCGGGCGGCGCCTCGTGCAGAACCGTCATCTCGAACCACTCCAAGTGTGAGGGAACTGTCCGACGCGGCCGGCCTGCTGTGGCGGCAGCCGCGGCTGCGAACACTTCTTCACCTACGACACTACGAGGGATCGCACCCCGAAATCGGCGTTGATTCCGTACAAGGTCAAGGCCCAGAACCTGTAAGAGCCTGACAGAAGGCGCACGCCCCGCGAAGGCGTCGAACAGGCGCTTCGACCTATGCACAGGTGGCTTGTGAATCGCCGCCCGTTTTGCTTGAACCGCAGGTCAGAGCGGTTGCGAATCGGCGTGTCGGGGGCGCGCGGCGCTGGCGTGCGCAGGTGCGGGCGTGACAACGGCGCCGAGCGGGGAACGGGGCGTTTTCGGCGCCGGATCGTAGGGATGCACCAAACGGGGGTGCGGCGGTCGAGACCACCGCACCCCCGCCGTCGGCTTCCCGTCGTCAGGGCTTCTCGGGGTCTTCGCGCTCGCGCAGCTTGTCCAGGGAGGCGAGGAACTCGGGGTTGTCGTCCGGGGCCACCATCGGCCCGGTCGCGGCCCGCGGCCGCCGGCGCCGCCCGGCCACCACCCAGGCCGCGGAGCCGACCAGCGGGAAGAGCAGCACCACGATCACCCAGACCACCTTGGGCAGGTGCCGCACCTCCTGCTCCGGCGTGGTCACGCAGTCGATGAAGGCCCAGATCCACAGGGCGATGACGAGCAGTGACGGCAGAATCCTGAGCACGGCGGCGGTCTCCCCCGGAAGCGGTCGGTACGGGCGGCCCCCAGGCTAGTCCTTGGAGCCTTCGGACACTGCCCCGCGTGCAAGGCCGGACGGGCGAGTATCGGATACTGACACGCATGGCATACGACGATCTGCGCTCATTCCTCCGGGCCCTGGAGCGTGAGGGCGACCTCAGGCGGATCAAGGCCGAGGTCGACCCCCACCTGGAGATCGGCGAGATCGTCGACCGGGTCCAGAAGGCCAAGGGCCCGGCGCTGCTGTTCGAGAACGTCAAGGGCTGCTCGGTGCCGCTCGCGATGAACGTCTTCGGTACGGAGCGCCGGCTGGCCAAGTCGCTCGGCCTCAAGTCGCCCGACGACATCGCCGAGAAGATCGCCGGCCTGCTCAAGCCCGAGCTGCCGCAGGGCTTCACCGGCTTCCGGGACGCCTTCGGCAAGCTCGCCTCGATGGCCCACGTGCCGCCGAAGAACGTGAAGTCCTCCGACGCGCCCGTCCAGGAGGTCGTGCTCACCGGTGAGGACGTCGACCTCGACGACCTGCCCGCGCTCTTCACCTGGCCGCTGGACGGCGGCTCCTTCTTCAACCTGGGCCTGACCCACACCAAGGACCCGGACTCCGGCATCCGCAACCTCGGTCTGTACCGCCTGCAGCGGCACGACAAGCGGACCATCGGCATGCACTGGCAGATCCACAAGGACAGCCGCAACCACTACGCGGTGGCGGCCAAGCGCGGCGAGAAGCTCCCGGTCGCGATCGCCTTCGGCTGCCCGCCCGCCGTCACCTACGCGGCCACCGCGCCGCTGCCCGGCGACATCGACGAGTACCTGTTCGCCGGGTTCGTCGCGGGCGAGCGGGTCCGGATGGTGGACTGCAAGACGGTGCCGCTGCAGGTGCCTGCGGACGCCGAGGTGGTCCTGGAGGGCTGGCTGGAGCCGGGCGAGATGCTGCCGGAGGGCCCGTTCGGCGACCACACCGGCTTCTACACCCCGCAGGAGCCCTTCCCGGCGCTCACGATCGACTGCGTCACGATGCGCAAGCGGCCCATCCTGCAGTCCATCGTGGTCGGCCGCCCGCCGACCGAGGACGGCCCGCTGGGCAAGTTCACCGAGCGGTTCTTCCTGCCGCTGCTCAAGATCATCATCCCGGACATCGTGGACTACGACCTGCCCGAGGCCGGCGGCTTCCACAACTGCGTGATCGTCTCGATCGACAAGAAGTACCCCAAGCACGCCCAGAAGGTCATGCACGCCATCTGGGGCGCCCACATGATGTCGCTGACCAAGCTGATCATCGTGGTGGACGCGGACTGCGACGTCCACGACTACCAGGAGGTCGCCTGGCGGGCGCTGGGCAACACCGACTACAGCCGCGACCTCTCGGTGGTCGAGGGCCCGGTCGACCACCTCGACCACGCCTCGTACCAGCAGTTCTGGGGCGGCAAGGCGGGCATCGACGCCACCCGCAAGCTCCCCGAGGAGGGCTACACCCGCGACGGCGGCTGGCCCGAGATGGTCTCCTCCGACCCGGCGACCGCCGCCCTGGTCGACCGCCGCTGGAAGGAGTACGGGCTGTGAGCACGGCCGCCGTCACCCCGGGCCCGGCCAAGGCCTTCCTGCGCCTGGTCATGATCGAGCACTCGGTCTTCGCCCTCCCCTTCGCCTACATCGCCGCCCTGACCGCGATGTACCTGGACGACCAGCGGGTGCACTGGGGCCAGCTGCTGATCGTCACCGTCTGCATGGTCGGCCTGCGCACCTTCGCGATGGCCGCCAACCGGATCATCGACCGCGAGATCGACGCCCGGAACCCGCGCACCGCCGGCCGCGAGCTGGTCACCGGCGCGGTCTCGCTGCGCACCGCGTACGCCGGCTCGGCCGTGGCCCTGCTGGTCTTCCTCGGGGCCGCCGCACTGCTCAACCCGCTCTGCCTGGCGCTGGCGCCGGTCGCGGTGGTGCCGATGGTGGTCTACCCGTACGGCAAGCGGTTCACCGACTTCCCGCACGCGATCCTGGGCCTGGCCCAGGCGATGGGCCCGATCGGGGCCTGGCTGGCCGTCACCGGCAGCTGGTCCTGGGAGGCCGTGGTGCTGGGCCTGGCCGTCGGCGTCTGGATCGGCGGCTTCGACCTGATCTTCGGCTGCCAGGACGTCGCGGCCGACCGCGCCGAGGGCGTGCGCTCCGTCCCGGCCCGCTTCGGCATCGCCGGGGCGCTGTACGGCGCGCGGGCCTGCCACGTGGTGACCACCGGTCTGCTGGCCTGGTACGGCGTGCTCACCGGCGCCGGCGCGGCCTTCTGGGCCGGCATCGCCGTGGTGGTCGGCGCCTTCCTGTACGAGCACTCGATCGTGAAGCCGGGCGACCTCTCCCGGCTGAACCGGGCCTTCTTCACCACCAACGGCTTCGTCGGCGTCTCGCTCTTCCTGTTCGCCCTGCTCGATCTGGTGATCCGGGGCCTGGGCGTGTGACAGCCGCCCGGCGGGCCAAACTGCCTATCCTGGAACGGTGATCGGCAGACTGCAGTGTGTGGTGCTCGACTGTCACTACCCGGCGGGGCTGGCGCACTTCTACGCCGCCCTGCTCGGGGGTGAGGTGGACCGGCCCGACCCGCGCTGGTCGCTGGACTCCGAGTGGTCGACGGTGCACGCGCCCGGCGGCCTGGTGCTCGGCTTCCAGCGGGTCGAGGACTTCCGCCCGCCGCGCTGGCCCGACCCGGCGCACCCGCAGCAGCTCCACCTCGACCTGGAGGTGGACGACCTGGACGCGGCGGAGGCGCGGGTGCTGGAGCTCGGGGCCGTCCGCAAGGACGCCGAGACCGACTTCCGGGTCTACGTCGACCCGGCCGGCCATCCGTTCTGCCTGGTCAGGGCCCGGTAGAAGAATTTCCGGGATTTCTTCGGCGGAGCTGTCGATCCGGCCCGCCCCCGTTCGACACACGGGTGAGAGCGGGGGCCCGCCCCGCTCCCCTACCGAGGAGTCACCATGCCGCGCTTCCTTTCGATGATCCGGGTCGACGAGAGCCAGCTGCCCCCGAAGGACTTCCCCGCCGACTTCGAGCAGAAGATGGGCGCCCTCCTGGAGGAGATCACCAAGGCCGGCGTCATGCTCGACACCGCCGGCCTCACCCCCACCTCCCAGGCCACCCGGATCACCTGGTCCGACGGCAAGCTGTCCCACACCGACGGTCCCTTCACCGAGACCAAGGAGGTCGTCGGCGGCTACGCCATCATGCAGTGCAAGGACAAGGCCGAGGCCCTCGAGTGGACCCACCGCTTCCTCGAGATCCACCCCGCCGAGTGGACCGTCGCGGCCGAGCTGCGCGAGATCGCCGGCCCCTGACCGACCTGGCAGGCAGCCGGTCGCAACCGCCCCCGGGGTGGTGCGACCGGCTGTCCGTCAGAATCGCACCGTGAACGAGTCCAGCGCCGCGGTCGAAGCCCTCTACCGGATCGAGTCGGCGAAGATCATCGCTGTCGTCACCCGGATCGTCCGGGACGTCGGGATCGCCGAGGAGCTCGCGCAGGACGCGCTGGTGGCGGCGCTGGAGCAGTGGCCCCGCGACGGGGTGCCGGCCAAGCCGGCCGCCTGGCTGATGTCCACCGCCAAGCACCGGGCCGTCGACCTCGTCCGGCGCAAGGAGACGTACGCCCGCAAGCTGGCCGAGGTCGGCCGCGCCCTCACCGACGTCCCACCCCCGCCGGAGCCGGCCGACCCGGAGGACATCGACGACGACCTGCTGAGGCTGATCTTCACCGCCTGCCACCCGGTGCTCGCCACCGAGGCCCGGATCGCGCTGACCCTGCGGCTGCTCGGCGGTCTGACCACCGAGGAGATCGCCCGCGCCTGCCTGGCCGCCGAACCGACGGTGGCCCAGCGGATCGTCCGCGCCAAGCGTGCGCTCGCCAAGGCCGACGTCCCGTACGAGGTGCCGTACGGGGCCGACCGGGCGGCCCGGCTCGACTCCGTCCTCGAGGTCATCTACCTGATCTTCAACGAGGGCCACTCCGCGACGGCGGGGGACGACTGGCTGCGGCCCGCCCTCTGCGAGGAGGCGCTGCGGCTGGCCCGCGTGCTGGCCGGCCTGATGCCCGCCGAGCCGGAGGTGCACGGCCTCGCGGCCCTGCTCGAGATCCAGGCCTCCCGCACGGCGGCCCGGACCGGCGCCGACGGCGAGCCGGTCCTGCTCGCCGAGCAGGACCGCACCCGCTGGGACCGCCTCCTCATCCACCGCGGCTACGCCGCCCTGGCCCGCGCCACCGAACAGGGCCGGCCGCTGGGCCCGTACGGTCTGCAGGCCGCCATCGCCGCCTGCCATGCCCGGGCCGTCCGCTACGGGGACACCGACTGGCCGACCATCCTGGCCCTGTACGACCGCCTCGCGGCCCTCACGCCGTCCCCCGTGGTCGAGCTCAACCGCGCCGTGGCGGTCTCGATGACCGAGGGCCCGGCCGCGGCCCTCGCCCTGGTCGACGCCCTGGCCCCGGCCCTGAAGGACTACCACCTGCTCCCGAGCCTGCGCGCCGATCTGCTGGTCCGCCTCGGCCGCCCGGCCGAGGCCCGCACCGAGCTCGGCCGCGCGGCGGCTCTGGCCCGCAACGCCAGGGAGCGGGAGCTGCTGCTGCGGCGGGCGGCGGAGCTGGGGTCAGACCAGGCGTAGCTCGTCCCCGACCGCGATCCGGCCGGGGGCGGTGACGTCCGCGAGGGCGTCCAGGCGGTTGCCGTGGTGGGTGGCGACGGCGCGCAGGATCTCGGGGGCGTGGGGGAGGCCGGGCTGCGGGGCGGCGGTCATGACGCAGCGTTCGCTCGCGCGGATCAGTGCCAGGCGCAGCCCGCCGCCGGCCGCCTCGCGGCCGAACCAGGTGTCCTCGACGAACGGCGGGGTGCCGGGCGGGGTGCGCAGCAGCAGGTTGGGGCGGAACCGGCGTTCGTCGACCGCCGCCGCCGGGCAGGCGGCGCGGACCCAGTCCAGGGTGGCGGTGGTGAGCAGGCTGACCGGCAGCTGGTCGAAGTGGGAGACGGCGTCCTCGCGGGCCAACTCGACGTCCTCGCGGCCGAGGTAGGCCCGCAGGAAGGCGTCGGGGTCGGCGACGGGGCTGCCGAGCGGGTCGAGCAGGACGGGGGCGTCGAGCCGGTGGCCGAGGCGGGCGGAGAGGCGGAGCAGGCCGTCCATGCGGCGGAACCGGCGGGTGGTCTTGCCGGAGCCGAACTTGCCGTGGCCGTCCCGGACGGCGTAGAGCCGGTCGCCCGCGAGGCCGCGCGAGTCCACCTCGACGGAGTCGAGCCGCTCACCACCGGTGGATTTGACCGGATAGCGCCAGATCCGCTCCACCACGCCGATGATCTCTGCCATGCAGCGAGGGTATCGGCGCCCCGCAACTTGGTCTAGACCTATAGGGCCGACCGCCGCTGACGCGCACTCAGCCGGTGACGGTGGCCACCGCCCGCACCGGAGCCCCGTCGGCGGCCACCAGCCGGAGCGGGAAGAGCGAGACACCGACCTCCTGCCCGGCGGCCTGCGCGTCGAGCAGCGGGGTGAGGTCGGTCAGGTTCTCCGCGATCACGGCTCCGCCGGGGGCGCCGAGCAGGGCCCGGTGCGCGGCCAGCGAGAAGGCCTCGCCGGGGGCCGCGTCGTGCTCGTCGGTCAGGTCGGCGAGCAGTGCGGCCACCCCGGGGTCGGCCGGGCCCGGGTCGGGGGTGCGGTCCACGTTGAGGGCGTCGACGCCGACGGTCCGCACGCCCGCCGCCGCGATCCTCCCGGCCGCCTCCGCCGAGAGATAGGGGTGCGCCAGGTAGTGGTCGGTGCCCCAGTGCCGGGCCCAGCCGGTGGCGAGCAGCAGGACGCACCCCGGCGTCACCCTGGCCAGCGCCTCCTCGAGCAGCTCGGCGCCGATCTCCGTCCGAGGCGCGAGCCCCCGCAGGTCGGCCAGCACGGCCGGCCCGGTGAACAGCCCGAGCGGCAGCCCGTCCAGCGTGGGCCAGGTGACGTCCACGTGGTACGGCGCGTCCACGTGCGTACCGGACTGCGACCCCAGATGCAGGGCGAGCACATTCACCCCGGCCGTCCCGGTGGTCAGCGCGGGAGCGAGCAGCACCTCCGGATCGCCCGGGTACACGGGCATGCCGGTGGTCACGGGATGGGTGAGATCGAGCAACTCCGTCGACATGGTCCCTATCCTGCCGCGCCGGGCACAGCCGCACCCACCACCCGGGCGAAGATGGCCGTCATGAACACCGAGCAAGGAAGTACGGAAACCGAGCACAGCACCCCGCCCCCGCCCCGCCGCCCCTGGGTGGTCGGCGTCTCCGGGGCCTCCGGCACCCCGTACGCGGCGGCGGTGATCCGGGCCCTGCTCGCGGCGGGTGAGGCGGTGGACCTGGTGGTCAGCCGGGCGGCCCGGCTGACCGTCCTGGACGAGACCGGGATCTCCTTCCGGGACGCGCACTGGCGGCAGGACCTGACGGAGTGGATCGGGGTCGAGGAGTTGGACGGCGTCCGGTACTGGCCGGCCGGGGATTTCGCGGCCGGACCCTCCAGCGGCTCGTACCCGGCCAAGGGCATGCTGATCGTCCCCGCGAGCACCGGCTCGGTGGCCGGGGTCGCGCTCGGGCTGAGCAAGGACCTGCTGCAGCGGGTGGCCAGCGTGACGCTCAAGGAGCGCCGCCCGCTGGTGGTGTGCGTCCGCGAGACCCCCCTCAATGGGGTGACGTTGAAGCACCTGGTGGAGCTGGACGCCCAGGGCGCCGTCGTGCTCCCGGCCTCGCCGGGCTTCTACGCGGGCGGTTCGACGGCCCGCGAGATGGTGGACTTCGTGGCCGGGCGGGTGCTGGACGCGGTCGGCGTGCCGCACGGGTTGTACCGGCGCTGGGAGGGGGAGTTGGGTTCAGGAGGCAAGGTCGCGTAAGCCGGGCGGTTACGGGAGAGTATGTTCTCTGTGATATCCGGGTCGATCCGCGCATGACGCCTTCGAATCCGGATACTGATCTGTGGGTCTGGTGAGGTTCGGAAGGACGCGGGCGGATATGGACAGCGTGGACAGACAGCTCATCCAGGCGTTGCGGGAGAACGGGCGCGCTTCGTACGCCGAACTCGGCCGCCTCGTCGGGCTGTCGGGCCCCAGCGTGACGGACCGGATCAACCGGTTGGAGCAGGCCGGGGTGATCACCGGGTACCGCGCGACGGTCAACCCGGCCTCGCTGGGCTTCGGCGTCACGGCCCTGATCGGCCTTCAGCTGACCGACGCGGCCGACCACGACGACGTCGCGCGCCGTCTCAAGGAGCTCGGCGAGGTCGAGGACTGCTGGTTCATCGCCGGCGACGACTCCTTCATGCTCAAGGTGCGGGTCTCCAACGTCGAGGGCCTGGAGTCGGTGGTCAAGCGCCTCTCCGGCACCAAGGGCGTGGCCCGCACCCGCACCACCGTCGTCCTCTCCACCAAGTGGGAGAACCGAGTGAGTGACCTGCCGATGGCCGAAGGGGAGTGACGCGTTGGCGTTGGTCGGTGTAGAGGAACTGCGTGCGGCCCAGCGGCGGATCGCCGGGGTCGCAGTGAGAACGCCCCTGCTGCCCAGCCCCTGGGCGGCCACCGAGGGGCGCGCGCTCTGGCTCAAGCCGGAGAACCTGCAGCCGACCGGCGCCTTCAAACTGCGCGGCGCCTACAACCGGCTCGCCGCGCTGAGCGAGGCCGAGCGGGCCCGGGGCGTGGTCGCGCAGTCCAGCGGCAACCACGCCCAGGCGGTGGCCTACGCCGCCGGGCTGCTCGGCATCAAGGCCGTCATCGTGATGCCGGACAGCTCCCCGGCCGTCAAGGTCGCCGCCACCCGGGCGTACGGCGCCGAGGTGATCCTGGTGCCCCCGGCCGAGCGGGACGTGCTGCCCGCCCAGCTGGCCGCCGAGCAGGGCTACGTCTGGGTGCCGCCCTACGACGACCCGTACGTGATCGCCGGTCAGGGCACCGTCGGCCTGGAGATCGGCGAGGACGCGCCGGACGAGCTGGACACCGTGCTGGTGCCGGTCAGCGGCGGCGGTCTGATCTCCGGTACGGCGGCCGCGCTCAAGCTCACCTGCCCGGGCGTGCGGGTGATCGGCGTCGAGCCCGAGCTGGCCGCCGACGCCCAGGCCAGCTTCCGGGCCGGCGAGCGGATCACCTGGCCGGTGGCCGACACCCACCGGACCATCGCCGACGGGCTGCGCACCACCTCGGTCGGCGCGCTGCCCTTCGAGCACCTGCTGGCCTACGTGGACGACATCGTGACCGTCTCCGAGAAGGAGATCCGCGACACGGTGGCCGTCCTGGCCCGCCGCGGCCGCCTGGTCGCCGAGCCCTCCGGGGCGGTCGCCACGGCGGCCTACCTGCACCGGGGCGCCGAGCTGGACGGCCGCTGCTTCGCCGCCGTGGTCAGCGGCGGCAACCTCGAACCGGAGCTGCTGGCAGAGCTGCTCGCGGGGTAGGCGTAGGCTCGGACCGGTCAATCGGCACGGTTATGAGGAGGCGGGCAACCGCATGGACGCAGGGCTGAAGCGCGAGCTCGAGGCGAAGGTCCACTCGGGCGAGCGGCTGACCCGCGAGGACGGCATCGCCCTCTACGAGAGCGACGACCTGGCCTGGCTGGGCGGTCTGGCACACCTCGTCCGGACGCGGAAGAACGGCGACGTCGTCCACTTCAACGTCAACCGCCACCTCAACATGACCAACGTCTGCGCGGCCTCCTGCGCGTACTGCTCGTTCCAGCGCAAGCCGGGCGAGAAGGACGCGTACACCATGCGGATCGAGGAGGCCGTCCGCCTCGCGAAGACGATGGAGAGCGAGTCGCTCACCGAGCTGCACATCGTCAACGGCCTGCACCCGACGCTGCCCTGGCGCTACTACCCGCGCTCCCTGCGCGAGCTCAAGGCCGCCCTGCCGAACGTCTCGCTCAAGGCCTTCACCGCGACCGAGATCCACTGGTTCGAGAAGATCAGCGGGCTGAGCGCGAGTGAGATCCTGGACGAGCTGATCGACGCCGGCCTGGAGTCGCTGACCGGCGGCGGCGCCGAGATCTTCGACTGGGAGGTCCGCCAGCACATCGTCGACCACGAGACCCACTGGGAGGACTGGTCGCGGATCCACCGCCTGGCGCACGAGAAGGGGCTCAAGACCCCCTGCACCATGCTCTACGGCCACATCGAGGAGCCCCGCCACCGGGTCGACCACGTGCTGCGGCTGCGCGAGCTGCAGGACGAGACCGGCGGCTTCCAGGTCTTCATCCCGCTGCGCTACCAGCACGACTTCCACGACTCCAAGGACGGCATCGTCCGCAACAAGCTGATGGCGCGCACCGAGATGGCGACCGGCGCCGAGGCGCTGAAGACCTTCGCGGTCTCCCGGCTGCTCTTCGACAACGTCCCGCACGTCAAGGTCTTCTGGGTCATGCACGGCGTCACCACCGCCCAGCTGGCGCTCAGCCACGGCGCCGACGACATGGACGGCTCGGTGGTCGAGTACAAGATCACCCACGACGCCGACAACTTCGGCACCCCCAACAAGCTCGGCCGCGACGACCTCCTCGGCCTGATCCGCGACGCCGGCTTCCGCCCGGTCGAGCGCAACACCCGCTACGAGATCATCCGCGAGTACGAGGGCCCGGACCTGAACCGTCGGGAGACGCCGCAGGCCATGCGCCTCTGAATGAGCAGCAACCCCAGGGGCGCGGGGAACGGCGCGGCCCGCCGTGCACTTCGCCGTACCGACGCACTCCGAGTGGGTTGCACTATCAGGGCGCGAGGACCTGCAGTGCCTGGCTGGTCGCGCAGTTCCCCGCGCCCCTGGTGGTGCAGCCCTGGGTAGTGCACAGCTTTCCGTCGGTGCGCAAGCGCGGCAGCGTCCATCGGACGGGCCGCGTATGCTCACAGGCTCACCACACGCCACGGGTATCGCACCGACCGGTGGCTTTGGAAGGATCGTCCGCATGTCCGGTTCTCGCCGTGCCCCCAGCAAACGCCACCGTCGGGCTGCCCCGCCCGCCCCGGCGGCCGGTACCGGGCGCGGGCGCCGCCGCAGGGCGCCGAAGCGGCGGACGGGCAAGCTGATGGGCAGTACGGCGATGCTGCTGGCCGCCGCCGCGAGCTGGTTCACCCTCGGTGCCGGGAAGAGCGCCCCGAGCGTCACCACGGCCGGCGCCCCGGACCTGACCCCGATAGAGGCCGCCCTGCCGGGTGCGGCCCACACCGATCCGCCCGCCGCCGACCGGTCGACCCGGGCCCCGGCCGCGCTGGGCGCGATACCCGGGCTCGGCCCGGCCTTCGCCGCGAAGATCCCGGCCACGACGAACCAGGTGCTGCTCGCCTCCGGCAACGGCAAGGACTCCTCGGACAGCACCGTGACCCTCTGGACCCGCACCGGCACCGGCTGGTCCGCGGGCGCCTCCTGGCCCGCCCACAACGCCTACAAGGGCTGGACGGACGACCACACCTCCGGTGACCTCCGCAGCCCGATCGGGGTCTTCGCGCTCACCGACGCCGGCGGCCGCTCGGCCGACCCGGGCAGCAAGCTCCCGTACGACCGCAACGACGACTTCGTGATGGGCGGCACCGGCTTCAACGGCGAGCCGCTCGCCGGGTCCTTCGACTACGTGGTGGCGATCAACTACAACCGGGTGGCGGGCACCTCGCCGCTGGACACCCGGCAGCCCGAGGGCGCGGCCAAGGGCGGCGGCATCTGGCTGCACGTCGACCACGGCGGTCCGACCCACGGCTGCGTCTCGCTGACCGAGGACCACATGGCCGAGCTGATCCGCACGCTCGACCCGGCCGCGCACCCGGTGATCGTGATGGGCGACGCCACCAGCCTGGCCGCCTGACCACGGATCCTTACCGATCCTTACAGCCCACGGCCCTTGCCGGGCCTGGCCTGTTGTCCGCCTCCTACAGCTTCCGGGGCCGGACCTTGTGTCAGGGCGTTACCGGCCGACTCGCCGGTAACCGGGTTGAGTGGCTGTATGACCGCCTCCCGCATCGTGGCGCTCGGCCACTACCAGCCGCCCAAGGTCCTCACCAATGACGACCTGGCGAAGCTGGTCGACACCGACGACGAGTGGATTCGCAGTCGGGTCGGCATCCGTACCCGGCACATCGCGGTCGACGAGACCCTGGTCGACCTCGCCACCGAGGCCGCGCAGAAAGCGCTGGCCCACAGCGGCCGCCATGCCCAGGAGATCGACCTGGTCGTGGTCGCCACCTGCACCGCGATCGAGCGCAGCCCCAACACCGCCGCCGCCGTCGCGGCCCGGCTCGGGGTGCCCAGCCCGGCCGCCTTCGACATCAACACCGTCTGCTCCGGCTTCTCCTACGCGCTGGCCACCGCGGACCACGCGATCCGGGCCGGTTCGGCCACCCGGGCGCTGGTGATCGGCGCCGAGCGGATGTCCGACACCCTCGACTGGACCGACCGGACCACCTGCGTGATCTTCGGCGACGGCGCCGGGGCGGCCGTGGTGGAGGCGGTGCCGGACGAGCAGGCCGGGATCGGCCCGGTGGTCTGGGGATCCGAGCCCGAGAAGGGCGACGCCGTGGTGATCACGGGCTGGGACCCGACGATCAGCCAGGCCGGCCAGACCGTGTTCCGCTGGGCCACCACCAAGATCGCCCCGCTGGCCCGGGAGACCTGCCTCAAGGCCGGCATCGACCCGAGCGAGCTCAAGGGCTTCGTGCCGCACCAGGCCAACCTTCGGATCATCGACGCGATCGCCAACAAGCTCGGCGCCCCGAACGCGGTGGTCGCCCGCGACGTGATCGAGTCCGGCAACACCTCGGCCGCCTCCATCCCGCTCGCGCTCAGCAAGCTGGTCGAGCGCGGTGAGGTCGAGTCGGGCGATCCGGTGCTGCTGTTCGGCTTCGGCGGCGGGCTGGCCTACGCCGGCCAGGTCGTCCGCTGCCCGTAGGAAGGCCGGGAAACGCAGTCAGCCAGTTGCGCACGGGCGCAACTGGCTGATGGCGTCGGCGAACCTCCCCCGAGACACGGCCGACACCGCTGCTTCGCTCGGCAGGTGGTCTGGTTACTTGGGCGGCTTCTTCCCGGTCACACCCAGGTAGACCTGGAGGGCCAGATTGGGCTTGAGGTCCTTGACCTTGACGCCCCAGGAGGTGAACGCCTTCGAGTGCTCGGCGGCCGAGGCGAGCAGCGAGACCAGGGCCCCGGCCACTGCCGCCGGATCGACCGTCTTGTCGGTCTTGCCCTGGTTGCCCCTCACCGCCTCGGTCAGCGGCGCGACCACCGAGTTGAGGACCTTCATGCGGATCTTGAAGAACCGCTTGTCCCCTTCGGCTGCACCGAGAGTGACCACTCGGAGAATGGCGTCGTTCTTGCGCCAGAAGGCGAGGAATCCGTCCACCAGTTCTTCCGAAGTGGTGAAGCCGGTCTTTCCCGCCCAGGACTTTCCATCGACGAGCTCTTTGAGCCCGCCGCTGTCCTCGGCCATTTCCTCGGCGATCTCAAGGACAGCGCCCTCGACATCGGGGAAGTACTGGTAGAAGGTCGCGGGGGAGGTACCCGCCATACGGGCGACGTCGATGACCTTGACGTCCCGGTACGGCGACGTGCTGAGCATCTCGCGGAGGCAGTCGAGCAGCTTCTGCCGCGTCTCCTGTCCGCGTCGCCCGGCGACGCGACCGTCGACGGTGCGAACTTGTCCTGTCATGCCGTCAGCTTACCGTGGCACGATCTTGCCGCGATTCGGTGATGCGACTATTACTCCGGCCGGGGGTGGATAGGGAGCGTGGACCCGAATATTCACGGCGCTCTCACATCGGGTTTCGGAGCCCCCCCGTGTGCTGATGAACCCACAGCGTGACGAAGGGTCGGCTGAGCCCCGTTCGAGTCGCGCAGAGTGATCGTCAGCTCGCATCCCGCCGCCTCGTCAACGCCGCGCCGCGCGCCGTCCCCTCCGCCGCGGGCCGCCGCGCCCCCGGTCGGTTGGTATCGATCCGGGCTCGGCGGGGCGCCGGGCGGCGGGGGAGATTGGCTCCGGTGGGGCGGGCATTGGAGAATCGGGGCGGCCCACCGCTCGGGGTGGCGGCCCCGCCCGGAAGACGAGGCGGAGCGACGGCGGGGAGGTGGCAGCGGAGTGGACCAGCTGACGGCGCACGATCCGCGCAGGATCGGGCCCTTCGAGGTGCTGGGGCGGCTCGGCGCGGGCGGGATGGGGCTGGTCTACCTGGCGAGGTCGGCCTCCGGCCGCCGGGTCGCGATCAAGACCGTCCGGGGCGAGCTGGCCGAGGACGAGCTGTTCCGGGTCCGCTTCGCCCGGGAGATCGCCGCCGCCAAGACGGTCGGCGGCTTCTACACCGCCGCCGTGGTGGACGCCGACGCGGACGCCCGGGTGCCCTGGCTGGCCACCGCGTACGTGCCGGCGCCCTCCCTGGAGGACTTGGTCACCGAGTGCGGCCCGCTGCCGGTGGACGCCGTGCGCTGGCTGATCGCCGGGATCGCCGAGGCCCTGCAGTCCATCCACGCCGTCGGGCTGGTGCACCGTGACCTCAAGCCCTCCAACGTGCTGGTGGTCGAGGACGGCCCCCGGGTGATCGACTTCGGCATCGCCGCCGGTGTCTCCAGCTCCCGGCTGACCATGACCAACGTGGCCGTCGGCACCCCGGCGTACATGTCCCCCGAGCAGGCCCGGGACAGCCGCAGCGTCACCGGCGCCAGCGACGTCTTCTCGCTCGGCTCGCTGCTGGTCTTCTGCGCCACCGGCCACGCGCCGTACCACGGTGCCAACCCGGTCGAGACGGTCTTTCAGCTGCTGCGCGACCAGCCGGACCTCTCCGGGCTGCCGGTGGAGCTGGTCGACCTGGTCCGGGCCTGCATGCGGCCCGCCCCCGAGCACCGGCCGACGCCCGCTCAGATCCAGTCCGAGCTCGCCCCGCACCTGTTCTCGCGGGACGACGCGGCGGGCGACGCGGGCGACTGGCTGCCCGCCAGCGCGCTGGACCTGATCGAGCGCAGGCGCGGCCGCCGGGTCGTACCGGCCCAGCCGCCCGCCGCGCCGGTGGCTCCGCCCGTACCCCGGCAGCCGCCCCGCCCGGTGCAGCCGAGCGCGGTGCTCGACGCCGAGGCCGCCACCGAGAAGCTGGCCGGCCGCCGCCGGAGCGCCGAGCCGAGCGCCGCGGAGGTGCAGCTGCCGGGCGACGTCCGGATAGGGCCCGGGCCCCGGGCCGAGCAGCCCGGCGGCTCGGCCGCCGCCGCACCCCCGGCCACCGACTGGGTCCGCCGGGCCACTCCGGCCACCCGCTGGCGGCCCTGGCGGTTCCGGATGTCCAACGACGTCTGGGGCACGCCCGTGGTCGCCGACGGCACCCTGTTCGTCTCCAGCTTCGAGGTGCACGCCCTGGACATCGGCTCCGGGCAGCGCCGCTACAAGACCCGCGACGTCGCCTGGGCCCTGGCCGTGGACGCCGGCCGGGTGCACGCCGCCGACGGCCCGCACCTCTACACGGTGGACGTGGCCGACGGCACCGAGCGCTGGCGCAGCTCGCTGGACGGCTGGGTCTACGCCCTGGACGCGGCCGACGGCGTGCTCTGCTGCGGCACCCGCGGCGGCGGCGTACAGCTGCGCTCGGCCGCCAGCGGCGCCGAGCTCTGGCGGGCCGACGACGCCCAGCAGGACTACGAGAACCCGCAGTCCGGCCCGGCCCTGGTGGCCGGCGCGGCCTACTACTACGGCGGCGGCCGGCTGCGCTGCGTGGACCCGCGCGGCGGCGGGCTGCGCTGGTCCTTCCCCGTCGGCGAGGACGTGCCTTCGCGCCCGGTCGAGCGCGGCGGGGTGCTGTACGTCACGGCGGGCCACCGGGTGCACGCGCTGGACGCGGCCACCGGGGTGGAGCGCTGGCGCTTCGAGGCGGCCGTGGTGCTCTTCACCCCGCCGGCCCTGGACGAGTCGGCGGTCTACGTGGCCGACTACCTCGGCACGGTGTACGCCCTGGACGCCGCCACCGGGCGGGACAGGTGGCGCGGGCGCACCGGCAGCCGCCAGGGCGCCGAGCCGGTGGTGCTCGCGGCGGGCACCGCGCTGGTCGCGGCGGGGGACACCCTGCACGCCTTCGACACCGTCTCGGGCCGCGAGCGCTGGCGCTACCGGGCCCGCGGCGAGATCGTCGGCGCCCCGGCCGCCGGGGAGGGCCTGGTGCACGTCGGCAGCCGGGACCACTCGCTGCACACCCTGGACCTCACCACCGGCCGCCTGCGCTGGGAGCTGGGCACCAAGGGGGAGCTGACCGGCTCTCCGGTCGCCGTCGGCGGCCGGGTCTTCGTCGGCAGCAAGGACCGGTGCGTCTACGCGCTGGACGCCTTCTACGGGACGGCCGTGCCGTCCTGACGCGCGGTGGTGGGGAACAGACGGAACGCCCGATAATCGGACAGGTGAGACGAAGGGTGGCATTCGGGCAGCCGGCAGGTACCGTCCGGTACGATCGCGTACGCCGAGCGCGGACGGAACGAGGGGGCAAGGGTCGCGGATGACCGGCAGTAGCCCCGGCGAGTCGCCGCAGGTCACCGTCGTGGTGATCGTCCACAACGACGCCGACCTGATCGCTCAGGCGGTGCACTCGGCGCTCACCCAGGGCAGCTGCGTGGCCGAGGTGATCGTGGTCGACGACGCCTCCACCGACGCCACCCCCGAGCGCCTGGCCAGGCTGGCCGCCGAGGACTCCCGGGTCCGGGTCATCACCCGCACCGAGAACAGCGGCGGCTGCGGCACCCCGAGGAACGAGGGCCTGGCCGCCGCCCGTACCCCGTACGTGATGCTGCTCGACAGCGACGACGTGCTCGCCCCCGACGCCGCCCGCACCCTGCTGGCCACCGCGCTGGCCGAGCGGGCCGAGGTGGTGGCCGGGGTCTGCGTGCGCCGCGAGCTGCCCGCCGGGACGGACACCCCCTGGCAGCGCGACCTCTTCCCCGCCGAGGGCGCCCCGCCACGCGCGTACCAGGGCATCAGCGGCCGCCCCGACTTCCTGCGCGACACCCTGTGCGTCAACAAGCTCTACGACCGGGCCTTCCTGGAGCGGCACGACATCCGCTTCGCCGAGGGCGCCGTGCACTACGAGGACTTCGCCTTCACCGCCCGGCTCTACGCCGCGGGCCCCCGGCTGGTCGCCGTCGGCGACACGGTCTACCTCTGGCACGTCCGCCGGGAGGCCGGGCGGCAGTCCATCTCGCTGCGGCGGGACGAGATCCGCAACTGGCAGGACCGGGTCGACGCCCACGCAGAGGTGGTCCGGGTGCTCGCCGCCGCCGGTGAGCCGGAGCTCGCCACCGCCGCACAGACCAAGTTCGTCGACCACGACCTGCGGATGTACGTCCGTGAGCTGCGGCACAAGCCCGCCGCCTACCGGGCCGCCTGGTGGCCGATCGCCCGGGCCCACCTGGCCGGCTTCGAGCCCGCCGCCCTGGCCGCCGCCACACCCGCCGGGCAGTGGGTCAGCGCCCTGCTGCTGGCCCGCCCCGCCGCCGTCCCGGGCACCGAGCTGGTCCGCCTCGCCGAGCTGGCCGCCACCCCGCCGCGGCTGCCCCCGCCGTACCTGACCGCCCCGGACGGCGCCCCGCTGCTCGCCGAGGGCGTCCCGCTCACCGGGCTGACCGCCCTGCCCCCGGCCCGGCTGCCGCTCGCCGTGGACGGCACCGCCCGGCTGGCCCGCGCCATCGGCCTGACCCTGCGCCTGCACGACCCGTACGGCCTGGTCTCCGCCGCCCACCCGGTCTCGGCCGAGCTGGAGCTGCGCACCCGGGTCGGCCCCCCGTTCACCCTGCGGCGCCCCCTCAGCCTCGCCGACCACCCCGACGGCGGCTGGACGGCCGGCGCCGTGGTCGACGCCTTCGAACTCCGCGACGTCGGCGAGATGACCTCCTGGGCCCTGCGGCTCACACTGCGCTACGCCGACGGCTCCACCGCCACCACCGCCGTCCGCGCCCCCGCCCCGGGCAAGCAGCACATCGTCGTCTACCGCCCGCCCACCCGCATCGCCCTGGTCCAGTCCTACGAGACCAACAACGGCGAGCTCGGGCTGCGGGTGGCCGACGGCATCCGCGGCGGCTGGGAGGTCGTCCGCGCCCGCCTCCGGCGCGCCCTCGCCCGCAGAGGCTAGTTGCAACACCCAGGGGCGCGAGGAACTGCGCGAGGCCGGAAGAGGCCGACCTGCCCACTCCCGCAGTTCCCCGCGCCCCTGGCGGTGCAAGTCACGCTAATCAGAAAAAGTGGCAGAATCGGTGGGATTGCCCGCAGACAGCAAGGACTCCCGCTCCATGCCCTCCAGCCAGCAGGCCCCGCTGGTCAGTGTCGTCGTCATCGTCTACAACGACGCCGCCAGGCTGCCCCGCGCCGTCCGCTCGGCCCTCGGCCAGTCGCTCCGCGGCGTCGAGGTCCTGATCGTGGACGACCGCAGCACGGACGACAGCTACGCCGTGGCCCAGCGGCTGGCCGCCGAGGAGCCCCGCGTCAGAGCGCTCCGGCTGCCGGAGAACAGCGGCGGCTGCGGAGCGCCGCGCAACCGCGGCGTCGCCGAGGCCCGCGGCCGCTACGTGATGTTCCTGGACAGCGACGACGAGCTCGACCCGCACGCCTGCCGCAACCTCTACGAGGCGGGCGAGCGGACGGGTGCCGAGCTGGTCTCGGGCCTGAGCGTGCGCCGCTTCCTCGGCAGCCGGCACGGGAAGACCGACGCCTGGTACCCGTGGATCTACCGCCGCACCCGCACCCTGGACTCGATCACCGAGCTGCCCGACCTGCTGGTCTGGGACACCCTCTCCACCAACAAGGCCTACCGCCGCGACTTCCTGCTCCGGGCCGGCCTCGAGTTCCCGGTCGGCATCCTCTACGAGGACCTGCTCTTCTCCGCCCAGGCCTACCTGGCGGCCGAGCGGATCACCCTGATCCCCAACCGGGTCTACTGGTGGGACGTGGCCGCGCCCGCCAAGGGCAGTGAGCGCTCACTCTCCAACCGCCGCCACGAGATCCGCAACTTCACCGACCGGCTGGAGATCCACCGCCGGATCGACGCGCTGCTGGCCGACCGCGGCATGGTCGAGCTCAAGTACCGCAAGGACCTGAAGTTCCTCAAGCACGACCTGGTGCTGCACCTGCGCGACCTGCCCTTCCTCCCGGAGAGCTTCCGCGCCGACTTCGCCGAGCACGCCCGCGCCTACCTGGCCGGCCTCGACCCGGAGGCGGTGGCGGAGACCCCGGCCATCCAGCGGATCTGCGCGTACCTGCTGCGCAAGGACGACTGGGCCGAGCTGCTGCCCGCGATCGACACCCTGCTCAACCGGGACAAGCTCTCCAGCCCGCTGACCGAGCACGACGGCCGGGTCTACTGGAGCGGCCGCCACCTGGACGACCCGGAGGGCCGCCGCGTCCTCGACGTCACCGACGCCGGGTACCACGCGGCGCCGCTGAACAGGCTCTTCCTGCGCAACCAGCTGACCGGCTACCTCCTCGGCCCGTACGGGGTCGAGCTCTCCGGGCGGCTGGTCAACCCGCTGGGGCGGATCCCGGCGGACGCCAAGCTGGCGGCCAAGCTGGAGTTCTCCCCCCGGCGCAAGGGCATGCAGGGCTTCTCGTTCCCGGTGGCCGAGGTGCGGCACGACGGCGACGGCATCCGCTGGCGCGGCCGGGCGGACCTCGCCCGCAAGCTGCGGCCCGTCGGCGTGCTCGACGCCGTCTGGGACGTCCGCCTGGTGCTCACCGCCAACGGCGAACGGACGATCACCCGCCTCACCGTCGGCTCCTACGACCTCGCGGGCGCCGCCGCCTCGCCGGTGCGGCCCCGCCTCACCCGGCTGACCGGCGACCGGCTGCGGCCCGAGCGCTCCGACCGGGACCACCTCACCTTCGAGCTGGCCGCCGAGAGCGCCCCGGCCCGCCGGGGCACCGACCTGATCCACCGCGCGGTGCGCGGCGAGGCCGGGGCGGTGGCCAACGCCGCCGCCGACCGGGCCCGCCGGGCGGTGGCCGGCGGCCTGCGGCTCAAGCGCAGGCTGGCCGGCGGCGACACCAAGCTGAAGGTCTACCACCAGGTGCTGCAGAAGCTGCCGGTGACGAAGGGCCAGGTCGTCTTCGAGAGCCACCAGGGCCGGCAGTACAGCGACAGCCCGCGCGCCGTGTACGAGGAGCTGGTCCGGCGCGGGGCGCCGATGACCGCCGTCTGGTCGTACGCGGGCAGCTCCGAGGGCTTCCCCTCGGGCGCCAAGCTGGTCAAGCGCTGGTCCTGGGAGTACCTGCGGGCGCTGGCCCAGGCGGAGTTCTGGGTGGACAACCAGGGGTACCCGTACCGGCTGCGCAAGCGGCCCGAGACCACCTACGTGCAGACCTGGCACGGCTCGGCGCTCAAGAAGATGGGCTACGACCTGGCCTCGCTCAAGCGGCAGACCCTCGCCCAGCAGGCCGAGTACCAGGCGGGCCTGGACCGCTTCGACCACTTCGTGGTCCGCTCCGAGCACGACGTGCGCACCCTCGCCCCGGCCTACCGGCTGAGCGAGCGTCAGCTGCTGCGCACCGGCTACCCGCGCAACGACGTGCTGGTGCACGAGGGCGTGGTGAAGGACCGCCAGCTCGCCGGGGAGCTGGGCATCGACCTCACCCGCCCGGTGGTGCTCTACGCCCCGACCTTCCGCTCCGACGCGCGCGGGGTGGCCCGCCCGTTCGAGCTGCCCTTCGACGTGGAGCGGTTCGCCGAGCGGTTCGGCGACCGGCTGACCCTGCTGGTGCGCTGCCACTACCTCGACAAGGTGGTGCTGCCGCCCTCGGTGCGCGGCCGGGTGATCGACGTCTCGCACGTCCAGGAGGTGACCCCGCTCTACCTGCTCTCGGACGCGCTGATCACCGACTACTCCTCCCTGATGTTCGACTACGCCCTGCTCGACCGGCCGATGCTGTTCTTCGCCCATGACTGGGAGGAGTACGCGGACTCCACCCGCGGCACCTACTTCGACCTGCTGCAGGAGGCCCCCGGGCCGGTGCTGCAGGACGCCGAGCGGCTCTTCGAGGCACTGGAGGAGCTGGACGCGGTGGGCAAGGAGTACGCGCAGGAGCGGCAGCGCTTCGTGGCGGAGTACGGCGAGTACGACCGAGGGGACGCGGCGGCGCGGATCGCCGACCTGCTGTTCCCGTCGGCCAGGGGTACGGAGGACGGCCGGTGAGCCGCGACATCTTCATCGTCAGCAACAGCGTGGACGAGCTGGGCGGCGTCTCCAGCTGGTCGCACCGGATGGCCGGCCTGCTCACCGAGCGGGGCCACCGGGTGCAGCTGATCGGCATCACCCCGGCGGTGCTGCACCGCGACTTCGGCGACGACCTGCCGTACGGGATGACCACCCTGTACGACGGGCACCCGCCGCAGGCCTGGTCGCCCAAGCTGCCCTGGCAGCGGCTCGACGCCCGGGCCCGCCGCCGCGAGGCGGAGCGCGAAGCGGGGGTGCGGGCCGCCGCGGAGCGGATGAGCGAGCTGTTCCGGGCCGCCGGGCCCGGGGCGGTGGTGATCGTCACCCAGGTCTGGGCGATGGAGTGGGTGGCGCGGGCCGACCTCAAGGGGCTCCAGGTGATCGGCATGAGCCACGAGTCCTTCGACACCTGCAAGGCCTCCTCCCGCTTCGGCCGGGTCAAGCGCTACTACGCGGACGTGGACCGGCTGGTGGTGCTCACCGAGGAGGACTCGGACGCCTGGATCCGCGAGGGGATGAACTCCACCTGCGGCATCCCGAACCCGCTGCCGTTCGCCGTGCGGCCGGCCTCCGGCCGACCGGCCGAGCGGGTGGTGGTCAGCATCGGGCGCCTCTCCGAGGAGAAGGGCTACGACCTGCTGCTCGAGGCCTGGGCCGAGGCCGTGGACCGCCGGCCCGGCTGGCGGCTGCGGATCTTCGGCCTCGGCGAGTCGGAGGCCGACCTCAAGGCCCGGTGCACGGCCCTCGGCCTGGACGAGTCGGTCGAGTTCGCCGGCCGCACCGACGACGTGCCGGCCGCCCTGGACGGTGCCGCCGTCTTCGCCCTCTCCTCCCGCGGCGAGGGCTTCCCGCTCTCCCTCATGGAGGCGATGGCCTGCGGCGTCCCCTGCGTCGCCTTCGACTGCGCCCCGGGCGTCCGCGAGATCATCCACGACGGCGAGGACGGCCTCCTCGCCCCCACCGGCAGCACCACCGCCCTCGCCCGCCAGCTCGGCCGCCTGATGGACGACCAGGAGCTCCGCGAAGCCATGGGCGAACGCGCCCGCCAGGCCATCACCCGCTACTCACCCGACCACGTCACCGAACGCTGGGAGCACCTCTTCGACCTCCTGGACGCCTGAGCCGGTTGCACTGTCCAGGGGCGCGGGGCTCTGCTCGTCAACTGCGTGCGCGAAGCGGGAGGCTGCAGGCCGGGGCCTCCCGCTTCGCGCAGTTCCTCGCGCCCCTGTTGTGGCTGAGGCCTCCCGCCGGCCGCGCCCCGCCGGAGGCGTCTCCTCTCTCCTCCCCGCCACCCCCGCCGGAGGCGTCTCCTTTCTCTTCCCCGCCCACCCCCGCCGGAGGCGTGGTGTCCGGGCGAGTCGAGCTGCAGAAACGGACATAAAGGTGAAATGCTGACAAAGTCCGGCCGTCTGCCTCGACCTGAGGCGCCATCCCCTCGGGCCGGTCGTGCGCACGGAACCGGAGGCAGCCCAGGTGCACCGCAAGAAGGAACCCACCCGCCCGATCCCCGCCGGCCCGCGTCCTACCGGGCCCCGGCTGCTCCTGGCCGGTGCGGCCCTCGCCCTGGCCGGGCTGGTGGTGACCGGCTGCACCAGCAGCTCCTCCAAGTCCTCCTCCGCGTCGTCCTCGACGGCGGCCGGCTCCTCCGTGTCCCCCTCGCCCTCGGCCTCCGCGGCCCCCGCCCCGAGCAGCAGCAACCAGCTGCAGGACGACTACGAGCGGGTGATCGCCAACGTGCTGCCCTCGGTGGTCCAGATCAACACCGCCTCGGGCCTGGGCTCCGGCATCGTCTACGACACCAAGGGCGACATCGTCACCAACGCCCACGTGGTGGGCAGCGCCACCACCTTCTCCGTCACGCTGGCCAACAGCACCAAGGCCCTGGACGCCACCCTGGTCGGCAGCTACCCCGACTCGGACCTCGCGGTGATCAAGTTGAGCAGCCCGCCGGGCGGTCTCAAGCCGGCCACCTTCGCTGACAGCGGCAAGGTCGCTCTCGGCCAGATCACCCTCGCGATGGGCAGCCCGCTCGGGCTCTCCAGCAGCGTGACCCAGGGCATCGTCTCGGCCACCGGCCGGACCGTCTCCGAGCCGAGGAGCGCCGACTCGCCCGGGGCGACCCTCGGCAACATGGTGCAGACCTCCGCCGCGATCAACCCCGGCAACAGCGGCGGCGCCCTGGTGAACCTCTCCAGCCAGGTGATCGGCATCAACACCCTGGCCGCGGTGGACCAGGAGATGAACGGCAGTGCGGCCCCCGGGATCGGCTTCGCGATCCCGTCCGCGACCATCACCGGCATCGCCGATCAGCTGATCAAGGACGGCAAGGTCAGCAACTCCGGCCGGGCAGCCCTCGGCATCACCGCCCGGACCTACTTCAGCGGTGACTTCCAGCCCGCGGGCGCCGTGATCGTGACCGTCACCTCCGGCGGAGCCGCCGCCAACGCCGGCCTCCAGCCCGGCGACGTGATCACCAAGCTGGGGGACACTCAGATCACCACCCTCAGCTCCCTCACCACCGCCCTGGCCTCCCTCCAGCCGGGCGCCAAGGTCACCGTGACCTACCAGCGCGACGGCCAGGCCAAGACCGCGGACGCCACCCTCGGCAGCCTCTGAGTCAGTTGCACTGTCCAGGGGCGCAGTTCCTCGCGCCCCTGGGGTAGTGCGACTGACTCGCTTGCCTACCGGCGGGCCGCCCGGGTGTGCCAGGGGAGTTCGACCGTCACGGCCGTCGGCCCCCCGTCCGGGCTGTCGACCAGGAAGACGCCGTCCACCGCGCCGACCCGCTCGGCGAGCCCGGCCAGTCCGCTGCCGGGGTGGGCGGCCGCTCCGCCGCGACCGTCGTCGCGGACCTGCACCATCAGCCGGTCCCCCTCGCGCCAGGCCTCCACGCTCGCGGTGCGGGCCCGGGCGTGCTTGGAGACGTTGGTGAGCAGCTCGCTCACGGTGAAGTACGCGATCCCCTCCACCGCCGAGTCCGGCCGGGCCGGCGCCCCGTCCGGCCCGGTCAGCTCCACCTCGACCCGCACCCCGCCGGGGACGGTGCACCGCGCCGCCACGGCGGAGAGCGCCGGCCCCAGCCCGCGGTCGGTCAGGACCGCCGGATGGATGCCCCGGGCCAGGTCCCGCAGCTCCTGCAGGGCGAGCTTCACCTCGCCGTGCGCGGCGCCGACCATCTTGGCGGCCGCCGCCACGCTCTCCGGCGACTCGGCCTCGGCGAGGCGCTCCTTGGCCAGGCCGAGGTCCATCGAGAGCGCCACCAGCCGGGCCTGGGCGCCGTCGTGCAGGTCTCGCTCGATCCGCCGGAGGTCGGCGGCGGCGTTGTCGACCACCGCGCCCCGGTCCTCCTCCAGCTCGCGGACCCGGACGGAGAGCGCCGTCGGGCAGAGCAGGCTGTCGATCAGCATCCGGTCGACCGCCGCCAGGGCGCCGATCGCCCAGGGCAGCACCGGCCAGCCGACCACCAGCAGCACCAGGGTGAGGACGAAGCTGAGCACGCCCCAGGGGAGCAGCAGAAAGCTGTAGAGCAGCGAGCGCCAGCTCAGACCGTCCGTCAGCTGCGCGATCACCCAGCCCGCCGGCCCCGGCCGGGCGGCCGCCACCGGTGCGGGCTCCTCGACCTCCACCCCGAGCGCCAGCCGGGCCCGCTGCCGGGCCAGGCGTCCGAAGGCCCGGCAGCCGGCCAGGCCGAGCGCCAGCAGGGGGAAGCCGAGCACCGTCACGGCGAGCCCGAGCCCGGTGGAGAGTGTCACAACGGTGAAGACGAACCCGGCCACGCCGAGCGGGAAGTTGAGCAGCAGGTGCTGCACCTGCCCCCAGAGCCGTGCCCCGTACAGCGGGGGCTTGCGCCGCACCCCGGATTCGGCCATCCGCGCCGTGTCCATCACCTGCACCCGCCCTCGTCCTGTCGGTCCCGTTCCGCGGTCACCAGCATCGCTGCTGGGGCGGGCCCCGGACCATGGTGGTGGTCAGTGTCTCGATAGGGGGGTTAACCCCACCCCGGCAGGGGCACTGTGGCCGGAGCGGACCCCGGGGAGGGGTGTCCACGGAGTGTCTTGCGGGCCGAACAGGGTGCAGGGAGACTTCAGCGCTGCACTTAGACTCACGCCTGAGTCATGGTTATGGATCTGTAAAGAACCGAGCTGAGTCCCACCCCGCCGGGTGGGCCGGACCGCCCGACGTACCGCGATGTGGAGGCGAAGGCATGGAGAGGCAGTTGACCGCTGCCGACCCGGCAGTGGGCAGTGGCTACTTCGACGCGTACGCGGCGGTCGGCCTGCTGCTCGTCGTCGGCGTGCTCTTCATCACGGTGTCGTTCACCGCGAACCGCCTGCTCCGACCGGTGGTGCTCACCCCGGAGAAGCTGCTCAGCTACGAGTGCGGCGTCGATCCGGTGGGGGAGGGCTGGGCCCACACCCAGATCCGCTACTACGTCTACGCCTTCCTGTACGTGATCTTCGCGGTGGACGCGATCTACCTCTTCCCGTGGGCCACGGTCTTCGCCGCGGCCGGGTTCGGGATGGCCACGCTGGTGGAGATGTTCATCTTCATCGGCTTCCTCGCGGTCGGGCTGCTCTACGCCTGGAAGAAGGGCGTTCTGGAATGGACGTGACACACTCGCACGGTTCCGGCGGACCGATCCCGCTCGGCATCCCGTCCGTCGGCGCCCCCGGCTCGGCGGTGGAGACCCGCCGGATCGGCCCGCTCGCCCGGCTCACCCCGGACCCGGTGAAGATCGTGCTCAACTGGGGGCGCCGCTACAGCCTCTGGTGCTTCAACTTCGGCCTTGCCTGCTGCGCGATCGAGTTCATCGCCGCGTCGATGGCCAAGCACGACTTCATCCGGATGGGCGTCATCCCGTTCGCGCCGGGCCCGCGCCAGGCGGACCTGATGATCGTCTCGGGCACCGTCACGGACAAGATGGCCCCCGCCGTCAAGCGGCTCTACGAGCAGATGCCCGAGCCCAAGTACGTGATCTCCTTCGGCGCCTGCTCCAACTCGGGCGGCCCGTACTGGGACTCCTACTCCGTCACCAAGGGCGTCGACCAGATCATCCCGGTCGACGTCTACGTGCCCGGCTGCCCGCCGCGGCCCGAGGCGCTGCTGCAGGGCATCCTCAAGCTCCAGGAGAAGATCGCGGCGGAGTCGCTGCCTGCGCGGTACGCGGCACCCGCGTCCGCGCTGCGCAGACCGCTGGTCGCCGGGCCGGAGGGTGCGAAGTGACCCCTGTGTCGCCTGAAGAGACCGCCGCCGCGATCGGCGAGTGGGCCACCGCCGCCGAGGCGTACGACCTGCTCACCGTGGACGTGCCCGCCGAGCACTGGGTCGAGGCGCTCACCGCGGCCCGGGACGGGCTCGGCCTGCGGTACTTCGACTGGCTGAGCGCGGTGGACGAGCTGGCCGACGGCTTCTCGGTGGCCGCGCACCTGGCCGAGGTCCGCACGCCCGGCGTGCGGCACCTGCTGCTGCGCACCCGGGTGCCGCGCGACAAGGCCGTGCTGGCCAGCGCGGTCGGGGTGTACGCCGGTGCCGGGTGGCACGAGCGGGAGACCCACGAGATGTTCGGCATCGACTTCGCCGGGCACCCGCACCTGATCACCCTGCTGCTGCCGGACGGCTTCGAGGGGCACCCGCTGCGCAAGGAGTTCGTGCTCGCGGCCCGGGTCGCCAAGGACTGGCCGGGCGCCAAGGAGCCGGGCGAGAGCCACGACGGCGGCGGGCCCGCCCGCCGCAAGATGCAGCCCGCCGGCGTCCCCGACCCGAACGAGTGGGGCCCCCTCAAGGGCACCCTCCCCCCGGTCGCCGAACGCCCCGCCCGCGCCGCCCGCACCCCCCGCGCAGCAGCCGCCGGAGCGGGAACCGGAGCCGCCGGAGCCGCGGAGGCCGCCGCCCCGCGCGTACGCCGCACCCGCAGCATCGAGGACGGCTCGGTCAGCCAGGCCCCGGCCGCCACCGACACCCCCGCCGCCGCCGCCGCGCCGCTGCGCGCCGACCGCCCGCGCCGTACCCGCAGCATCTCCGAAGGCTCCGTCAGCCAGGCCGCCGAGCCGACGGCCCCGGCTGCCGAGCCCGCCGCTCCGGCTGCCGAGCCGCGCCGTACGGCCCCGGCCCGTACCCAGTCGGCCGATGCCCCGTGGCACACCCCGACCCCGGCCCGGGCGGAGCCCGAGGCCGGCCCGGAGGCCCCGGCCGCCGAGCCCCCGACGGAGCCGGCCGAGCCGGCCGAGCCGGCCGAGCCGGCGGCTCCCACCGGTCCTGCCGGTCCGGGTGAGCCCGCCGCCCCGGCAGCCGAACCTCCTGCGGAGCCGGCTCAGCCGGCGGCTCCTGCCGCTCCGGGGGAGCCTGCCGCTCCGGTCGTCCAGCCCCCGGCGGAGTTGGCTCAGCCTGCTGCCCCGGCAGCCGAGCCCCCTGCGGAGCCGGCTCAGCCGGCGGCTCCCGCCGAATCCCCGGCCGGGCCGAAGGCCTCGGCCGCTCCCGGCGAACCGTCGGCTCCCGCGCCCCCCGTGGCTCCGGCCGAGCCTTCGGCCCCCGCCGAGCCCACGACCCCCCACACCGACGACGAGGACGGAGAGCGCGCATGAACCTGCTGGACACGCTGCTGCGCTGCCTCGGCGCGCTGGTGGTCTTCCTGACCTTCCCCCTGATCATCGGCCAGACCGAGCACAAGGTGATGGCGCACATGCAGGGCCGCCTCGGCCCGATGTACGCCGGTGGGTTCCACGGGTGGGCGCAGCTGGTCGCCGACGGCGTCAAGTTCGTGCAGAAGGAGGAGATCGTCCCGGCCGAGGCTGACCGACGGATCTTCCGCTTCGCCCCGGTGGTGGCACTGCTGCCGTACCTGATCGTGCTGATCGCGATCCCGGTCGGGCCGAACGGCTTCGTCGGGCAGGCCGTGGACGCGGGCATCTTCTTCGTGCTGGCGGTCATGGGCATCGGCGTGCTCGGCTCGCTGATGGCCGGCTGGGCCTCCGCCAACAAGTTCTCCCTGCTGGGAGGCCTTCGCACGGCCGCCCAGCTGATGAGCTACGAGCTCCCGATGCTGCTGGCCGCCGCCTCGGTCGCGATGGCCGCCGGCACCGTCTCGCTGACCGGCATCGTGGACGGCTTCCACTGGTGGTGGATCCCGTGGCAGGCGATCGGCGCGTTCGTGTTCTTCACGGCCGGCCTGGCCGAGCTGCAGCGCCCGCCGTTCGACATGCCGATCGCCGATTCGGAGATCATCTTCGGCGCGTACACCGAGTACAGCGGCCTGCGCTTCGCGTTCTTCCTGCTCTCCGAGTACGCGGGCATCCTGGTGGTCTCCGCGCTCACCTCGGTGCTCTTCCTGGGCGGGTGGCACGGCCCGTTCCACGACCAGCTCGGCTGGCTGTGGACGATCCTCAAGACCTTCGCGCTGGCCTTCGTGGTGATCTGGCTCCGGGTCACCTACCCCCGCCTGCGCGAGGACCAGCTGATGCGCTTCGCCTGGACCGTGCTGATCCCGCTCGCGCTCCTCCAGCTCGCCCTCACCGGCATCGTCAAGGTGGCGATCTCCTAATGGCTCCCCTGAACCTCCCCGGCTCCGGTCTGGCCAAGGGCCTGTCCGTCACGCTGCGGACGATGATGAAGAAGACCGTCACCGCCCAGTACCCGGACGTGCAGCCCGAGCTGGCGCCCCGCACCCGCGGCGTGATCGGCCTGCTGGAGGAGAACTGCACCGTCTGCATGCTCTGCGCCCGCGAGTGCCCGGACTGGTGCATCTACATCGACTCCCACAAGGAGACGCTGCCCGCGGCCGACCCGAACGCCCGCGCCCGCACCCGCAACGTGCTGGACCGGTTCGCCATCGACTTCTCGCTCTGCATGTACTGCGGGATCTGCATCGAGGTCTGCCCGTTCGACGCGCTGTTCTGGTCGCCGGAGTTCGAGTACGCGGAGACCGACATCCTCGAGCTGACCCACGAGCGGGACAGGCTCCGCGAGTGGATGTGGACGGTGCCCGCGCCGCCCGCGCTCGACCCGGCGGCCGAGGAGCCCAAGGAGATCGCCACCGCTCGCAAGGCGGCCGAGAAGGCCATCGCGGCGGCTGCCGCTGCCGAGGAGGAGGCGAAGTGACCGCCCATCTCGGAAACGGCTTTCTCGCCGCGGCGGGCTCGTTGACCCCCGCCGCCCGTGGCTTCCTCTCACCGACCGGTGCGGAGATCGTCTTCCTGCTGGTCGGCCTGGCCGTGCTCGGCTCGGCCGTGATCTCGGTGACCACCAAGCAGCTGGTGCACGCCGCGCTCTGGCTGGTCGTGGCGCTGGGCGGGCTGGCGATCGAGTTCCTGCTGCTCACCGCCGAGTTCATCGCCTGGGTGCAGGTACTGATCTACCTCGGCTCGGTGGTCGTGCTCGTCCTCTTCGGGCTGATGCTCACCAGGGCGCCGATCGGCCGCTCGCCGGACGCCGACTCGGGCAACCGCTGGGTCGCCCTCGGGGTGGCACTGGCCGCCGCCGCGACCCTGGTGACCCTGGTGGCGGACGCCTTCCGCACCAGCTGGATCGACCTCGGCGCCGGGGGCGGCAGCACCAAGGTGACGGGTGAGTACCTGTTCCGCCACTGGGTGCTGCCCTTCGAAGCGCTCTCGGTGCTGCTGCTCGCCGCCCTGGTCGGCGCGATCGTGCTCTCCCGGACGAAGGGCGAGCGCCCCGCCAAGCCCCGCCCGGGCAAGCTGCGCGTCGGCAAGCCGGTGGGCAGCACGGCCGTGCCCGTCGCCAAGACCCCGCCGCAGTCGCCGCAGCAGCAGTCGCAGACGCAGGAGAGCTGATGCATCTCGCCTACCCAGCCGTCCTGGCCGCGCTGCTCTTCTGCGTCGGCGTCTACGGCGTGCTCGCCCGGCGCAACGTCGTCCTGGTGCTGATGTCCGTCGAGCTGATGCTCAACGCCGTCAACCTCAACCTGGTCGCCTTCGACGCCTGGCTGCGTGACTCGCTGCACGCCGGCCAGGCGCTCACCCTCTTCACCATCACCGTCGCCGCCGCCGAGATCGGCCTCGGCCTGGCCATCGTGCTGCTGGTGTTCCGCACCCGCGGCACGGCCGACATCGACCGCCTCACCGCGCTGGGCGACCCGGCCGAAGCCACCGAAGAGACCGAGGCCGCCGCATGAACCTCGCCCTCCCCGCTCTCGTCCCCGCCCTGCCCGCGCTCGGCGCGGCGGCCACCCTGGCCACCGGCCGGAAGGCCCCCGGTCTGGCCCGCCCGCTGGCGATCCTGCCGGTGGCCGTGTCGGCCGTGCTGGCCCTGGTCGTCGCCCTGCAGCTCGGCACCGGCCAGAGCCTGGACGCCGCCACCCGGCTCACCCCGACCGGCGGCCCGGACATCGCGCTCGCCATCCACCTGGACGGCTTCAGCTCGCTGATCTCCGTACTGGTCGGCCTGGTCGCCACCTGCGTGCAGATCTACTCCACGGCGTACCTGAAGGAGGACCCGCGCTACCCCTCGTACGCCGCGCTGGTCTCGCTCTTCACCGCCGCGATGTTCCTGGTGGTCTACTCGGGCGACCTGATCGTGCTGCTGGTCGGCTGGGAGGTCATGGGCATCTGCTCGTACTTCCTGATCGGCCACCACTGGGAGACCGCCGACGCGCGCTCCGCCTCGATCAAGGCCTTCCTGGTCACCAAGCTCGGCGACGTGCCGTTCCTGTTCGGCATCTTCCTGCTCGGCGCCGACGCCAAGAGCTTCCGCATCCCGGACGTGCTGACGGCCGCCGCCGACGGGCACCTCGGCCACCCGACCCTGATCGCGCTGCTGCTGCTCGCGGGCGTCGCGGGCAAGAGCGCGCAGTTCCCGCTGCACACCTGGCTCCCGGACGCGATGGCCGGCCCGACCCCGGTCTCGGCCCTGATCCACGCGGCCACCATGGTCGCCGCCGGCATCTACCTGGTGGCCCGGCTGCTGCCGGTCTTCCTGCTCTCCGGCGCCGCCCTGGTGGTGCTCGCCGTGATGGCGGCCGTCACCATGATCGGCTCGGCGCTCTGCGCGCTCGCCCAGGACGACCTCAAGCGGGTGCTCGCCTACTCGACCGTCGGCCAGCTCGGCTACATGGCCGGAGCGCTGGCCAGCGGCGACCGCCAGGCGGCCGTCTTCCACCTGGTCAGCCACGGCGCGTTCAAGGCGCTGCTCTTCCTCACCGCCGGTGTGGTGATCCACGCCGCGCACACCAACTCGATCTCCGCGATGTCCCGCATCCCGGGGCTGCGCTCCCGGGTGCCGGACGCCTACTGGACCCTGGGCATCGGCCTGTTCGCCCTGATCGGCCTGCCGCCGTTCTCCGGCTTCTTCAGCAAGGAGGCGGTGCTCACCGCCGCCGAGCACGCCGCGAACGGCGAGGCGCTGACGGGCGGCCTCGGCCCGGTCTCGGCGGTGCCCAGCGCCGCCGGCTGGATCGTGCTGGTCTCCGCCGCGCTCACCGCGCTGCTCACCGCCGCGTACGCGACCCGGCTCTTCCTGGTCACCTTCCACAGCGGCCCGGCCCACCCCGTGCCGGCGGCCACCGACGCGCCGTACTCGCCCGAGATCGACGAGGTGGACCCGGCACAGGCCGAGCCCGGCGCGATGCGCTGGCCGCTCTGGGTGCTGGCCGTGCCGACCATGGCCTTCGGCGTGGCGGGCCTGCGCAGCGACTGGCTGCCCGCCCTGCTCGACGGCGGCTCGCTGCGCCCCTCCACCGGCACCGCCGTGATCGGCACCGGGCTCGCCCTGATCGGCGTGATCGTCGCGTACGCCGCCTGGCGCTCGGCCACCGCCCGCGTGGTGGCCCGGCCCGCCGCCGGGCGGGTGCCCGAGCAGGCCGGGGCGCCCGAGGCGGAGCGGCTCCCGGTCGACCCGGGCCGCACCCTGCTCGGCCCGCTCTACCGGCCGGCCCAGCACGGCTTCCACGTCGACCGGCTGTACAGCGCGCTGTTCGTCCGGCCGGTGGCCGGGGCCGCGCAGGTGGTCCGCTTCCTCGACCGCGAGGTGATCGAGGGGTACGTGCGCGGCAGCGGCATCGGCGCCAACCTGCTCGGCTGGGCCGTCCGCCGCGCCCAGAACGGCAACGCCCAGGCCTACCTGAGCGCCCTGCTCGCCGGAGTCGTCGTGCTCACCGTCCTGGTGGCGGTCGGCTCATGAACCACTTCCTTCCCGCAGCACCCACTTGGAGCGCCCGATGAACGCGGTCCTCATCGCCCTCCTGCTGGTGCCGCTGGCCGGCGCCGCGCTCACCCTGGCACCGCTGGGCTCCGACCGGCGGGCGCTGCGCTTCGGCGCGGGCGTCACCGGGCTGGTGCTGCTGCTGAGCATCGTGCTCGCGGCGGGCTTCGACCACGACCGGCCGAGCCGGATGCAGG
>NZ_JBEOWY010000050.1:0-60797 GCF_040296285.1 Kitasatospora sp. NPDC002227
CAAAAACCACACTCTCCCCCCCCCCCCCCCTCTCCCTACCCCGACTCCCCGTCTCCGCCCCCCCCGCCCGCTCACCCGCCCGCCGCACGTGACACGGCCCCCCCCGCGGGGGCCGCCCCTTCTCACGGTCTCTCAGCCGTGGATGTTGTTGCCCCACAGGGACTTGTCGTCGACGTTCTCCCGGGTGACCAGGGGAGCGGGCAGCTGGTCCTCCAGGCCGTTGGGCAGGGCGATGATGGTCGAGCCGTGGTCGGTCGGGCCGGGCTGGAAGATCCGCCCTTCGGCGGCGGCCTGGGCGTAGTAGAGGCCGTACTTGGCGTAGAGGTCGGCCGGTTGCGAGACGGTGGCGTCGATGTCCCCGCGCCGGATGGCGTCGAGCTCCTGCGGGATGCCGTCGTTGGAGACGATCGTGATGTGGCCGGGCTGCCCGGCCGGCTTGAGCAGGCCCTGCTGCCGGAGCAGGTCGAGGGTCGGCTGGAGGAAGACACCGCCGGCCTGAAGGTAGATCCCGCCCAGGTCCGGGGAGACCGCGAGGGCGGACCGCAGCTGGTTCGTCGCCGCGCCGCCCGTTCAGTCGGTGGGCAGCTCGGTCACCTGGATGCCCGGGTAGTCGGTCCGCATGCAGGTGGAGAACCCCCGGCTGCGGTCGTAGGCGTTGATCGAGATCAGCGCGCCCTGGACCTCGGCGACCTTGCCCTTGCCCTTGAGCTGTTCGCCGAGGAAGCGGCAGGCCTTGGTCCCGTACGCGACGTTGTCCGTGCGGACCACCATGTAGGCGTAGCCGTGCTCCGGCTCGGTGTCGACGCTGACCGCGTTGATGTTGTGGGCGTACAGGTTGTAGAGGATGCCGTCGGTGTCCCCGGTCTCCTGCGGGGCGATCACCACGGCCTTCACCCGGGCCTGCTGGAACTGCTGGAGGTGGGCCGTCAACTGGGCTTCGTCACCGTGGGAGTTGGTGACCGGAAGGGTCCGCAGCCGCTGCTCGGCAATGCCGGCGGCCACGTACTTCTCGTACGAGCGCCAGAAGTCGGAGTCGTCCCGGGGGAGGTCGATCGCGATGTCCGCCCGGGGGGCCGCGCCGTCGGAGGCGTGCGTGCAGCCGGTGAGGGTGCCGGCGATCAGGACGGCTCCGGCGGCCGCGCCCGCGACCGTCGTTCTGGTCTTTCCGTGGTGCATCTGGCTGACCTGTCGTCGTCGGGGGAGGGTGGGGCGGCCGGGGCCTGGGCGGGGTCGTGCGCCAGCCACTGCTCGACCGCGGCGACGTGCAGGGCGCCCGCGCAGGCGGCGAGTTGGGCGTCGCGGGCGACGAGGGCGCGCAGGATCGTCCGGTGCTCGCGGTGCGCCCGGGAGAGGGCGTCGGCGTCTCGGGTGCCGCGGACGATGCGCTGGCGCTGGGTGTGGGTGGACAGGATGCCGAGGAGGGTGGAGAGCACCGGGTTGCCGAGGGAGTCCACGATGATCCGGTGGAACTCGATGTCCAGCTCGACGAATCGCTCGACGGTGATGTCCGGCGCCGAGGAGAGCTCGAGGATCCGCTCGAGCTCCGCGAGCTGCGCCGGGCGCAGGCAGCCGGCTGCCTGAGCGATCGCGGGGGGCTCCAACAGGCGTCGGACGTGGAGGAGTTGCCGTGAGCTGTCGCCATTGGAGACGTCCGAGGCGAAGGCCATGGTCTCCATCAGGAGGTGGGGTTCCAGGCCGGAGACGTAGGTGCCCGCGCCCTGCCTGGTCACCAGGATGCGCATCGCGGTGAGTGCGCGGACGGCCTCGCGCAGGGAGTTGCGGGACAGGCCCAACTGGTCTGCCAGCTCGGCCTCGTTGGGCAGGCGGGTGCCCGGCGGGAGGGCGCCGGACACGATCATTTCCTTGATCTTCTCGATCGCCAGATCGGTCACCGGGACCGGTGCCGCCTTCCGGGCCGCCGAGATGGGACGGATCGCCACGAATGGCTCCTTCTGTGCGGCCGGAGGCGGGCACCGACCCCCGGGTGACCGGACTACTCCTGCTTCTCGCCGGAGGCGAAGCGGGAGATGATCAGGGCGAGGATGATGATCAGGCCGTTGAGGAACTGGTTCCACAGCGGCGGCACGCCGGCCAAAGTCATGACGTTGACCACCAGTTGGAGCGTCAGCACACCGGTCAGCGCGCCGAACAGGGTGCCCCGGCCGCCGTTGAGGCTGACCCCGCCGATGACGGTGGCGGCGAAGACCTGGAAGATCCAGCCGCTACCCTGGTCGGCCGAGATGGAGCCGTAGTGGCCGGTGTAGAGGATGCCGGCGAAGGCCGCGAGCAGGCCGCCGAGGATGAGCACCGACCAGGTGATCCGGTCCACCCGGATGCCGGCCGCGCGGGCCGCCTCGGCGTTGCCGCCGATCGCGTACAGCGCCCGGCCGTGCCGGAGCCAGGCCAGCGCGCTGCCGCCGATCAGGAACAGCACGCCGCAGATCCAGATCGCGGCGGGGGCGCCCAGCCAGCCGGCGCTGCCCAGGTAGCGGAACGAGCCCGGCAGGTTGACGATCGACTGGCCCTGCGAGACGGCGACCTGGAGGCCGCGCAGCAGGGTGAGCGCGCCGAGCGTGACGATGAAGCCGTTGAGCCGCAGCTTGAGGATGAGGAAGCCGTTGACCGCGCCGATCAGGGCGCCGATCAGCAGGCAGAGCGGGATGGCGGCCCAGCCGGGGAAGAGGCCGAGGCCGTTGAAGCGGGCGCCGTGGTCGGGCAGGGTGAGCCAGACCGCGAGGACCGGGGCGACGCCGATGGTGGACTCCAGGGAGAGGTCCATCCGGCCGGCGATGAGGATCAGCGCCTCGGCCAGCACCAGCAGGCTGAGCTCGGTGGCCTGCTGGCCTACGCCCAGCAGGTTGTCCGCGGTGAGGAAGGCCGGGGAGACCGCGAAGCCGATCACACCGAGGACGAGCAGGACCGGCAGCAGCGACAGGTCACGGTAGCGGGCGGGGTCGATGCGGCGGCGCCGTTCGGCCGGGGCGGCGGCGAGGTGCTCGGTGAGTTCAGTGGTGGCCATGGTCTTCCTTCGTGTCTGAGGTGCCGGCCACGCCTTCCATGGCGGCGACCAGCTCTTCGTCGCTCCAGCCGCGGTCGAACTCCGCGACGATCCGGCCGTGGAACATCGCCACCACCCGGTCGCAGGCGCGCAGGTCGTCGAGCTCGTCGGAGACGATCAGGGCCGTCTTGCCCTCGGCGGCGACCTGCCGGACGGTGCCGAGCAGGGACTCCTTGGACTTGATGTCGACGCCGTTGGTCGGCCGGATCGCGACCAGGACGTGCGGCCGGGTGGCGAGGGCCCGGGCGATGACCACCTTCTGCTGGTTGCCGCCGGAGAGCGCCGACACGGGGGTGGCGGGACCAGGCGTCTTGATGTCCAGATCGGTGATCATGCGCTGGGCGAAGGCCCGGGTGCGGGAGGGGAGCACCGTGCCGAAGGGGCCGAGCTGGTCGCCGACGGTGAGGGTGGCGTTCTCGGCGACGCTGCGCTGCGGGACCAGGCCCTGGACGTGGCGGTCCTCCGGCACCAGGCCGACGCCGGCCGCGAGCGCGGCCGGGACCCGGCCCGGACGGACCGGCACCCCGGCGACGCTGATCCGGCCCGCGCGGGGGCGGTGCAGGCCGGCGATCGTCTCCCCGAGCTGGACGTTGCCGCTGGCCGTGGCACCGGCCAGGCCCACGACCTCGCCGGCCCGGGCGGTGACCGCGACGTCCTGGCACACCCCCGGGAGGGTGAGGCCGTCGACCTCGAGGAGCGGGGGCGCGTCGGCGGCCGGCCGGGCGGCGGTCGCGGCGGCCGTCGAGGTGGCCCGGGCGCTCTCGCCGGTCATCGCCTCCACCAGGGCGTGCTGGCCGAGTTCGGCCGCGGGGGCGGTGACGATGTGCCGGGCGTCCCGGTAGACGGTGATGGTGCTGCAGAGCTCGTAGACCTCCTTGAGGTGGTGCGAGATGAACAGGAACGCGACGCCCTGGGCCTGCAGTTCGCGGAGCTTGCCGAAGAGCCGCTCGATGCCGCGGGCGTCGAGCTTGGCGGTGGGCTCGTCCAGGATGATGAAGCGGGCCCCGAAGGAGAGGGCGCGGGCGATCTCGACGAACTGCCGCTGTTCGACCGTCAGGTCCTCGGCCCGAGCCGCGGGGTCGACCTCGACGCCGTACTCGCCGAGCAGCTCGGCGGCCCGCCGGCGGAGGTTCCGCCAGCTGATCGGGCGCAGACCGCCACCGCTGTGCCGGTTCAAGAACAGGTTCTCCGCGACGCTGAGCGCCGGGATGATCGTGGAGCGCTGGTAGACGCAGGCGACGCGGGAGCGCCAGGCGTCGGTGTCGCCCGGGGCCGGGGCGGGTACGCCGTCGAAGTGCAGGGTGCCGGTGTCGGCGGGCTGCAGGCCGGTGAGGATCGAGACGAGGGTGGACTTGCCCGCGCCGTTCCGTCCGACCAGGGCGTGGGATTCGCCCGCGGCGACGCGGATGCGGGCGTGGCTGAGCGCGACGGTGGCGCCGAAGCGCTTGCTGATCCCGTCGGCCTCGACGACGGGGCCCCGGACGGGGCTGGGGTCCGCCATGGCGGGTGTCCTTTCGACAGGGCCCGTGAGCGGCGGCCGGCGGAGGGGAGTCGGGCCGCCGCTCACGGGTGCCAGGGGGTTACTTGCCGACGTTGTTGCCCCAGAGGGACTTGTCGTCGACGTTGTCCTTGGTGACCAGCGGGGCCGGGAGCTGGTCCTCGAGGCCGTTGGGGAGGGTGATGATGGTGGAGCCGTGGTCGGTCGGGCCGGGCTGGAAGGTCTTGCCGTCGGCGCCGGCCTGCGCGTAGTAGAGGGCGTACTTGGCGTAGAGGTCGGCGGGCTGGGAGACGGTGGCGTCGATCTCGCCCTTGCGGATCGCGTCGAACTCCTGCGGGATGCCGTCGTTGGAGATGATCGCGATGTGGCCTGGCTGCCCGGCGGGCTTGAGCAGCCCCTTCTGCTGGAGCAGGGCCAGGGTGGGCTGGAGGAAGACGCCGCCGGCCTGCATGTAGACGCCGCCCAGGTCCGGGTTGGCGGTCAGGGTGGACTGCAGCTTGGCGGAGGCCACGTCGCCCTTCCAGTCGGTGGCCAGCTCGATCACCTGGATGCCGGGGAACTTCTCCTTCATGCAGGCGGCGAAGGCCTCCGAGCGGTCGCGGCCGTTGATGGAGCTCAGCGCGCCCTGCAGCTCGGCGACCTTGCCCTTGCCGCCGAGCTGCTTGCCGAGGAACTCGCAGGCCTTGGTGCCGTAGGCCTTGTTGTCGGCGCGGACCACCATGTACACCTTTCCGGTGTCGGGGCGGGTGTCGACGCTGACCACGGGGATCTTCTTGGCGGCCAGGATGTCCAGCGTCGAGGCGATCGCGCCGGTGTCCTGCGGGGCCATCACCACGGCCTTGGCACCGGTGTTCTCGAAGACCTGCACGTTGGCGACCAGCTTGGTCACGTCGTTCTGCGAGTTGCTGACCGGCAGGGTGTGGAGACCCTGCTCGCCGGCGCCCTGCTTCACGTACTGGGCGTAGGAGTTCCAGAAGTCGGAGTCGGCGCGGGGGAGGTCGATGCCGATGGCGGGCTTGGCGGAGTCGGCGCCGGAGGTCGAGCCGCCGCGGTTGCAGGCGGTGGCGGCTCCGGCCAGCAGGAGCACCGCGGCGGCGGCCACGGTCTGGGAGGTACGAGACTTCATGGGGACGATCTCCTTGGGTGGGGAGGCCGAGGCGCGGGGGTGGCGGAGTGCTCGGCGCGACAGTCCGGCTGTGGGTGCGGACCGTCCGTGTTCCCGCCGCTCCGAGCCGTGAAGTCATCGGATGGCTTGCGGGTACCGAGGAGATTACGAGTCACCGGTCCTCTCGACAAGGGCAGACCTCGGATGAATCCAAACCGTGACATCCGCCCGGCTCCGCGCAGCCCCGGGGGCCCAACCGACCCTCCTGAGAAGGCCTTCTAGCGCCCCGTGGGCTCGGTCGGCCGGTAAACATCGGAGGACTTGTTGCGCGATCCGCCGACCACTCGTATGGTTCAACCCACCTCGGAGTCATCCGATGACTGGTGGTCGAGACCGGTCCACCGCCGCCCGCCCCCGAACGAGAGGCATGACATGAAGCTGCTGCGCATCGGCGCCCCCGGGGAGGAGATCCCGGCCGTCCGGGACGCGAACGGCGACACGTACTCGCTGGCCGGCCTGACCCGGGACATCGACGGGAACTTCCTCGCCACCGGGCTCGACCGGGCCCGGGCGGCCCTCGCCGCGGGTGAGCTGCACCCGATCGACCCGGCCGGCCTGCGGATCGGGCCCCCCGTCGCCCGTCCGGGCAAGGTGGTCTGTGTCGGCCTCAACTACCGGGACCACGCCGAGGAGACCGGGGCGGCGGTGCCGACCCGACCGGTGGTGTTCATGAAGGACCCGGCGACCGTGGTCGGACCGTACGACCGGGTGCTGATCCCGCGCGGCTCGGTGAAGACCGACTGGGAGGTGGAGCTCGCGGTGGTCATCGGCCGCCAGGCCCGCTACCTGGCCGACTCGGGCGTGGCGGCCGAGCACATCGCGGGGTACGCGATCAGCAACGACGTCTCCGAGCGGCGGTTCCAGCTGGAGTACTCCGGCCAGTGGGACCTGGGCAAGTCCTGCGAGACCTTCAACCCGCTCGGCCCCTGGCTGGTGACGGCGGACGAGGTGGGCGACCCGCAGGACCTCGGGCTGCGCCTGGCGGTCAACGGTGTGCCCCGCCAGGACGGCCACACCAGGAACATGATCTTCGACGTGCACCATCTGGTCTGGTACCTGAGCCAGTTCATGGTGCTCAACCCCGGTGACGTCATCAACACCGGCACCCCGGCCGGAGTGGCCCTGGGCCTGCCCGGCAACCCGTACCTGCGCGAGGGCGACGCCGTGGAGCTGTTCATCGACGGACTCGGCACCCAGCGTCAGACCTTCGTCAACGCCTGAAAGGCACCCCCTTGTCCGCAGACACCGCACGGATCGTGGCCATCGACACCCACGACATCCGCTTCCCCACCTCGCGCGAGCTGGACGGCTCCGACGCGATGAACCCCGACCCCGACTACTCCGCCGCCTACCTCGTCCTGCGCACCTCCGCGGAGGGCCTGGCGGGCCACGGCTTCACCTTCACGATCGGGCGCGGCAACGACGTCCAGGTGGCCGCCATCGAGGCGCTGGCCGGGCACGTGGCCGGCCGCTCGGTGGCCGAGCTGTGCGACGACCCCGCCAGCCTGTACCGCGACCTGATCGGCGACAGTCAACTGCGCTGGCTCGGCCCCGAGAAGGGCGTGATGCACATGGCCGTCGGCGCCGTGATCAACGCCGTCTGGGACCTCGCGGCCAAGCGCGAAGGCAAGCCGCTGTGGCAGCTGCTCGCCGACGCGGACCCGCAGTGGCTGGTCTCGCAGATCGACTTCCGCTACATCGCCGACGCCCTGACCCCCGAGGAGGCGCTCGAGCTGCTGCGCCGCGGCAAGGAGGGTGCGGGTGCCCGCGAGGCCCGGCTGCAGGAGTGCGGATACCCCGCCTACACCACCTCGCCGGGCTGGCTCGGCTACTCCGACGAGAAGCTGACCCGCCTGGCCGAGCAGGCCGTGGCCGAGGGCTTCACCCAGATCAAGCTCAAGGTCGGCGCGGACCTGGCCGACGACGTCCGCCGCTGCCGCGCCGCCCGGGCCGCCGTCGGCCCGGACATCCGGATGGCGATCGACGCCAACCAGCGCTGGAACGTCGCCGAGGCGATCGAGTGGACCAACGCGCTCGCGGAGTTCGACCCGTACTGGATCGAGGAGCCGACCAGCCCGGACGACGTGCTCGGCCACGCCGCCGTCCGCGAGGGCGTCCGGCCGGTCAAGGTCGCCACCGGTGAGCACGTGCAGAACCGGATCATCTTCAAGCAGCTGCTGCAGGCCGGCGCGATCGACGTCCTCCAGCTGGACGCGGCGCGGGTCGGCGGCGTCAACGAGAACCTCGCCATCCTGCTGCTCGCCGCCAAGTACGGTGTGCCGGTCTGCCCGCACGCGGGCGGCGTAGGCCTGTGCGAACTGGTCCAGCACCTGTCGATGTTCGACTACGTGGCGCTCTCCGGGACCACCGAGGACCGGGTGATCGAGTACGTCGACCACCTGCACCAGCACTTCGCCACACCGGTGGTGATCGACCACGGCCACTACCGGGCCCCGACCGCCCCGGGCTTCTCCGCGACCATGCACCAGGCGTCCATCGACACCTACCGCTACCCGGACGGCGAGTTCTGGGCCGCCGACCTGGCCGCCGGGACGGAGGCGGTGGCATGAGGCAGGACCTGAAAGGGCTGCGGGCCCTGGTGACCGGCGGTGCGTCGGGGATCGGCCTGGCCACGGCGCAGCTGCTCAGCGAGTGCGGGGCGGACGTCGCCGTGGTCGACCTGGACCCGAGCGGTGCCCGGCCCCCGCTGCGCGGGTTCGTCGCGGACGTCGCGGACGACGCGTCGGTGCGGGCGGCCGTCGAGGCAGCGGCCCTGGCGATGGGCGGCCTCGACATCCTGGTGAACAACGCCGGGATCGGCGCCGCCGGGACGGTCGAGGACAACCCGGACGAGCAGTGGCGGCGCGTCCTGGACGTGAACGTGCTGGGCGTCGTACGCACGGCGCGGGCGGCGCTGCCGCACCTGCGGCGCTCGGCGCACGCGTCGGTGGTCAACACCTGCTCGATCGCGGCGACGGCCGGGCTGCCACAGCGGGCGCTGTACTCGGCGAGCAAGGGCGCGGTACTGTCGCTGACCCTCGCGATGGCCGCCGACCACGTCCGCGAGGGCATCCGGGTGAACTGCGTGAACCCGGGGACGGTCGACACCCCGTGGGTCGGCCGGCTGCTCGAGGCCGCGGAGGATCCGGCGGGCGAGCGCGCCGCGCTGAACGCGCGTCAGCCGCACGGCCGGCTGGTCACCGCGCAGGAGGTGGCGGCGGCGGTCGTCTACCTGGCCTCGCCGGCGGCGGCCAGCGTGACCGGCACCGCGCTCGCGGTGGACGGCGGTATGGCCGGGCTGCGCCTGCGGCCGGTCGCCGGGTGAGGAGGACGAGGATGCGTCGGACACCGCTCGGACGGAGCAGCACCGCCGTCACCCGGCTGTCCCTCGGCGCGGCGGCGCTGGGGAACCTGTTCACGCCGGTGAGCGACGAGGACGCGGCCGCCGCCGTAGAGGCGGCCTGGGCCTGCGGGGTCCGCTCGTTCGACACGGCGCCGCACTACGGTCTCGGCCTGTCCGAGCGCCGCCTGGGCGCGGCGCTGCGGGGCCGCCCCCGGCACGAGTACACGGTCGCGACCAAGGTCGGCCGGCTGCTCGAACCCGTCGCCGGCCCGGCGGGCGACGACCTCGCGAACGGGTTCGCCGTCCCGGCGACGCACCGGCGGGTGTGGGACTTCAGCGCGGACGGGGTACGGCGCAGCCTGGAGGCCAGCCTGGAGCGGCTCGGGCTGGACCGCGTCGACATCGTCCACCTGCACGATCCGGACGAGCACTTCGCCGAGGCGATCGAGAGGGCTTACCCGGAGCTGGAGCGGTTGCGCGCCGAGGGCGTGGTCGGTGCGATCGGGGTCGGCATGAACCAGGCCGCGATGCTGACCCGGTTCGTCCGCGAGAGCGACATCGATGCCGTGCTGCTGGCCGGCCGCTACACGCTCCTTGACCAGGGGGCGGCCGCCGAACTGCTGCCCGAGGCCGCCGCCCGGGGGGTGTCGGTGATCGTCGGAGGGGTGTTCAACTCCGGCCTGCTGGCCGACCCGAGGCCCGGGGCCACCTTCGACTACGCCGCCGCCGCGCCGGAGCTGGTCGAGCGGGCGCTGGCGATGCAGGCGGTGTGCGAGCGCCACGGCGTCCCGCTGCGCGCGGCGGCGGTGCGGTTCGCGCTCGCCCCGGCGGCGGTGGCCGGCGCCCTGATCGGCGCGCGGTCGGCCGAGGAGGTCACCGACGCCGCACGCCTGCTCGACCTGCCCGTCCCGGAGCAGCTCTGGCACGACCTGCGGGCCGAAGGACTGCTCACGGACCACCTGGAGGAGCCGTGCGGATAGCCCTGCACACGCGCGTACGGGCCGACCGGATCGCCGAGTACGAGGCCGCCCACCGGGCGGTACCGCCGGAGCTCACCGAGGCGATCCGGTCCGCCGGTGCGGTGAGCTGGACCGTCTGGCGCAGCGGGACGGACCTCTTCCACCTGCTGGAGTGCGAGGACTACGGCAGGCTGCTCGCCCGGCTCGAAGGCCTGCCGGTCAATGTCGCCTGGCAGGCCCGGATGGGCGAGCTCCTCGAGGTCGTCCACGACTACTCCCCCGGCGGCGCGGCCGCCGGGCTGCCGGAGGTGTGGGCCCTGTGACCGGACGCCGAATCGTCGACGCCCACCACCACCTGTGGGACCTCACCGCGCGCCCGCAGCCGTGGATCACCGGCGCCGCGCTCGCCCGGCTCGACCGGTCGTTCGCGCTCGCCGACCTCGAGCCCGTGGCCCGGGCCGCCGGGGTGAGCGCCACCGTCGTGGTGCAGACCGTCTGCGTGCCCGAGGAGGCCCCCGAGCTGTTGGCGCTCGCGGCCGAGGGCGGTCTGATCGCGGGCGTGGTCGGCTGGACCGACCTCACCGCCCCGGGGGTCGCGGACACCCTCGCCCGGCTGCGCGAGCTGCCCGGTGGCGACCGGCTGGTCGGGATCCGCCACCAAGTCCAGGAGGAGGCCGACCCGCACTGGCTGCTGCGGCCGGACGTGCGGCGCGGGCTGCTCGCCGTCGCCGAGGCCGGGCTCGCCTACGACCTGGTCGTCAAACCGCACCAGCTGCCCGCGGCCGTCGCCGCAGCGGCCGGGCTGACCGGCCTGACCTTCGTCCTCGACCACCTGGGCAAGCCCCCCGTGGCCACCGGCGTCCTCGAGCCCTGGGCGGGCGAGGTCCGGCGGCTGGCGGCGCTGCCGAACACGGTCTGCAAGCTGTCCGGCCTGCTCACCGAGGCCGCTCCCGGCGCCTGGCAGGTGGCCGACCTCCAGCCCTACGCCGACGTGGTGCTGGACGCGTTCGGGCCGCAGCGGCTGCTGTTCGGCTCGGACTGGCCGGTGTCCACGCTGGAAGCCGGCTACGACGGGAGCGTCCTGGTGGCCGACCGGCTGACGGCCGGGCTGAGCGAGAGCGAGTGCGACGCGGTGTTCCGGCGGAACGCCGAGCGCGTGTACCGCCTGGCCCGGTGAACGGGCCGCCGCGGAGCCGAGGTCAGAGCGCGCGGCGCAGCCAGTCCGCCACGCCGCCGACGTGCACGGTGGCCAGGGCGCGGGCGGTCTCCACGTCGTGGGCGGCCAGCGCCTCGATCATGGCCCGGTGCTCCGCGATGGTGCGGTGCACCGCGTCGCCCTGGGTCAGGCCGCGCCAGACCCGGGCGCGGGTGGTCCGGCCCGAGAGGGTGTCGATCAGCGAGCAGAGCACGCTGTTGCCGGCCGCCGCGGCGATCCGGCGGTGGAACTCCAGGTCGTTGGCGACCAGCTCCTCCACCGTCGGGTCCTCCCCGAGGCCGTCGAGGAGCTCGCGCAGCCCGGTCACCCGCTCCTCCGTCATCCGCTGGGCGGCGAGCGCCGCCGCGGCCGGCTCCAGGATGGCGCGGACCTGGAACAGCTCGAGCACGGACTCGTCCCGGTGCAGGTCCACCAGGAAGGAGAGCGCCTCCAGCAGCAGCGGGGGCTCCAGACTGCTCACGTACGTGCCGTCGCCCTGGCGGACGTCGAGCACGTTGAGCAGGGACAGTGCCTTCACCGCCTCGCGCAGCGAGTTGCGGGAGAGGCCGAGCTCGGCCGCCAGGTCGGGTTCCTTGGGCAGCCGGTCCCCGGGCTTGAGGGCACCCGAGAGAATCATCGCCTTGATCTTCTCGATCGCCTCGTCCGTGACCGCCACGTCCGTGCCTTCCACTGGTCCGATGTTTGACCAGCAAGTATGCACCTGTTCGGAGGACAAGCAACCACAGGACGCCGGGCGGACTGCGGTGGAGCGCCGCTGAACTGCGGAGATCGCGCCCTGCGGGTGCTCGGCGGAGTGGTCGGAGGAATACTGGCCGCAGGGCGCACGGGCCGCCCGGAGGGTGCTGCTCTCCGGGCGGGGGTCGGTGTGTCGGTCAGTGCTGCGGTGGCTGGTGGCGCTCGATCTCGGTGTCCGGGCCCGGGTAGACCAGGCCGTTGTGGCCGTCCTCGAAGTGCACCATGTACGGCGGCTCGCCGTCGGTGCCGCGCACCTCGGTGATCTCGCCCTTGCGGTCCGTCATCCCGACGGCCCGGCTGTGGATGTGCAGGTGGTCGCCTACGGTCGCTCGCATGGTCGGCTCCTCCCAGGTCGTCCCGCTCTCCACTGTGCGTCGCGGCCCGCCCGGCCGCAAAGGGGCGGCCGGGGTCAGTCGGCCAGGTAGCGGCGGAGCAGGCGCTTGCACTCGGCGATCAGGGCCGGGTCGCCCTCCGGATCGGTGCGGAAGGCCAGCTTGAGGACGGCGTCCGCCGCTTCGAGGGCGACCCGCAGGGCGAGCGGGAAGCCCTCGGTGGTGGGGAGCGGGCCGCCGAGGGCCTGCAGGCGTTCGGCGACGGCGGCGTTGTTGTCGAGGCGCTCGTCCAGCAGGTGCTCGACGTCGACCCGGGGCTCGGCGAGGCTCTCGGGCAGGCCCGGCGGGAGCTGGTCGACCAGGCCGAAGTCGAGGTGGCCGAAGCCGGGGACGGCCCGCTTCATCGCGATGAACTCCTCGACCGCGAGGTCCACGAAGCCGGTGACGCCCTCGGGGTGCTCGGCGCCGATCCGGCGGGCCAGCCGGTCGAGGTAGCGGTCCAGGTTCCGCGCGGCGAGCGCGGCCAGCAGGCTGTCCTTGCCGGAGAAGAACTGGTAGAGCGTGCCGATCGGCACCTGCGCGCGCTGCGCCACCTCCTTGGTGGTGAGCGCCCCCGGGCCGGCTTCGTCGAGCAGCCCCGCGCAGGCGTCCAGCAGGCGCTCGTACCGCTCCAGGCTGCGCTGTTGGACGGGCAGCCGCCGGGGCGAGGTGCTGCCTGTGCTCTGGTCCCGGCTGCCGGTGTCCGCCTTCATGGGCCCACTCTGCCGTATCGGGAGCTCCGGGCGCGAATCACCAAGGTGAGGAGGGCTCGTGTTGTCCGGGCTCTCGCCGAAAGACGGCTCCGGCAGAGTGTCGACTCCATCATGCCTGGTCAGCGGCCTCGGCGGTAGGGCGTAGCGCACGTCGGTTCTCCCTTGCCCGGGCCAGGGGGCGGGCCGCAGACTTCTCGGCATCCCACCTCCCCGGCTGCCGCTCCCGGCTGCCCCGGCGGGGGTGGTGACGAGATGGGGGATGACGATGGATCAGGACCTTGTGCTGCGGGCCAGGATCAAGCTGATGTCCGAGAACAACCGCATTCTCCGTGGGCCGGAGGCCCTTCCGGTGTACCGGCTGCTGGCCGGGGTGAGCCCGGCGGTGTACGGGGCCAAGCTCGCCCATGTGCTCATCAGGGAGAGCAGGTCGCAGGGGGACCAGGAGCTGCGGCGGGCGCTGCTCGAGGAGGCGCTGGCGGTCGCGGAGGCCCTGGACGCCGCACACCCCTACCGGGAGCGGGAGATCGCCTGGGCCCGGGCGGAGTTGAGTGCCACTCATGTTCAGTGAGCGGTGCGGTGCAGGAGCCGGCCGCGGTGCGGTGAGGCGGTGAGGTCGGCGAAGCGCAGGTCCAGGCCCACGCCGTCGCGCTCGGCGTGCAGGTGGAGGTGGGGCTCGGTGCTGTTGCCGGAGTTGCCCACCTCGCCGAGCCGGTGGCCGGCCCGGACGACCTGACCCGGCGTCACGTTCACCGAGCCGGGCCGCAGGTGGGCCAGCTTGACCAGGGCCTCGCCGGTGTCGAGCACCACGTGGTTGCCGTAGGCGGGGGCGTAGCGGATCACTCCCGGGAGCTGGTCCTCGGCCCCGTCCACGGCCGCCACCACGGTGCCCGCGCAGGGGGCGAGCACGGCGGCCCCGTACGCGGGGAAGTCCCCGGCCGTGCGGGGCAGCCGGAGCCGGGCCGGGCCCGGGCGGACGAGATCGACGGCGCCGCGCTGCTCCGGCAGGCCGGCGTGGTGGTTGAGGCCCCGGCCGCCGCCCTGGACGACGTACCAGGTGCCCTCGAGGGGGAAGCGGTCGAGCGTGACGCCCGCGCCCCAGCGGTGGGTGCGGGCCCGGGCGAGGGCGGCCGCGGTGACGAGCACCGCCAGTGCGAGGGCTGCGGCGGGCAGGGCCTGGCCGCCGGTGGGGAGCGAAGGGAGGTGCAGGGCCGAGGCGAGGGCGGCGAGAGCGGTGCCGGTGACCGCCCGGCGGAGCAGGCGGTCGGTGGCCGGAGCGGCCCAGCCTTCGTGGAACAGCCAGGCCCAGGCGAGCAGCAGGGCCGAGCAGAGCCAGCCGGTACGGCTGTCGGCCGTCCAGCAGGCGGCCAGCCGCCAGAGGAAGAGGAGGCACCAGAAGACGCGGGCGGTGTACCGCGCGAGCCCCGGGGGCAGTTGGAGCCGGGCAGGGGCGGGGGAGAGCAGCAGGCCGGCGATCCGCCCGGCGCCGTCCAGCTTCAGCCAGGCCGTGGCCCGGCCGGAGGGGCCGCTGACCAGCAGCCCCTGCGGGGAGTCGGCGACCTCGAACGGCGAGCCGACCAGGCGGAGGGTGGTCGTGACGATCTCCTGCAGCCGCTCCGCGCCGACGGCGGCAGCCACCTGCGGCGCCAGCTCCGGCCAGGCGGCCGGACCGGCCGTCAGGAAGCGGTGGAGAGCGATGGTTTCGACGGTGCGGTCTGATGATTCCCCCATGATCCACCGACCCTAGCGGACGCCGTGGGGAGCTCCCCGCCCGGCTCAGAACGGCCGGAGGTCGGTGGGGATCCGGACCAGCAGGGTGGCGCGCTTGTCGGCCGGGGTGGCGCCCTGGCGGCTGGCCCAGGTCTCGTCGGAGCGCATCCAGGCGGGCAGGCCGGCGGGGAGGTCCGCCTCGGGGATGGTGACGAGGTCGGCGGGGGCCAGACCGCTGCCGTAGTGGGTCAGGGGCACGGGCTGGTCGGGGTGGGCGATGGCGGGGTGGAGGGCGTCCAGGGCGGCGTTCCAGTCGGCCAGCAGCTTGGCCGTCGCCTGGGCCGGGTCGGCGCCGGAGGAGGCGGCCGCGCTGTCGGGGTAGGTCGGGTGGAGGACGTGCCGGTAGGCGCCGGTGTAGGCGGCGCCGGCGGGTGAGGCGGCCTGCCAGGCGTGGAAGGCGGTGTCGGCCAGGGTGCCGAGGGCGATGACGGCCTCGATCCGGTTGGCGCCGACGAGTGCGTCGAGCCAGGCGTGGCGGTAGGCGGCGATCGCCGGATCGTGCGCGTGCGCGTTGCCGCCGGACTGGCCGTAGACGCTGTACAGGTAGGTGTTGACCATGACGTAGCTCGTGGTGATGCCGAGCTTGGCGAGGAAGCCCTGGAAGCGGCGCCCGGCCGTGCCGACCAGGATGCGGCGGGTGACGGCTTCGTGGGTCGCCGGATCCTGGCCGATGACCAGGACGCGGGCGGTGCCGTCGAGGCGCCCGCGGTGGAAGACCGGCCCCCACTCGGTGCGGAAGTCCGCGGTCGGGTAGGTCTCGGGGCCCGGGTACGACCTCACGAGCGTGGCGTAGGGCTCGCGGCCGTAGCCGGGATCGAAGTCGGGCATCGGCGGGCTCCCTCGGCCGGGCGGGTACTGCCCGGCAAACGGTGCGTGGGCGGAGGAGGTCACGCGGTGCGAGCATGAGAGATGACGGCTGACCCTTCCGGCCGAGTCGGAGCGGAGGGAGCGGAGCATGGCCACGACCGCGGAGCGGCTGGCACTGGCAGGCCGGATCGTCACGCTCGACCGGGTCGGCACGGTGCTCGACGCCGGTGTCGTGTACGTCGGCGGCGGGGAGATCGCGGACGTCCGCCCGGCCGGGGCACCGCCACCCGACGGGTTCGGCGGCGTCACCCCGGTCGAGACGGGTGGCACGGTCTACCCCGGGCTGATCGAGCTGCACAACCACCTGCCGTACGACGTGCTGCGGCTGTGGCAGGTGCCGAAGCGGTACGGCAACCGCTCGCAGTGGGGCGGCACCGCCGAGTACCACCGGCTGGTCACCGGGCCGATGACCACCCTCGGCGAGGACCCGGGGCTGATGCCCGCCGTGGTGCGGTACGTCGAGGCCAAGGCCCTGGTCAACGGCACCACCACCAGCCAGGGTGTCGCCCTGTTCAGCAACACCGGGGCCCGCCGGATGTACCGCGGACTGGTCCGCAACGTCGAGCAGACCGACGACCCCGCGCTGCCCGAGGCGCTCTCCCGGATCGCCGATGTCGAGGCCACCGACGCCGACCGCTTCCTGGCCCGGCTCCAGCAGCCGCACCGTCTGCTGCTGCACCTCGCCGAGGGCACCGACACGGCCGCCCGGGCGCACTTCCAGGCACTTGAGTTCCAGCCCGGCCGGTGGGCCATCACCGACAACCTGGTGGGCATCCACTGCACGGCCCTGCGGCCCGAGGACTTCAAGGTGCTCGCGGAGCACGGCGGTTCGATGGTCTGGTCACCGCTGTCCAACCTGCTGCTGTACGGCGCGACCGCCGACATCGCCGCCGCCCGGCAGGCCGGCGTCAGTGTCGGCCTCGGCTCGGACTGGTCGGTCTCCGGCAGCAAGGGCCTGCTCGGCGAACTCAAGGCGGCCCGGCTCGCCTCCGAGGCGGCGGGCGGTGTGCTGAGCGACCGTGAGCTGGTCGCGATGGCCACCAGCACCGCCGCCGCCATCCTGGGCTGGGACGCCAGGCTCGGCTCGCTGCAGCCCGGCCGCTACGCCGACCTGCTGGTCGTCGACGGCACCGACGGCGACCCGTACGGCCACCTGGTCGACGCCCGGGACCGCGACATCGCACTCGTCCTCATCGCCGGCACCCGCCGGTACGGCAGCACGCGGCTGATGCAGGCCACCGGCTCTCCGGAGAACCCCGGTGCGTCCGCACCGGCCGACCACCTGCTCGACCTGCACGACGAGGCCGCCGACCCGGTGGTGGCCGGCCTCACCCTGGCCACGGCCACCGAGCGGCTGACCGCCGCCCTGGCCGGACACCCGGCCCCGGCCCCCGGCCGCCGGGCGGACGACGACGGGCCGCAGTGGCAGCTCGCCCTGGACGAACTGCGCTCCACCGGAGCAGAGTTGCGCCCCCGGCTGCCGCTGCGCACCGCCCCGGGCCGCCCCACCGGCCCGCCGCTGCCGGCCCGGCTGCCCGAAGCGGCGCAGGGCCCGGCGCAGTTGGAGCTGGACGGCCTGACGGCCGGCCAGGACCCGGGCTTCGTCCAGCTGCTCACGGCGGAGGCCAATCTGCCCCCGCAGTACGGCGCGGCCCTCGCGAGGCTGCTGGCTTCCTGAGGCGGGTGCGCGCCGGAAATCCGACAGGGCGGGGAGAATTGGCGGTGAATTCCGGCCAGGGCCGCCGAATTGCCCTTGGCAGGGAGTGGACAGCGGGCTTCCGAAAAGCCCGATGATTGGCCGATTCCTGTCATCAGGAGATCACTTGACGGTCCGACAGGGCCGGTCCTAGCCTTCGTCTGCGGCTGCCGGGGGGCTAATCCCGATTGCTTCCGTATTCGGTCGGAAGCTGTACGAAGCCCTCCGGACGAAGAAATTCGCTCTTTCTCATTCGAGCTTCAGGGGGATTGCGGCATGTCTGCACATTCGGACCGGACGGCGCTGCGCCATGGAGCCGACACCGTCAGCCACGCGCAGCTGCGGCGGCGCGCCGCCGAGTGTGCGGCGCTGGTCCGCGCGGCGCTGGGCGGGGACGCGGCCGAGCGCGTGGTGGGGGTGATGCTGCCGCGCGGGCCGGAGTTGGTGATCGCCCTGCTGGGGGTGCTCCGGTCGGGTGCCGCGGTGCTGCCGATCGACCCGGAGCTGCCGCCGGAGCGGGTGGCCCGGCTGCTGGAGATCGCCGACGTCTGCGTCTGCGACGGGGCCGGCCGGGCCCTGGTGGCGGCGGGCGGGGTGGTGGCGGTCGAGCTGCCCGGTGCCCACCCGGGTGCGGCCCCGGACGGCGCGGCGGACCCGGTCTTCCCCCCGGAGCAGGCCGCCTGCGTGCTGTTCACCTCGGGCACCACCGGCACCCCCAAGGGCGTGACGGTCTCGCACGGCGCGCTGGCCAATCTGGTCGCCGCCACCACGGCCGCGTACGGCCTGCGGGCCGACGACCGGGTGCTCCAGTTCGCGACGGCCGGGTTCGACGTGGTGTTCGAGGAGATCCTGCCCACCCTGGCGGCCGGTGCCGAGCTGGTGCTGCTGCCCTCCGCCGCGCCGTCCGCCGCGGAGCTCGCCGGGGTGCTCGAGCAGGCGCAGGTCACGGTGGCCAACCTGCCGACGCCGTACTGGGAGCACTGGGTCCGCGAACTGTCGGCCGGAGCCGCGCCGGTGCCCGAATCGCTGCGGCTGCTCGTGGTCGGCAGCTCCGCCGGCAGCCGGGCCACCCTGGCGGCCTGGCGCGCGCACAGCGACGCCGAGGTGGTCAACGCCTACGGGCTCACCGAGACGACCGTGACCGCCACGCTGTGGCGAGCCGGAGCGGACCAGGGCGGGGACGGCGCGCTGCCGGTGGGCGGCCCGCTCGCCGGCGTCGGAGTCCGGGTCCTCGACGCGCGGTTGGCGCCCGTGCCGGCCGGCGAGGTGGGCGAGGTGTACCTGGCCGGGGCCGGCCTGGCGCGCGGCTACCACGGCGCCCCCGGGGCGACGGCGATGCGCTTCACCGCGGACCCGCAGGCCCAGGCCCCCGGCGCCAGGATGTACCGCACCGGCGACCTCGGGCGGCAGGACGCGGACGGTACCCTGCACCTGCTCGGCCGGGCCGACGAGCTGGTCAAGATCCGCGGGCAGCGGATCCACCCGCAGGAGGTCACCGGGGAGCTGACGGCCCATCCGCAGGTCGCGGCGGCGCACACCGCCGTCCACACCGACCTGGACGGCGTGGCCGAGCTGCTCGCCTACGTGGTGGCCGCCGACCCGCACGCCGTGCCGACGGCCGGCCAGCTGCGGGCCCACCTCGCCGAGCGGCTGCCGGCCGGGCACGTGCCGACCCGCTACATCGTGGTGGACGAGCTCCCGCTGAAGCCGAACGGCAAGGTGGACACCGCCGTGCTGCCCGTCCCGCTCGCCTGGCAGCGCGACGCGCGGACCCCGCTGCGGGAGCCCGCCGAGGGCACCGAGGCCGATCTGGCGGCGATCTGGCGGGAGGTGCTGCGGCTGGACCGGCTCGGGGCGGACGACTCCTTCTTCGACGTCGGCGGGCACTCGCTGGCCATCGCCCGGATCGCCAACCGGATCGTGCGGCGCTGGGGCGTGCGGCTCTCCGTCGGCGAGCTGGTCGCCGCACCGACGGTCGCGGACCAGGCGGCGCTGCTGGCCCGGGCCGCAGGCGGCGAATCCGCCGCCTGCGCGCTGCCGCCGTTTCGCCGGGCCCCCGAAGGGGTCGACCTCCCGCTCTCCGCCCAGCAGCAACAGGTCTGGTTCCTGGACCGGTTGGTGCCCGGCAGCGTCGCCTACCACGCCCAGACCACCTTCCGGGTGATCGGCGACTTCGACCTCGCGGCGCTCCAGCAGGCCGTGGACACCATCACCGCCCGGCACGCCATCTTCCGGACCACCTACCACGACCCCGACGGCACCCCCGTGCAGCGCATCCACCCCACCGCGACCACCCCGGTCGAGCTGATCGACCTCAGCGGCCGCCCGGAGGGCGAACAGCGGTCGTTGGTCGAGCAGTTGGCGCTGGAAAGGATGCGCGAGCCGTTCGACCTCGGCAGCCTGCCGCTGATGCGCTGGACGGTGCTCCGGCTCGCTCCCGGGCTGCACGAGCTGGTCCTGATCGAGCACCACCTGGTGCACGACGGCTGGTCGTTCGGCGTCCTGATGCGCGAGCTGCGCGCCGCGTACACCGCCGCCGTGACCGGCCTGCCCTCCACCGCGCCCGAGGTGCTCCACAGCTACGCGGACTACGCCGCCTGGCAGCGGGCGGCGCTCGACTCGCCCGCGCTGCGCGCCCAACGGGAGCACTGGGAGCGGCTGTTGGCCGACGCCCCCGAGCCCGCGGTGCTGCCGACCAGTGCGCCCCGGACGCCCGCCCAGACCTTCCGGGGCGGCACCGTCCGGATCGAGGTGCCGGTCCGCACCGCCACCGCCCTGCGCAGGCTGGCCCGGCAGGAGCGCGCCACGCTGTACTCCACCATGCTGGCCGGGTTCTTCGCGCTGCTGGCCCGCACCACCGGGCAGCAGGACCTCCTGATCGGCTCCGGCTTCGCCAACCGCCAACTGGCCGAGGTGGAGCAGATGATCGGGATGCTGGTCAACCCCGTGCTGCTGCGCTGCGACGCCACCGGTGACCCGGCCTTCACCGAACTGGTCCGCCGGGCCCGGGACTCGGTGCTGAGCGCCTCGGCCAACCAGGAGTACCCCTTCCTGGAGCTGGTGCGCCGGCTCAACCCGGACCGCGACCCGACCGCCAACCCGTACTTCCAGCTCATGTTCAGCTCCAACGACGCCGACCTGCCCGACCTCGAACTGCCCGGCTGCTCGGCCACCGTGTACGAGCGGGACAACGGCTCCGCCAAGGTCGACCTGAGCGTCATCATGATCCCCCGCGCGGAGGCGGAGGCGGGTGCCGACGGCCGGGTGGACGGCCGGATCACCATGCTCTGGGAGTACAACGCCGACCTGTTCGAGGCGGAGTTCATCGCCGAGCTGGCCGCCGGCTACCTGCGGCTGCTCGGCCAGGCAGCCGCTGCCCCGGGGCTTCGGCTGACCGAGCTGGACCCGTTCGGCCCCGCCCGCCGGCTGGAGCTGGCCGCCGCCGGGCAGGCCGCCCCGGCGCAGCCGGCCGTGCCGCTGGCCGCCCTGATCGAGCAGGCGGCCCGGAAGGACCCGCAGGCCGTCGCCGTGCGCAGCGCCCACGGGCAGCTGGAGTACGGCGAGTTGCTGGCCCGGGCGGCAGCCGTCGCGGCGCGGCTCGACGCGGCCGAAGTGCCCTCGGACGAGCCGGTCGGGGTGTTCGCCCGCCGCACCCCGCAGCTGCTGGCCGCGCTGCTGGGCATCGTGCTGTCCGGCCGGGCCTACCTGCCGCTGGACCCCGCCTACCCGCAGGAGCGGACGGCCTACACCCTGGCCGACTCCGGAGTCCGGCTGGTCCTGACCGACGAGCAGACCGCGCACCTGCTGCCGGAAGGCCCCTGGCGGACCGAACCGTTGGAGGCCGGGGCCATCGCGGACGGCGCCTTCCCCCGCTGCCCCGCGCACCCGGAGGCCACCGCCTACGTCACCTACACCTCGGGCAGCACCGGGCGGCCCAAGGCCTGCCGGATCACCCACGGCAACCTGGACCACGTCGTCCGCTGGGTGCTCGCGGACACCCCGCCCGAGGCGCTGGCCCGCGTCGCCGCCGCCACCTCGGTCTGCTTCGACTTCTCGGTGCACGAGATCTTCCCGACCCTGGCCGCGGGCGGGACGGTCGAACTGCTCGACTCGGCGCTGGACCTGCCGGGGCTGCTGGCCACCGGCCGGCCCACCATGCTCAGCGGAGTCCCGAGCATCCTCGCCGACGTGCTGCGCGACCAGCCGCTGCCGCCGAGCCTGCGGCTGGTCAACCTGGGGGGCGAGGTCGTGCCGCCGGCGCTCGTGGCCCGGCTGTACGCACAGGGGGCGCCCGAGGTCCGCAGCGTGTACGGCCCCACCGAGACCACGGTGATCACCCTCTCCGGCCCGGCGGCGAAGACGGCTCGCACCCCGGGCCGCCCGATCCCGCTGGGCGCCCCGATCCCCGGCAGCCAGGTGTACGTGGTGGACGGGCAGCTGCGGCCGCTGCCGCCCGGCTGGCCGGGCGAGCTGCTGATCGGCGGGGACGGAGTGGCGGCCGGTTACCGGGGCCGCCCCGGGCTGACCGCCGAGCGCTTCTGCCCCGACCCGTTCTCCGGCCGCCCCGGGGCCAGGCTCTACCGCACCGGCGACCGCGCGCGCTGGACGGCCGACGGGCAGCTGGAGTTCCTCGGCCGGCAGGACGACCAGGTGAAGATCCGCGGCGTGCGGATCGAACCGGGGGAGATCGAGCAGGTGCTCGCCGCCCACGAGACGGTGGCGGCGGCCTACGTGGTGGTCACCGGAGAGGCACCCGACCTCGCCCTGGTCGCCTACGTCCGCCCGGCCGGGCCCGGCGCGGCCGACCCCGCCGAGCTGCGCCGGCACGCCGGGGCCGCCCTGCCCGCCGCCCTGGTGCCGTCCGCGTTCGTGCTGCTGACGGACGTGCCGCTCACCCAGAGCGGCAAGCTGGACCGGGCGCGGCTGCCGCTCCCGGTGGCTCCCGATCCCGATCCGGAGCCGGCCGGGGCCGAGGAGCCGACGGACGAGTTCGAGCGCGGCCTGTGGCAGATCTGGTCCGAGGAGCTCGGGGCGCCGGAACTCGGGCGGCACGAGAACTTCTTCCTGCTCGGCGGGCACTCGCTGCTCATGCTGCGGGTGCGCCACCGCGTGCTGGCCGAACTCGGCCGGGAGCTGTCGATACCGGAGTTCTTCGACCACCCGACCACGGCGGAGATGGCCGCCCACCTGCGCGAGCAGCCGCAGGTGTCCCGGTGACGGGCCCGGCGGAGCGCCCGCTGACGCCCGCACAGGCCGGGATCTGGTTCGCCGAGCAGTGGGAGCACGGCGGCCGCCCGGCCACCGCGACCCCGGACGGCACCAAATACCACATCAACGGCTCGCTCCGGCTGCGCGGACACCTCGACCCCGAGGCGCTGCGGCGGGCCCTGGCGGCCCTGCTCGAGCGTCACCCCGTGCTGCGCGGCCGGGTGGTGGAGCGGGACCGGCCGGTCCTGGCGGACCCGGGCCCCACCCCGCTCGCCGTGCCCGTGACCGACCTGCGCGGCAGCGGGCCGCGCGCGGAGGAGCTCGCGCTGGAGCGGCTGCGCGAGGAGCTGGCCCGCCCGTTCGACCTCGCCCGGGGGCCGCTGCTGCGCGCCGGACTGGTCCGGCTCGCCGACCAGGACCACCTGCTGGTCCTGGTCGTCCACCACCTGGTCTGCGACGGCACCTCGCTGCGCGTGCTCTACCGGGACCTCGGTGCGCTGTACCGGAACGGGACCGGCGGGCCGGACGGCCCGGGGCCAGCCGGGCCGTCCTGGTTCGACGGAGCGGGCGGCTCGGGCGACGAGCGGCGGGCCGCCGCGCTGGAGCACTTCACGGCGGTGCTGAAGGACGCGCCCACCATCGCCGAACTGCCGTTGGACCGGCCGCGGACCGAGGCCGCCCACGCGGCCGGCGCGGCCCTCCAACTGCCCGTCCCCGCCGAGCTCTGGCGCGCCGTGCTGGCCGCCGGAGCCCGCTGGCGGGCCACGCCGTACATGGTGCTGACGGCGGCTTACACGCTGCTGCTGGCCCGCCTCGGCGGTGCCCGGGACTTGGTGATCGGCACCCCCTCGGCCGGGCGGACCGAGCCCGGACAGGCCGACCAGGTGGGGATGTTCGTCACCACGCTCCCGCTGCGCCTGCGGCTGACCGGGACGACCACCTGCGAAGAGCTGGTCCAGCAGGTGCGGGGCCAGGTGATGGCGACGCTGCAGCACCAGGACGCCTCCCTGGAGGAGATCGTCGACGCGCTCGCGCTGCCCCGCTCGGTGGAGACCGCGCCGCTGGTGCAGACCGTCTGCAGCATGGAGTGGCTGGACATCGCCCTGCCCGAGCTGCCCGGGGCCACCGTCAGCAGGGCCGTACTGCCCTGCACGGCGGCCAAGTTCGACCTGAGCCTGGGCGTCGAGGCCTCGGCCGCCGGGGCGGTGACCGACTGGGAGTACCAGAGCGCGCTGTTCGACGCCGGGACGGTCCGGGCGCTCGCCCACGCGTACCTGGCGCTGCTCGCCGCGATGGTGGCCGCTCCGGCCGGGCAGCCCGCCCTGCGGGTGCCGATGGCGCTGCCACGGACCGGGCCCGCCCCGGCCGGACACCCGGCGGTGCCCGGCCGGATCGCACGCCAGGCGCTGGCCACCCCGGAGGCGGTCGCGCTGCGGCTGAGCGGCGGAGCGTGTGTGACGTACCGCCAGTTCGACGAGCGGGCCCGGGCGGTGGCCGCAGCGCTGCGTGCCGCCGGGGCGGGCCCGGAGAGCACCGTACTGCTCGGCACGCCCCGGGGCGTGCCGTGGGCGGTCGGCCTGCTCGGCATCTGGTACAGCGGCGCGGCGGCCGTGCTGGTGGACCTGAACTGGCCCCGGGAGCGGCTGGAGAGCCTCGCCGCGCGCTCCGGCGCCCGGCACGGGGTGGCGGAGTCGGCCCGGGAGTGGGGCGCCGGGCTCAGCTGGGTCGCCACCGACGCCGGCCCCGCGGACGCGTCGTTCCGGCCGGCCGAGCCGGCCCCAGGCGCGCTCGCCTACGTGCTGTTCACCTCCGGCTCGACGGGCGAGCCCAAGCCGGTGGCCGTCGGCCACGGCGCGCTGGCCCACCACGCCGAGGAGACGGGCCGGCGCTTCGGACTCACCTCGGCCGACCGGGTGCTGCAGTTCGCGGCGCCGGCCTTCGACGTCTCGCTGGAGGAGACCGTCCCCACCTGGTGCGCCGGGGCGAGCGTGGCGCTGGTGCCGGACAGCACCGTCGCGCCCACCGAGTGGGAGGAGCTGCTCACCGAGCACGGCGCCACGGTGGCCAACCTGCCCACCCCGTACTGGGCGGAGTGGGCCCGGGACCTCGAGCTGCGCCCGCGCGCGCTGCCCGAGGCACTGCGGCTGGTGGTGATCGGCAGCGACACCGGCCGCACCGCGGACGCGGCCCGCTGGTACGCGGCCGGGGGGCCGCCGCTGCTCAACGCGTACGGGCTCACCGAGAGCACCGTCACCGCCACCGTGCACCGCGTGCGGGGCGCCGAGCCGTCCCCGGTGCTGCCGATCGGCCTGCCGCTGCCGGGAGTCCGGGCGCAGGTCCTGGACAGCGCGCTGCAGGTCACGCCGGACGGGCTGGCCGGCGAGCTCTACCTCGGCGGGCCCGGGCTGGCCCGCGGCTACCACGGGCAGCCCGCGCGCACCGCGAGCCGCTTCCTGCCCGACCCGTACGCGCCCGAGCCGGGGGCCAGGATGTACCGGACGGGCGACCTGGTCCGCCGGCTGGCCGACGGCACCCTGCTCTTCCTGGGGCGGGCGGACAGCCAGGTGAAGATCCGCGGCCACCGGGTCGAACTGCGGGAGGTCGAGGCCGCCCTCGCCGCCCTCCCGGGCGTCACCGAGGCCGTCGTCCGGGCCGACTCCGCCGACGGCGCGACCAGGCTGACCGGCTACGCGGCGACCGCCCCCGGCTCCGGACTCGACGCCGCGGCGGCGCGCGAACTGCTGGTCGGCCGCCTCCCCGGCCACCTGGTGCCGGCCAGGATCGTCCTGCTGGCCGAACTGCCCCGGACACCCGGCGGCAAGCTTGACGTGGCGGCCCTCCCGCTGCCGTCCGGGCCGACCCCACCGGCGGAGCCGTCCGCACCGGCCGACGCCCAGGGGGTGCTGGCCGCGATCTGGTGCGAGCTGCTCGGCGTGGCCGAGGTGCGCGGGGAGGACAACTTCTTCCGCCTCGGCGGCGACTCCATCCTCAGCATCAGAGTGGTCTCCCGGGCCCGGGCCGCCGGGATCGAACTCACCACCAGGGACCTGTTCCGCCATCAGAGCCTCGCCGAACTCGCCGAGGCCGTCCGCGGCCGGGGCGCGCCCGCCGCCGCCCCCGCCCCGGTGCTCGCCGAGGACCTGCTGCCCGACCGCCGGGCCCGGTGGCGGCTGCTCGCCCGGGCGCGGGACGCGGCCGCCGTCGCGGCGGCCGGGCCGATGCAGCGCTGGGGGCTGAACCGCCTGGCGCACGCGCCCCGGCCCCAGCTCTACCGCGCCTTCGAGGCGTACGACGTCAGCGGGGACACCCTCGACCCGGACCTGCTCGTGCTCGCCTGGCAGGCGGCGGCCGAGGCGCACCCGGCCCTGCGCTCCTCCCTGCACCGCACCGGCGGCCAGGACCTGCGGGTGACCCACCGGGCGGCGCGGATCGCGGTGCACCGGGAGGAGTTCGCGGCCGGCGGCGAGGCGCTCGGCGAGCAGGCACTCGCCGACCACCTCGCCCAGCTGAGGACGCGGCCGGCCCGGCCGGAGGACCCGGACCACCTGGAGCTGGCCCTGTTCGCCGCCGGTGACCGGCTCAGGATCGCCTGGAGCTTCAACTACCTGCACATCGACGGCTGGTCCTTCCCGCCGCTGCTGCGCTCGGTGCTCGCGGCGCACGAAGCACTGCGCGAGGGACGCAGCCCGGTCTTCCCCGAGCTCCCCGGCACCGAGCTGGTGGCGGCCGAATGGCCCGCGAGCGAGGGGCCCGAGGCCCGCGCCCACTGGCAGGGCCGGCTCGCGGGGCGCCCGCCCGGCCTGGTCACGGAGCTCCTCGGGCCGGGCAGCGGCCCGGCCGAGAGCCGGGACCTGCGCAGCCGGATGCCGGCCGAGGCCACCGCCCGGCTCGGCGCAGAGCTGCGCGCCCACGGCCTCACCCTGCACACGGCCGTCCAGGCCGCGTACGGGCTGGCGCTCGCCGCGCTGGCCGGGACGGACGACGTGCTGTTCGGCGCCGTGGTGTCCGGGCGCTCCGGCGGGGCCGAGGGGGTGGAACAGGCCGTCGGCTGCCTCAACAACATCCTGCCCGTCCGCGTCCGGCACCCGCAGGGCGGCGCGGCCGCCGACTGGCTGCGGGCACTCCAGGCCGAGAAGGCGGAGTCGGGCCGGTACGAGCACACCGGCCCGCTGGCCGTGCAACGCTGGTGCGGCGTACCGGACGACGGCCAGCTCTACGACTCGTACATCGTCGTGCAGAACTTCCCGTTCGACCCCGGGGTCAGGGACCGCCTGGCGGGCTGGCGGCTGCTGGGCAACGGCGCGCGCGGCGACGAAGCGCTGCGGCTCACGGTCTGGCCGGACGCCGAGCTGCTCCTGAAGCTCACCTACGACCGCGATCTCGTCGACGACCGCCGCGCCGCCGACCTGCTCGCGCGGGTGGCGGCGGTGCTCGCCCTGATCGCCGACGCCCTCGACCGGCCCTTCGCCGAGCTGCTGCGGGCCGCCCGCCGGGGGTGACGGCCGGGGGTGACGGCCCGGGCCGCCGGCCCGGGGTGGCGGCTCGGCCAGGTCAGCGGGCGGGCCGGGCGCGGAGGCCGGTGAGGGTGTGCAGGAGCAGGGCGGAGGCGAGGCCGACCGCCCAGCCGTAGTCGGCCAGCGGCTTGAGCCAGGGAACGAGACCGTCGGCGGGGAAGGGGCCGCCGTAGGAGCCGCCGACGGCGAGCAGGCCGCCGAGCAGGAGGGCGGTGACGGCGCGCCAGTTCCAGCCGGCGGTGTACCAGTAGGGGCTCTCCTGGCGGTAGAGGGCGGCGAGGTCGAGGCCGGTGCGGCGCAGCAGCCAGTAGTCGGCGATCAGGACGCCGGCCACGGTGCCGAGCAGGCCGCCGACCACGCCCAGCCAGGTGAAGATGTAGACGTGCGGGTCGGCGATCAGCTTCCAGGGGAAGATCGCGATGCCGACCACGCCGGTGATCAGGGCGCCGCGGCGGAAGTCGATCCGGCTCGGCCACAGGTGGGCGAGGTCGTAGGCGGGTGAGACCACGTTCGCGGCGATGTTCACCGAGACGGTGGCGACCAGCACGGTGAGCAGTGCGATCAGGATCCCGACGGTGCTGCCGAGCTTGGCGGCCAGCTGGATCGGGTCCCAGATCGGCGTGCCGTAGACGGCCTGGGAGCCGGAGGTGACGAGCACCGAGAGCAGGGCGAAGAGGGTCATCGTGGTCGGCAGGCCGAGCGCCTGACCGCGGACCTGGGCGCGCTGGCTGCCGCCGAAGCGGGTGAAGTCGGGGATGTTGAGCGAGAGCGTGGACCAGAAGCCGATCATCCCCATCAGGGAGGGGAAGAAGACCTTCCAGAACTCGTGCCCCCAGCCCAGCTTGGAGGGCTGGTCGAGCAGCGGCCCGAAGCCGCCCGCCTTGTCGGTGATCCACCCGAGCAGTGCGAAGGCGCCGAGCAGCACGGCGGGCGCGGCCCAGGCCTCGAAGCGGCGCAGGGTCTCCATACCCCGCACGATGATGAGGAGTTGCAGCGCCCAGAAGAGCAGGAAGGAGAGCCACTGCGTCCACGGGTAGCCGCCGACGGCGCCGGCGGTCTGCCAGCCGTGGCCGAGCAGCTTGCCGGCCAGCAGGAAGATCGCCTCGCCGCCCAGCCAGGTCTGGATGCCGAACCAGGCGCAGGCGACGGCGGCGCGCAGCAGCGCGGGCAGGTTGGCGCCGCGCAGGCCGAAGGAGGCGCGGGCGAAGACGGGGAAGGGGATGCCGTACTTGGTGCCCGCGTGGCCCGTGAGCAGCATGGGTGCGAGCACGATCAGATTTCCCAGGGCGATGGTGAGCACCGCCTGCTTCCAGTCCATGCCGATCGCGACCAGGCCGGAGGCCAGTGTCCAGGACGGGATGTTGTGGGCCATCCCGACCCAGAGGCTCAGGTAGTTGTAGACGCCCCAGGTCCGGCGCTCGACCGGCACCGGGACCAGGTCGGCGTTGGCGTAGCGGGGGTCGTCCAGGACGGCGGCCCCGGTGAGGGTGACCCGGCCGTCGGGGAGGGTGAGCTGGGTGGGGGAGGGGTCGGGGCTGGAGGGCATGGGCGCCACCTCTGGGGGAGAAGTATCTGCAGAGCTTGGGGGGTGACGCCCGGTCAGTCAAGAACGCCGACGGTACGGGCGGGCCCCTGGGCCGGCCGGGTGAGCGGGCGGCGCGGGCTGGCGATTGCGGGGCGGAGGCGGTGCCAGGCTGGCGGGCGGCCCTGCCGGGCAGCGGGCCCGGCGGCCTTGGGAGGCCAGTTGATGCGGCGAGGCGCTGGACGGGTGGTGACGGGCCTGGTGCTCGCCTCCGTGGTGTGGTGCGGTGGGCCGGCGCAGGCGGACCCGGCGGAGGAGGTGGCCCAGCTGCTGCTGCACGTGCAGGACCTGCGCCACCGCGAGGAGCTGGCCCAGCAGACGGCGCTGGCCCGGGCGGGTGAGCTGGCGGCGCGGCGGGGTGAGCTGGCGAGGGCCAACGCCCTGGTGGCGGACCAGCAGGCCCGGGTGGCGGCCGGTGAGGCGGCGGCGGCCCGGCTGGCCGGTGAGCAGTACCGCCGGGGCCCGTCGGTCTTCGCCTGGCTCTTCCTGGCCGATGAGCCGGGCCGGCTGCTGGACGGCGCACGGGAGTTGGGCGTGCGCGGTCGCTCGACCGCCGAGGTGGTGCGCGAGCTGCGGGAGGGGCGGGAGCAGCTGGGCCGGCTGCGGGAGGAGGCGGCCGGGGCCGCCGGGCGGGCGGAGGAGGTGGCCCGGGCGGCGGCACAGGCCGACGAACTGGCGAAGCGTCAGGTCGACGCAGCGGAAGCCGAGTTGACGCGACTGACCGCCGAGCAGCTGGTGGAGCTGGAGCAGCGCGAGACGGCGCTCGCGGAGCAGAGTCAGCAGCGGCTGCTGGCCACCGGAGCCCTGGGCCAGGGTGGCGGCGCGCCGAGCCCGCAGGCCGCGGCGGCCGTGGAGTTCGCCCTCGCGCAGCTGGGCAAGCCGTACGTCTGGGGCGCCGTCGGGCCGGACGGCTTCGACTGCTCGGGGCTGACCTCGAAGGCCTGGGCGGCGGCCGGGGTGGCGATCCCGCGGACCAGTCAGGAGCAATGGGCGCAGCTGCCGAAGGTGCGGCTGGGGGAGCTGCGCCCGGGGGATCTGGTGGTCTACTTCGCGGAGGCCACGCACGTGGCGATGTACCTGGGCCACGGCTTGATGGTGCACGCCCCGCACACGGGCACGGTGGTGAAGGTCGCGCCGGTGGCCGCACTGCCGATTCTCGGGGCGGTTCGGCCGTCTGCCGGAATGCCGTGAAATGATAAATAAGATCATCGATGACCGAAAGGATGAAATCGATTGCCGTAGTTTGACGAGCCTGCCGCGCCTCGCCGCTAAGTGATATTGCACAGGTGCACAGTCCGGGAATGCACAGGAAGCTATTCGCGGCCGCGACCGTCCTGGCGGTCTGCGGCGGATATCTGGGGATGGCCCCCGGCGGGGCGAGAGCCGAGACCGGGGACGGCCGGGTGACGGTCCGGGTGGTCCGGGACGTCAACGGGAACGGTGCCTGGGACGGCGTGGCGCTGGAGCCCGGGCTCGCGGGGGTGACGGTCAACCTCACCGACGACGCGGGCACCACGATCAGCGGCAGCACCGCCGCCGACGGCACGGTGACGATCAGTCCGGGGCCGAGCGCCCTGACCGGTGGCAAGTACCGGGTGCAGGTGATCAACCCGAAGCCGGGCGTCCTGTTCTCCGCCTTCGCCGACCGGACGGGCCTCGACGGGGCGCCGAACCGGCTCAGCAGCACCGAGGAGTTCGTCGACCTCTCCGGCGGGAGAAACGTTTCCTACACCACGGCATTCTGGAACCCCGGCGACTACTGCCAGAAGAACGCCCCGCTGGTGACGGCCTGCATTCGCAACAGCGTCTCGGGTGACACCGGCACGCGCACCCTGGCGACCTTCCCGTACAACGCGCGTGGCACCAACAACCAGACCACCAACCTCTCCGACAAGGACACCACCGGCTCGCTCTACGGCATCGGCTGGAGCAAGCAGAGGAAGTGGGTGTTCTCCGGCGCGCACGCGCACCGAGGCGCGGCGTACGGCCCGCTCGGCCAGGGCGGCATCTACCTGACCGACATGACCACCAACACCACCACCCAGTTCACCACCGTGCCGAACGCGGGCAGCGCCACGCACGACTTCACCACCAACATGGACCTCGCCTTCGCCCCGGCGGTGGCGAAGGAGTCGCTGGGTGACGTGGAGGTCTCGGAGGACGGCAACGACCTCTACGTGGTCAACCTGGCCGACCGCCAGCTCTACCGCTACGACGCGACGCAGCGGACCGCGGCCGCGCCGAAGGCCGTCTACGCCATCCCCGGCCCGGACACCGCGTGCCCGGCGGACGGGGACTGGCGGCCGTACGCGATCGGCATCCAGGACGGCGTGGTCTACGTCGGCGGTGTCTGCTCCGGCGAGTCGACCCAGGCGAGGGCCGACCTGCGGGCGATCGTCCGGACCTTCGACCCGGTGGCGGAGACCTTCGGGTCCGTGGTGATGGACCAGTCGCTGAACTACACGCGCCCGGTCACCTACACCGTCGCGCCCTGCAACGGCGACGCCTGGTACCCCTGGTCGGACACCATCCCGCTGAGGCAGGACGGCACGACCTGCGGCAACACCTACAGCTCCAACCCCGAGCCGATGCTCGCCGACATCATCGTGGACACCGACGGCTCGCTGATCCTGGGCTTCCGGGACCGCTACGGCGACCAGATCGGCCAGGGCATGAAGGCCGTGGCCAACGGTGGCCTGATCACCCCGTCCGCCGGCGGCGCGCTGAGCCGCGCCTGCCTCGGGGCGGACGGGATGTACGTGATGTACGAGAACAGGGGCTGCGGCAGCACCACCACGGGCGGCCGGGGCTACTACAACCAGCAGCGCACCGCGTTCCACTACAACGCGCTGTACGCGGGTGTCGCGCTCTCCAAGGTCGAGACCACAATCGCGAGTTCGGCCCTCGACCCGGACGACGTGACCACCTTCACCGGTGGCACCGCCTTCACCAACCGGGACGGCACCCGGGCGACCGGCATGGGCAACCAGCTGACCAGCGGCTTCGGCAAGGGCGGCTCGATGGCCGACCTGGAGGTGCTCTGCGACCTCGCGCCGCTGCAGATCGGCAACCGGGTCTGGTACGACGTCAACAAGAACGGCATCCAGGATCCGGGCGAGAAGCCCGTGGTCGGCGCCACCGTGCACCTGTACGACGCGACCGGCGCGGTCGTCGGCACCATGAGGACCACCGCGCGCGGTGAGTACTACTTCGACGACTCCAACGTCACCGGCGGCCTGAAGCCGCACACGCAGTACACCATCAAGGTCGACCTGGCGGCCGACTACGCCGCGGGCGGCCCGCTCTTCCAATGGGTGGTCACGAGAGCGAACGCCGGCAGCAACGACTTCATCGACAACGACGGCATCGCCCCGGCGGGCAGCCAGTTCCCCGAGCTGACCATCACCACCGGCGGGCCGGGCGAGAACAACCACACCTACGACTTCGGCTACTACCAGCCGGACGGCCAGGTGAGCGTCACCAAGGTCGACCCGGCCGGCAGGGTGCTGGCGGGCGCCACCTTCCAGCTGTGGAAGGACAGCAACGGCTCGCCCGGGCTGCAGATGACGGGCACCACGCCGGACACCGCCGTCGGCTCGCCCTGCACGACCGGCGCCGACGGCATCTGCTCGGCCACCGTGCCGCTGGGCACCTACTACTGGCAGGAGACAGCGGCGCCGCCGAACTACCACCTGCCGGCCAACCCCGTCTTCGGGCCGCTCGACCTGACCATGGCCAACTACCAGGCCGGGGTGGGCATCCCCGCCACCGACCAGCCGATCGTCGGCGCGGTGAGCGTGACCAAGACGGACCCGAACGGCCAGGTCCTCGCGGGCGCGGTCTTCCAGCTGTGGAAGGAGACCAACGGCGTCCCCGGCCTCCAGACCACCGGAATCAACCCGGACGTGACGGTCGGTACCCCCTGCACCACGCCCGCGAGCGGGGTCTGCACGGCGACGGTGGAGCTCGGTACGTACTACTGGCAGGAGACCGCGCCGCCGCCCGGGTTCCTGCTGCCCGACAACCCCGTCCTCGGACCGCTGGTCCTGACGGCGGACAACTACCAGAGCGGTGTGGCCGTCCCGGCGGTCGACCAGCCCATGACGGGCAACGTCAGTGTCACCAAGACCGACCCGCAGAACCAGCCGCTGGCGGGTGCGGTGTTCCAGCTCTGGAAGGAGAGCAACAACACGCCCGGCTGGCAGGCGGACGACACCAGCGTGGGCACCCCCTGCACCACCCCGGCGACCGGCGTCTGCACCGCCACCGTGGGCCTGGGCACGTACTACTGGCAGGAGACCACCGCTCCGGCGGGCTACCACCTGCCCAGCCCGAACGTGTTCGGCCCGCTGGTGCTGACCTCCGCCAACGCCCAGGCGGGCGTCACCACGACGGCGGTGGACACGCTGATCCTGGGCGCGGTGAGCGTGACCAAGACCGACCCGCAGAACCAGCCGATCGCGGGTGCGGTGTTCCAGCTGTGGAAGGAGAGCAACGGCACGCCGGGCCGGCAGGCGGACGACACCACCGTCGGCACCCCCTGCACCACGCCGGCCACCGGCGTCTGCACCGCCACCGTGCCGATCGGCACGTACTACTGGCAGGAGACCGCCGCCCCCGACGGCTTCCTGCTGCCGGACCCGTCCGACTTCGGGCCGCTGGTGCTGACGGCCGACAACTACCAGCAGGGCGTGCACGCCACGGCCGTGGACAGGCCCGGCCCCGGCGCGCTGACCGTCACCAAGACCGACCCGCAGGGCAACCCGCTGGCGGGCGCGGTGTTCCAGCTCTGGCAGGAGACCAACGGCACCGACGGGCTGCAGACGGACACCGACACCAAGGTCGGCAACCCCTGCACCACCCCGGCCACCGGGGTCTGCGTCGAGCTGGTGCCGGTCGGCACCTACTACTGGCAGGAGGTCACGGCCCCCGCCGGGTACCTGCTGCCCGACCCGGCCGTGTTCGGGCCGCTGGTGCTCACCCAGCAGAACAACCGCGACGGGCTCACCACCACCGCCGTCGACCCGCCGATGCTGGGCAAGCTGACCGTCACCAAGACCGACCCCAAGGGCAACCCGCTGGCGGGCGCGGTGTTCCAGCTGTGGAAGGAGTCCAACGGCACCCCCGGGCGGCAGGACGGTGACACCAGGCTCGGCACCCCCTGCACGACCGGCGCCGACGGCGTCTGCAGCTCCACCCAGCCGCTGGGCACGTACTACTGGCAGGAGACCCAGGCGCCGCACGGCTACCAGCTGCCCAGCCCGGCGGACTTCGGCCCGTTGGTGCTCAGCCCCGACACCTACCGGGCGGGCGTCTCCGTCCCCGCCGTCGACCAGCCGGTGCCCGGCCGGGTCGCGATCACCAAGACCGACCCCAAGGGCGAGGTGCTGGCGGGTGCGGTGTTCCAGCTCTGGAAGGAGAGCAACGGCAAGGACGGCCGGCAGGACGACGACACCAAGGTCGGCGCGCCCTGCACCATCACGGCCTCCGGCATCTGCGCCGCGACCGTGGAGTGGGGCACCTACTACTGGCAGGAGACGGCCGCTCCCGAGGGCTACCTGCTGCCGGCCCAACCGGTGTTCGGCCCGCTGGTGCTGACCATCGACAACGCCCGGGCGGGCGTGGCCACCACGGCCGTGAACCAGCCCAAGCCCGGCTACCTGCACATCCTCAAGCGGGACGCGAAGACCCACGCCCCGCTGGCCGGTGCGGTGTTCCAGCTCTGGCGGGAGAGCAACGGCAAGGACGGGTGGCAGTCGGACGACACCAAGGCCGGCGACCCCTGCACCACCGGTGCCGACGGGCTGTGCCACTTCGGGCCCGTCCCGGCCGGGCAGTACTACGCCCAGGAGGTCTCCGCGCCGCAGGGCTACCAGCTGCCGAAGGACGCCGTCACGACGGCCGTCATCACCTCCACCGGCCCCGACTCCTCGGCCACGCTGACAGTCGACGACCAGCCGACCCCGCCGCTGCCGAAGACCGGCACCGAGGCACTGCTGGCCGGCCTGGTCGGCGGCGTGCTGGCCCTCGCGGGCGGGGTGCTGCTGACGGTGCGGCGCCAGCGCCGCCGGGAGGGGTGAGGCGTAGGTCGTAAGTGAAGGCGGGCCCGGTCCTGGCGGTCAGGACCGGGCCCGCCGCCGTGTGCGGGTGTCGGAGGCCGGTGCGGCCGGGCACCCGTAGGGCCTGGCGGCGCGGGCGGTGCCGACCCCGGTGCTGCTGCCGCTGGTGGGGCGGTTACTCGCGCGGCGGCGTACGTAGCTCCTGGATCACCGCCCAGGCCACCGAGACCACCGGGACGGCCACCACCGCGCCCACCACCCCGGCCAGTACGGCGCCGCCGGTCACCGAGAGAGCCACCGCGACGGGGTGCAGCCGGACGGACCAGCCCATCACCAGCGGGTGCAGCAGATGCCCCTCGATCTGGCCGATGACCACGATCAGCGCCAGCACCAGCAGGGCCACCACCGGCCCGCGCGAGGCCAGCGCCACCACGGCGGCCACGGCCAGCGCGATCGGCGAGCCGACCAGCGGCACCAGCGTGGCGACGAACTCCAGGACGGTGAGCGGGAGGGCGAGCGGCACGTCCAGCACCACCAGCGCGATGCCCACCAGGGTGGCGTTGACGGCCGAGACGATCAGGATGCCGCGGGTGTACCCGGCGAAGGCCCGCCAGGCGGCGTGGCCGCCGCGCTCCCAGGCCGGGCGGGCGCGGGTGGGCAGCTGGCGTACGGCCCAGTGCCACATCCGGTCGCCGGAGTGCAGGAAGAAGACCGAGCAGAACAGCGCCAGGGCGAGGGCCGTGACGGCCTCGACGACCCGGCTCGCGCCACTGAGAGCGGTGCTGAGCAGGGTCGCGCGGTGGCTGCTGACGAAGGTGTCGATCTTGGTGCGGAGGTCGGTGACGGCACCGGCCCGCAGGTGGAACGGCGCGCCCTGGAGCCACTGGTCGATCCGGCCGAGGCCGCCGTGCAGCTCGGTGCCGAGCCGGGACCACTCGCCGGCCACGGTGGTGCCGACCACCGTCAGGACGCCGGTGACCACCGCGAGGGCGGCGAGGAAGGCGAGCAGGACGGCCAGCGGGCGCGGCAGGGCGCGGGCCAGCAGGTCGACCGCCGGGCGCAGCACGGAGGTGGCGACCAGGGCCAGGAAGAGTGCGATGACCGGCAGTTCCAGCAGGGTCAGCACGGTGACGGCCAGGTAGGCCGTGAGGCCGAGCAGCACCAGGCGCCAGGCGTAGCCGGCGGCCGTCCGCAGCGACGGCGGCACGCCCTCGGCCGCCGGCACCGGCCGGCGCAGCGGCCGCTGGCTCGCCGCCCCGATCGGCGGCCTGTGCGGCCGCGGCCGGCCCGGCCTCGGCTTGCTCCCCATCTGGGCGACCTCCCGGTTCGGCTCCGGTCCGGCAACGCGGCTACCCGGGCGGCGGCCGGGGAAACGGCCAGGCTACGGCGTGGCGGTGAGGCGGCGCCGGGGGCGCGCTGGGGCGATCGGGGGACAGGACCGTCCGGGGAGGGCGTGGGCCCGGCCCGGGGGAAGGGGCCTTGCGAGGCGCCGGGCCGGAGGCCGAGCCAGGTGGGGGCCTGCGGCTGCTCGCCCGACGGTGCCCCCGGCCGCAGGCCGCGGCCGGGGGCACCGGACGGGTCAGGCCGTCTTCGTGATGACGGAGACGGTGTAGACGCCGCACTGGGAGCCCGAGCCCTGGCCGGTGACGGTCCAGCCGGCGGGGACCGGGGAGAGGCCGCAGACCTGCATGCTGGTCTGGGTGGTGACCTTGGTGAGGGTGAAGGCGAAGTAGACGCCGCAGGAGGAGCCGCCGCTCTGGACGCCCGTGATCACCCAGCCGTCCGGGACGGTGGACTGGCCGCAGACCAGGAGGGTGGTCTGGGTGGTGATCCGCACCAGGGTGTAGCGGGGGTAGCTGCCGCAGCCCGCGTTGCTCTGCTGGGCCGTGATCACCCAGCCGGCCGGGACGGCCGAGTTGGCGCAGGCCTGGACGGTGTTCTGGCTGAACGGCACCGTGACGAGCGTGTAGGTGCCGTACGTGCCGCAGGCGGCGGAGTTGGTGTCGATCGCCGTGGTGATCCAGCCGTCCGGGATCCAGGACTGGCCGCAGACCTGCAGCGTGGCCTGGGTGGTGAGCCGCTGGATGGTGTACAGCGGGTAGCTGCCGCAGCCGGCGTTGTTCTGCACGGCGGTGATGACCCAGCCGGCGGGGATGGTGGAGTTCCCGCAGGCCTGGGCGGAGATCTGGACCGTCCACACGTACGCGACGGTGTACGTGCTGTAGGTGCCGCAGGCCGGGGAGACGGTCTGGATGGCCGTGATGATCCAGCCCGGCGGGATCCAGGACTGGCCGCAGTCCTGGAGGGTGGTCTGGTTGGTCACCTTGAGCAGGGTGTAGAGCGGGTAGCTGCCGCAGCCCGCGTTGCTCCGCATCGCGGTGATGACCCAGCCGGCGGGCATCGGCGTGTTGGAGCAGGCGTTGATGCCGGTGCTGTCGCCCAGCTCGGTGATGGTGAACAGTCCGTAGCCGCTGCAGCCCGACCACTGCTCGCTGGTGATCACCCAGCCGTTGGGGACTTGGGTGTAGCCGCAGATCGTCGTCGTGTTGGCCGCCGCCGCGGTGGGGGTACCGGCCAGGGCGAGACCGCCCAGCAGTAAGGCCAGGATCGTCACCAGGCGGGCCAACAGCTTGCGTGCGTCTGTCATCTGACTCTCCATCAGTCGGTTCTCGATCGCCTGGCTGAGAGCCTGGCAGGGCTGCCCCGCCGTGACCAGAGCGCATATGGAAGGGTCGGGTACGACCTCGTCAGCACCAGCTGTCACGGCCGCGGCCCGAGCGAGGCGGTCCGGTTCGAGACGACGCCGGACGGCCGGTGAGGCCGGCAGGCGGCCGGGCCGGTGGCGGGGCAGCATCGGATCATGACCGGTTGGTACGCGCGGGAGATCCTCGACCCGGGGAAGCAGCCCCTGCTGGTGATGCTGGTGGCGTTCGTGGTGACCTTCCTGTTCATCCGCTTCAGCGTGCGGATGATCCGGGCCGAGGTCTCCTGGTGGCCGAAGAACGTCGAGTCCGGCGGCCTGCACATCCACCACGTGGTGTTCGGCACGGTGTTCGCCGTCATCGCGGGGATCGGACTGGCTTCGACGGCGGGGGCGCACCGGCCGTGGACGGAGATCTTCGCGGGACTGTTCGGGGTGGGGGCCGCCCTGGTCCTGGACGAGTTCGCGCTGATCCTGCGGCTGGAGGACGTCTACTGGGCGGAGGCGGGGCGGCTGTCGGTGGACGCGGTGGTGCTCGGGGCCGCCGTCATGGGGCTGCTGGTGCTCGGCGCGGCCCCGTTCGGCGTCAACGACGCCTCGGTGGACGGTGAGCCGGTGTCGGGCTGGGAGTACCTCGCGGTGGTGCTGGTCAACGGGGCCTTCGCGCTGGTGGCGCTGGCCAAGGGCAAGGTGTTCACCGGGCTGCTCGGCATGCTGGTGCCGGTGTTCGCCGTGGTCGGCGCCCTGCGGCTGGCCCGGCCGCAGTCGCCGTGGGCGCACCAGCGGTACCCGGCCGGGAGTGCCAAGGCCCGGCGCGCCGAGCAGCGCGAGGAGCGCGGCGGCTGGGCCCGCCGGCTGCGGGTGCGGGTGTACGACGCCATCGCGGGGCGGCCCTCGCAGCCCTGAGGCCGCCGCTTCCCGGCCGTTCCCGGGTGCCGCATGATGAGGGGCACCAGAGACTGAGGGGCGCAGACGTGGCGGAGACCGGAGTCATCGAGGCGGAGACGGGCGAGCGGGCGAGGCCGCGGCGGTCCGTGGTGCGGCGGATGGCTGTGCTGGTGGGTGTGCTGGTGGTGCTGTTCGGGCCGCCGTGGTGGGTGCTGGTCGCGGGAGCGGGGTGGCCGGGGCCGGTGGTCGCGGGCGGGTCGGTGGTGTTCGGCGCCGCGATGATGACGTTCCCGTTCCTGATGGTGGCGGGGCACGGGCGGCGGGGGAGCGACCGGGCCGCGCGAGTGGGGGACACCGTGCTCGGCGTGATCTGGGTGCTGTTCACCTGGTCGGTGCTCGGCGGGCTGGTCGACCTGGTGGTGGGCCGGCCCAGGGTGGTGGCGGTGGGGGTCGCCCTGGTGGCGGCGGTGCTGCTGGGGTGGGGGCACTACGAGGCGATGCGGGTGCCCCGGGTGAAGCGGCTGGAGGTGCGGCTGCCCAGGCTCGGGAGCGGGCTGGACGGGACGAAGGTCGTGGTGCTGGCCGACACCCACTACGGGCCGATCGACCGGGCGCGCTGGTCGGCGAAGGTCACCGAGGCGGTCAACGCGCTGGACGCGGACGTGGTGGTCCACGCCGGGGACATCGCGGACGGCAACCCCGTCGAGCGCCGCGAGCAGTCCGCGCCGCTCGGCGCCGTCCGGGCCCGGCTGGCCAGGGTGTACGTCACGGGCAACCACGAGTACGGCAGCCAGGCCCAGGCCTGGCTGGACCGGATGGCCGAGCTCGGCTGGGAGGCGCTGCACAACCGCCACGTCGTGGTGGAACGCGGCGGGGCCACCCTGGTGCTGGCGGGCGTGGACGACGTGGTCGCCGAACACTCCGGCCTCGCCGGGCACCGCGCGGACCTCGGCGGCGCACTGGCGGGAGCCGACCCGGCGCACCCCGTGCTGCTGGTCGCCCACCAGCCCAAGTACGTGCCGCAGGCCGCGGCCGCCGGGGTCGATCTGCAGATCTCCGGCCACACCCACGGCGGCCAGATCTGGCCCTTCAACTTCCTGGTCCGGGTGGACCAGCCGGTGGTGCACGGCCTGAGCCGCCACGGCGACCGGACCCAGCTCTACACCAGCCGCGGCGCCGGCTTCTGGGGCCCGCCCTTCCGGGTCTTCGCCCCGAGCGAGATCACCCTGCTGACCCTCCGCTCAGGCGCCTAGCGGGACCACCTGGCCCGCCACTTGGTGACCGGACCGCGGGCGGTCCCCGGCCGCGCTGCCACCGAGGAGAACCGGCCCGCACGGCTGCCGACCGCGTCGTGCGGTCGGCAGCCGTGCGGGGTGCCCCGGTGGGAGCAGGCGTGCCGGTTATCCGGTACCGCGCGGCCCGTCAGAAGGTCAGGTTGCCGGTGCTCACCACGTTGACCGCGGTGGCCGGGACCGAGATCGGGGTGAGCTTGGTGCCGCTGACGCTGTTGGCGGTGATCAGGCCGTTGGCGCTGGCCCCAGCCGGGCTCTCGAAGACGACCACACCGTAGCCGTCGCAGTGTCGCACGGTGTTGCCGGTGACGTTGGCGCCGGTGGAGTTCTGCACCGAGATTCCGTTGCCGGCGACGCCGGAGTTGGGGCTGACGGTCACGTTGGCGACCAGGTTTCCGGTGATCAGCGCGTCCGGCGCGCCGAACACGTGGATCCCCTCGCGCTTGGCGCCGTCCACCAGGTTCCCGGTGATCACCGCGCGGGCAGCGGTGGCCGGGACGGCGGGGGTCTGAGACGTATCGGTGCCGCCGCCGACGATGTCGATGCCGCGCTCGTCGGTGGTGGCGTCGACAGTGTTGCCGCTGACCACGAAGTCCCAGACCGGGTGCGGCTGGGGCTGCACGGCGTTGGAGCCGTCGAAGATCACCCGGATCCCGCCGAAGCAGCCGTGCAGCCTGTTGTTGGTGATCACCAACTGGTTGCTGCCGAGCGGGTAGATGCCCATGTTGGTGGTGTTGAGCACCGTGTTGCCGGAGATCTCCACCCGCTGCTGCCAGGCACCGAGCGCGCCGCTGTGGCTGCCGGTGAAGACGGGGTAGCCGGAGCCCGGTTCCCAGGGAGCAGCGTCGCAGTGGTTGTCCAGGATCCGGATGTCGGCGCAACTGGTGTTGTCCGCCACGCCGATGAGGGTGTTGTTGGTACCCGGGGCGGTGCCGGTCCAGCACAGGTCGAGGCTGATCGCCTCGGAGATGTTGCGGCGGGGCGGATTCTTGGGGTCGGTGACGGGCACAGCGGGGTCGGCGGGCCGGTAGCCTATGAAGCGGCAGTTACGCACCGTCCCGTTGCTGACACCCTGGAACTTGATGGCGTGCCAGTTGGTGACGTTGCGGACCTCCAGGTCCTGCACCGTGATGTTGCGGGCGTGGACAAACTGCAGGCCGTTGTAGCCGAGGGTCGGGTCCGTCGCGAGCGGACCGGCGACGTCCCAGACGCCACCCTCGACGATGATGTTGCCGTAGCCCTCGTAGCCGGCGATCTGGTCGTCGTGGGCGTCACCGCCACCGAGCTGGGTCCCGTTCATCAGCATGAACTTGAGGTTCGCGCCGGATCGGGTGACCACCGTGCCGGGGCTGAGGGTCAGTCGGGTGTTGGCGTAGATCCGCAGGTACTTGGTCAGGGTGACCTGACCCGGGCCGATCGAGACCTGTCCGCCCTTGGCCGCCCGGGCCGCGTCCAGCGCCGCCTGGACCTGCACGTCGGTGACGCCCGGCGTGGCGTCCACGTAGAAGGCGTTCCACGCCACGGCTCCCGGCGTGGCCGCGGCGGCCGGCGCGGCAGAACCCACCGCGCCCGCGATCAGACCGGCAGTGCCGGCCCCCAGCCCACCGATGAAGCCGCGGCGGCCCCAGTGCCGGCTGTTTTCGGGCATGCTCATGTGTGTCCCCTCGGTGAAAGTCAGTTCGTAAGGAGCGCGATCCTAGCGGCAAGGCTTTGATCGCGAACCAACGACCCCCTCCGGTTACCGCGCCGACGGCACCTCTCCCGCGACCGCATTCGGTCATGAAGGCTTTCCCACTACGGAAAACCGCACCTCGGCGCCGTCACACCGACCCTCACCCTGCCTGACCTGATCCAGTGGGGTCGGCAGCTCCGGAGCAGCGCCTCCCACACGACTGGAAGCCCCGCCACGTCCGGCACGAGGTCCAGGCCTGTCCCAGGCCTTCGTCGGCACCTCGCTGCTCATCCCGCTTTCACCAGGGCCCCGCTCCATAGACCGCCTCCGCGCTTCTGCACGTGGTGGGCGTCCTCTCTCAACGAGGACTTCCTCAAGCTGCCAGCCGGGCCTGGATTTTGGAACCGGGAGTCCCTCGCCCTGCAGAAGCGGATCGAGGAACTGCTCGGCGAACTGGCCGACCTCCGCCTCCGGGTGGCCGCAGCGCCCTGCGGTCGAGTCGTCGGGGGGCTCCGGGCGGGCAAGTCGTCTGGGTCGTCAGGCGGCGACAAGCTGACAGCCATACCCGGAACCCCTGGGTTTCCCTACGAATGATCAGATCCGACCCGCTTGAAAGGTAGGACGCAAGCTCAGCGACGGGATTCCCGTCGGGAAAAGGGAGCAAGCTCGCAGCTGACACGCCCACCAGCGGCGGATTGCCTGCGGGCGCGCACAGTCCGAGGGCTGAATGTGAGGACATCGACATTCATCACCGAGCAGACTGGGGCCACCAGTGCGACTCCGCCCGTTCCCGCCGATCACGGTTGCCGACCGCCTGCCAGGTGGGCGCCGCGCCCGACGCACTCGCTCCCGCGCGGCGATCGCGCTGGCGGCGGCGCTCATCCCGGTGACCGCCGCCGCGCCCGCTCCCGCCGTGGCGACCGGGTCCGCGCGGGCGGCCTTCTCGAACGGCACGGCCGACGGTCCGGCGGACGCGGATCCGCCGTTCGCCGAAACCCTGACGACGGATCTCGTGGCCCTCATGCAACGGCTACGCGTCCCGGGTGCGATCGTCGCGGTCCGAACCCCGCAGTGGGGGACGTGGATCCAGACCCTGGGCACCGAGAATCTCCAGAGCGGCGCGCCCATCCGTGCGGCCGACCACATGCGGGTGGGCAGCATCACCAAGACGTTCACCGGAACGGTCATCCTGCAGCTGGTGCAGGAGGGCAGGCTCTCACTCGATGACACGGTGGGCAGCTACCTGCCGGACGTCCCGAACGGGCGGAACATCACCATCCGTCAGCTGCTGCAGATGACCAGCGGCCTCTACAACTACTCCGAAGACCTCGAATTCAACAGGGCACTCGACGAACGCCCCCAGACCCGGTACACGCCGGCGGACCTGCTCAAGATCGCTTTCGCCCACGACCCCTACTTCGCACCGGGCTGCGGCTACCACTACTCCAACACCAACACGATCCTTCTCGGGCTGCTCGCCGAGCAGCTGACCGGGCACCCCCTCGCCGAGGAGATGCAGCACCGGATTTTCGAGCCCCTCGGCATGCACGAAACCAGCATGCCGAGCGATGGCACGGTCCTGCCGGCTCCCTACGCCCACGGCTACGAGTTCATCAACAACGTCGACAGCCTGACCGCGCCGGTACTGACCGAAAAGGACGCGGCCTGGGCCGACTGGTCGGCCGGCAACCCCAAGGACGTCACCCACGTGAACGCCTCCTGGACCGGGGCGGCGGGCGAGGCCATCTCCACTGTCGGCGATATCCTTCGCTGGGCCCCCGCGCTGGCCAACGGAGACCTGCTGAGCCCCGAACTCCAGCGTGAACGGCTGACGTTCGTCCCCACCACCAACCCGCCCAGCGGCCTCGGCTACGGTCTCGCCATCGCCGACTTCCGCGGTTTCCTGGGCCACACCGGCCAGATCTCCGGGTACAACAGCTTCGAGGGCCATGACCCCAGCCTCGGCGCGAGCGTGGTGGTCCTGGTGAACACCAACCAGGTCCCGGACGGAGCCGCGCCGGTTGACCAGCTCACCCAGCTGGTCATCGCGGACGCCTTCCACCACTGACAGCGTTCGAATCGGTCGTTCGGCCCGATGGTGAGCGGATCGGTGGTGCGGAGCCGGCCGGCTGTGGCGGTCAGTGGGTCCAGCCCTTCGGTCAGGGCACGGACCATCAAGTCCCGGTCGGTCAGCCGGCCGCGCAGCAGGCTGTGGTCGGCCCACCAGGAGGTCGGAGAGTTCGGTGTCGGACAATCAGCAGGGCGGTGTCGCGGACGGAGGCGCGTGGCGCCGGAACCGTCGGTCACAGCGGGTCGGCGCGGCCGGTCTCGGTGAGGATGCGCAGGGCTGCGATGGCGGCGCCCGCCGCCGTCATGGCGCCCTCGGCGGCGGCGGACGCGCCGGGGTAGTCGCCTGCGCGCCAGCAGTCGAGCGCGCGGGTGGCGAGGGTCTGCAGCTCGGTGAGCCTGCCGACGGCGATGCCCGACACCAGGCCGTCGGCCCGGTCGGTGGCCCGGGAGTCGGCCGGGTCGGCAGTGGAGCCGGGCTGGTGGCCGCGGCCCTCGGCGCGGTCGAGGTCGGTCATCGGGGCTCACCCGCGCTCGGGCCGGACAGGTCGGGCCCACCCGCTGCCCGGCTCCGGGCGAAGAGGCCGAGGAGACCGGAGATCTCCTGGTGCGCCTCGGCGGGGTGGCGGAATTGGGTGCGGCCGACGAGCTGGTAGTGGTTGCGGCGGCCGCGGCGGGAGTGGGTGAGGTAGCCGGCGGTCTCCAGGTCGGCCACGATCGCGCGGGCGGAGCGCTCGGTCAGCCCGCACACCTCGGCCACGTCCCGCAGCCGCACCTCGGTGTCCTGCGAGATCTGCAGCAGCGCCCGGGCGTGGTTGGTGAGGAAGGTCCAGCCGGTGCGGGCCTGCGACAACTCGGCCAGACAAGTGTGAACCCGGATGCCGGTATGCGGAAACCGGAATCCGGGTTCATCTCTTGCCGGAGGAGGCGAGCTCAGCCGCCCGGGCGGACGGTGATGTCGGTGATCTCCATGTCCCCGGGGGAGAGCAGGGCGCCGACCACGGCCCCGGCCACGCTCTCCGGGCTGCTGTACTGCTCGCTCAGGTAGGCGCCGCCCTCCTGGGCCCGGATGCTCTGCTGCATGCCGGTGGCGGTCCGGCCGGGGTACACGCTGGTGACCCGGAGGCCGTGCGGGCGCTCCTCCTCGCGCAGCGCCTCGGCGAGCGCCCGGGCGGCGTGCTTGGCGGCGGAGTACGCGCCCCAGCCGGGGTTGGTGCGCAGGCCCTGCCCGGAGTTGACGAAGACCACGTGCCCGCGGGCGGCCCGCAGGGCGGGCAGCAGGGCACGGGTGAGCTCGGCGGCGGCCACCACGTTGACCGTGAACTGGGTGGTCCAGGTCTCGGGCGCGGTGTCCGCGATGCTGCCGAGCAGGGCCAGGCCGGCGCTGTGCACCAGACCGTCCACCGCGCCGCCGCCGGCGGTGAGCGGTGCGGCGCCCCCGGCCAGCGCGGCGGGGTCCCGGAGGTCGAGCAGCAGGCCCTCGCTGCCCGGCAGGGCGGCGGTGGCGGCGTCGAGCCGGGCCCGGTCGCTGCCGAGCAGCACCACCTGGTGGCCCTGCGCGTGCAGCTGCCGGGCGGTGGCGCCGCCGATCCCGCCGGTGGCTCCGGTGATGACGTACCTGGCCATGGAACTGACTCCTTCTCGTGGTGCTGGTGCCGGGGTGACGCTACCCGGCGTGCGCGGGCTCGGGGGTGGCGGGCTCCGCGGCGGGGGCCTGGAGCGGTGGCGCGGACGGGGTCCGGCGGAGGCCGAAGAACGCCGCGCTCAGCAGGCCGAACAGCGAGACACCCGCCCAGTACGCCGGCCCGAGGTGGTGCTGGGCCGCCTGGAGGAACAGCGCGCCGCCCGCGAAGCCGCCGAGCGACTCCCCGGCGGTGGAGGCGACCTGGCGGAAGTTGAACACCTCGACCATCGGCCGGTCGTTGCCGAAGTCGGCGAAGGCCGTGCTCACCATCGGGGTGAAGAACATCTCGGCGAGCGAGAACAGCGCGACCGCGGCGTAGGCGGCGGCCAGCGTGCTGCCGCCCGCCGCGAGCACCGCGAGCGAGCCGGTGAAGGCCACGATGCCGACCAGCAGGAAGTGCACCGGGCCGCGGCCGCGCTCCAGACCGCGGTTGGTGTACGCGGAGACCGCCATCTGCAGCGCCACGATGAGCACCGCGTTGAAGGTGTAGAAGCTGGCCCGGACCGCGGCGGACTCGGTGAGCCGGGTGATGTGGATGGAGAAGGCGGAGAAGAACTGGCCGTACAGGAAGCTGCCGACCACCGTCACCAGCGAGACCCGGCGCACCTGCGGGTCGGCCGCCATGGCCTTGAGCAGGCCCAGCCGGAGCGGCTTGCGGGCGTCCTGCGCGCCGGGCCGCATGCCGCTGGGGACGCACAGCGTGATGACGGCGGCGGAGATCCAGTAGATCGCGGCGACCAGCGGCAGCAGCCGGGTCGGGTGGGCGCCGCGGACCAGGAAGTTGGCCACGATGGGCCCGATCGCCGCGGACACGTTCACGGCCACCTGGATGCCCGAGTACACGTAGTTGCGGGCCTTGGGCTCGCTCAGCGCGATGGCCACGTACATCCGTGCCGTGATGCCGTTGACGCTGATGCCGATGCCGGAGAGCACCAGGAAGGCGAGGAAGACCACCGGGTTCGCGGACAGGGGCAGCAGCAGGAAGCCCGCGCCGGCGACCAGGAGGCCGCCGGGCAGCGCGACCCGGATCGACAGGCGCTGCAGCAGCGAGGCGCAGAAGAGCGAGGCGCCCTTGTAGGTGAAGGTGAAGACGAACAGCGAGGTGCCGATGAGCAGCGGGCCCGCGCCGGGGTGGATGCGGGTCAGCAGGGTCGGCAGGACCGGCAGGACGCAGTAGAAGCCGAGGTAGGAGAGCAGGTAGTCGAGCACGACCGGCACGGCCACCTGGTTCTTGGTGCGGGCGGCGGGCGCGGGTGGTGGGACGGCGGCGGACGGCGGCACGGGCGGGCCTCGATTCGGTGCGGGGACGGGTCGGCCCCGGCCCGGGCGCGGGGGCGCCCGGACCGGGGTGGGGGGAGGGTCAGTTGGTCAGGGGTCCGGGCAGTCGCCCGGTCAGCAGGCCGGCCACGGCGGCGGCCTGGTACTTCACGAAGTAGTGGCCGGCGCCGGGCAGGACGGCCAGCTCCACCCGCTCGGCGTACCGGGCCCACTCGTGGTGGCGCCCGGCGTGGCCGGCCGTACCCGGGTCGTCCTCGCCGACCACGCACAGCAGCGGCGCCCGCAGCCTGGCCTCTGCGGCCGGCGGCTCGGCGTCGAACCACCGCCGGGCCTGCCCGGCGTCGTGGCGCAGCGCCCGGACCACCGTGGTGAGGAGGGTGTCGTCCGCGTCGGCCGGGAGACCGCCGTCGGCGCGCAGGTCGGCGACGTACTCGGCGTCCGACACCTCGGCGGGCGGCGGCTCGTCCGGGCCCCGGACGGGCAGCTTGGCGCCCACCACCAGGCCGAGCACCGGGGCGCCGGCCCGCTCCAGGCGCAGGGCGAGCTCGGTGGCCAGGGCCGCTCCGGCGCTGTGCCCGAGGACCAGGACGGGCCCTGGTCCGGTGGCGGTGAGCTCGGCGGCCAGCCGGGCGGCGGTCTCCTCGATCGGCAGCAGCGCGTCCAGCGGCCGGGCCGGGTCGTGGCCGGGCAGCTCCGCCCCGAGCACGCGGGCCCGCTCGCCGAGCTCGGCCGCCAGCGGCCGGTAGGCGGCGGCCGAGCCGCCCCCGTACGGGATGCGGGTCGGCATCCGGGCCGGCAGCGTCGTCGCGCCGCTGCACCACCCGGTGCGGATCGCCGAGGAGTGGTCGGTGGTGGACAACATCTCGCGGGGCCGGGTCGGCCTCTCCTTCGCCTCCGGCTGGCACCCCGTCGACTTCTCGCTGCGCCCCGAGGCCTTCCAGGACCGCAAGCGCATCATGGCCGAGACGGTCGAGCAGGTCCGCGAGCTCTGGCGCGGACAGCCCGTCACCGTGGTGGACGGCGTGGGCCGTTCGGCCGAGGTGCAGAGCTTCCCGCCGCCCGTCCAGGCCGAACTCCCGGTCTGGGTCACCAGCGCCGGCGGCGTCGAGACCTTCCGCGCGGCCGGGCAGCTGAAGGCGGGGCTGCTCACCCACCTGCTCGGCCAGGACCTGGACGAGCTAGCCGAGAAGATCACCGAGTACCGCAAGGCCGTGGCCGAGGCCACCGACGGCGGGTCAGGGCACGTGGTCCTGATGCTGCACACCCTCATCGGCGAGGACACCGCCGAGGTGCGCGAGACCGTCCGCGAGCCGATGTGCGACTACCTGCGCAGCTCCTTCCACCTCATCGCCAAGTCGATGCCCGACATCCCGGCCGACTTCGACCTGGAGTCGCTCGACCCGGAGGACGTCGACTTCCTGGTCGGCCGGTCCTTCGAGCGCTACTTCGAGACCGGGGGGCTGTTCGGCACCGTCGCCGAGGGCCGGGCCATGGTCGAGCGGCTGCGGGAGATCGGGGTGGACGAGATCGCCTGCCTGATCGACTTCGGCCTGCCGGCCGAGCGGGTGCTGGCCGGCCTCGACCACCTGGGCCGGCTGCGCGAGCTGGCCCAGGGTCAGGAAGGGGCGGGCGCATGAGCACCGAAGCCGGCACCCTGCTCGCCGCCGTCCCGCCGGAGCTCGACCCGGTGCTGGCCTTCCGTCAGGTGGCGTCCCGCTTCCCGACCGGGGTCACCGTGGTGGGCACCACCGTCGGCGGCGAGCCCTACGGGACCACCGCGAACTCCTTCACCACCGTGTCGACGGATCCGCTCACCGTCCTGGTCTGCCTCAAGCGGACGGGGCGGATGAGCGAGTACCTGGCGGCCTCCGGAGCCTTCTCGGTCAGCCTGCTCGGCGAGGACCAGACGGCGGCCGCCCGCTGGTTCGCCGACTCGAGCCGCCCGGTCGGCGCGGAGTCCTTCGCCGCCGTCGAGTGGCGGCGCACGCTGGTCACCGGAAACCCGGTGCTCGCCGGCGGTGTCGGGTACTTCGACTGCACCGTGGAGCAGACCGTCGAGGTGGGTGACCACACGATCGTGGTCGGGTCGGTGGTGGACTTCGCCGCCCTGGCGGACGGTCTCCCGCTGCTGTTCTGGCGCAGCCGCCTCGGTGCGCCGGAGGAGGTGATGAGCCCGGTCGCGGTCTGACGGCACCCGGCAGTGCCGAAGGCCCGGTGCCGCCGCACCGGGCCCTGTGGGGCGAAGGGGCCGGTGGCTAACCGGCGTTGAGCACCTTCAGCAGCCGGGCGACTTCGGTGGCCGTGGCGGTGCGGGCCGGGCCGAGGTAGCGGCGCGGGTCGACCAGGCGCTCGTCGGCGGCCAGCGCCGCGCGGGCGGCGGTGGTGAAGACGCCGTTGAGGTGGGTGGAGATGTTCACCTTCGTCATGCCGCGCCCGACGGCGGTGGTCAGGTCCTGGTCGGCGACCCCGGAGGAGCCGTGCAGCACCAGCGGGACGGGAACGGCCGCCCGCAGCGCGGCGATCAGCTCGAAGTCGAGGGCGGCGTCGCGGGTGAGCATGGCGTGCGAAGTGCCGACGGCGACCGCCAGCGCGTCCACGCCGGTGGCCGCGACGAAGGCGGCCGCCTCGGCCGGGTCGGTGCGTACGCCGGGCGCGTGCACGCCGTCCTTGCCGCCGACCTCGCCGAGCTCGGCCTCCACCCAGACACCCGCCCGGTGGCAGTGCGCGACCACCTCGGCGGTGGCCCGTACGTTGTCCGCGTAGTCGAGCACCGAGGCGTCGAACATGACCGAGGTGAAACCGAGTTCGACGGCCTGGTGGACCAGTTCGGCCGAGGTGGCGTGGTCCAGGTGGACGGCGACCGGCACCTCGGCCGCTTCGGCGACGGCCAGGGTGGCCCGGCCTATCGCGGTCAGGCCGCCGTGGTAGCGGACGGCGTTCTCGCTGAGCTGCAGGACCACCGGGGTGCCCGCGCTGCGCGCGCCGGCCACGATGGCCTGGGCGTGCTCCAGCTGGATGACGTTGAACGCGCCGACTCCGCGCGCGGCGTCGGCGGCTCGGGCGACGATCTCGCCGGTTCCGGTCAGGGGCATCGGGTCTCTCCTTCGAGCGGGGCGAGCGGCTGGACGCTCACCTGGTGGCGCAGGCGGCGGTGCAGGACGGGGTCGAAGTCGCCGGCCAAGGGGGCGGCGACGGCGGCGGCCGAGAGGGCGACCGCCTGGGTGAGGCGCTCGGGCCAGGGGGTGCGGGCGACCAGCCCCAGCGCCAGGGCGGCGACGGCCGCGTCCCCGGCCCCGGTGGGGTTGCCGGTGACGGCCTGCGGCGGCCGGGCGTGCCAACTGCCTTGCAGGGTGCAGGCGATCAGGCCGTCCGGGCCGAGCGAGGCGACCACCGACTGGGCGCCCGCGGCCCGCAGCGCCTCGGCCCCGGCGCGCGGGTCGTCGGTGCCGCTGGCGGCGGCGAGTTCGTGCGCGTTGGGTTTGACGACGGCCGGTGCCTCCTCGAGGCCGGCCAGCAGGGCCCGGCCGTCGGCGTCGAGCAGCGCGGGCACGCCGTGGGCGCGGGCCCGGCGGATCAGCTGGGCGTAGGCGTCCTCGGGCAGTCCGGCCGGGAGGCTGCCGGAGAGCACCACGGCCCGTGCGGGCGGCAGCAGTTGCTCGAAGCGCTGCAGGAAGGCGGCCCATTCGGCGGCGGTGACCACCGGGCCCGGCTCGAGGAGGATCGTGGTGTCGGCCCGCTCCTCGTCGTACACGGCGACCGTGCGGCGGGTCTCGCCGCCGATCGGGACCAGCTGGTCCGGCAGGCCGGAGGCCGCGAGGTCGCGGCGCAGGGCCTCGCCGGTCGGGCCGCCGGCCAGGCCGGTGACCACGCTCTCGTGGCCGAGGGCGTGCAGCACCCGGGCGACGTTGACCCCCTTGCCGCCGGCCCGGGCGCTGACCTGGCGGACCCGGTTGCTCGCGTGCAGGCGCAGCCGGTCGACCCGGTGGGTGAGGTCGAGGGCGGCGTTGAGCGTGACGGTGAGGATCATCGGGGGGCCGGTCCTGTCCGGAGGTCCTGGGCGAGCAGGGCGGCGCCGAGGCAGCCGGCCTGGTGGCCGAGCTCGGCGGGGACGACCGGCGGGGCCTCGCGGAAGGTCAGGCGCTCGGCCAGGGCGGCGCGCAGCGGGCCGAAGTACGGCTCGCCCGCGCGGGCCAGGCCGCCGCCGATGACGATGCGCTCGGGGTCGAACAGGTTGACCGTGGCGGCCAGCCCGTCGGCGAGCGCCTCGACGGCCTCCGACCAGACGGCCGAGGCCGCCCGGTCACCCGCCTCGGCACGCCGCCGGACCTCCTCGGCGTCGACCTCCTCGCCCCCGGTGGCCCGGCGGTAGCGGCGGGCGATGGCGGAGGCGGAGGCGAGGGTCTCCACACAGCCCCGGTTGCCGCACGGGCACGGCTCGCCGCCCGGGCGCACCACCAGGTGGCCGAGCTCGCCCGCGAAGCCGCGGCCGCCGAGCAGCGGCCTGCCGTCGAGCACGACGGCGGCGGCGACCCCGGTGCCGACCGGGACGAACAGGAAGGAGCGGCAGCCGCGCCCCGCACCGCGCCGGGCCTCGGCGAGCCCGCCGGCCCGGACGTCGTGCCCGAAGGCGACCGGCAGCCCGAGCTCCTCGGCAAGCCAGGCCCGGACGGGGACGTCGCGCCAGCCGAGGTTGGCGGCGAAGACCGAGGTGCCGGCCGCCTCGTCGACCAGACCGGGCACGGCGATGCCGACGGCGGCGGGTGCGTGCCGGCGGGTGAGCTCGGTGGCGCAGGCGAGGACGGTCTCGATGACGGCGTCCGGCCCGCGCTCGGCCCGGGTGAACCAGCGCTCGCCGTGGGTCAGGGTGCCGTCCGGCGCCAGTACCCCGGTCTTGATCTGGGTGCCGCCGACGTCGAGGGCGATGACGGTCATGAGCCGGCCAGGACGACCGAGCGGGTCAGGTTGCGCGGCTGGTCGGGGTCGAGGCCGCGGCCCTCGGCCAGCGCGACGGCAAGGCGCTGGGCACGGACCAGCTCGGCCAGCGGGTCGAGCACGCCGGCCTCGAACGCCGCCCCGGTGGCGCGCACCTGCTCCGGCAGGCCGGCCGGCGGCTCGCCGAAGCTCCACACCACACTGCCCGGCCCCGAGACGCTGATCGGGCCGTGCCGGTACTCCATGCCCGGGTAGGACTCGGCCCAGGAGCTGGAGGCCTCGCGGACCTTGAGGGCCGCCTCGTTGGCCAGGCCGACCGTCCAACCGGCCCCGAGGAAGGTGAACTGCCCTGCGGCGGCAGCGCCTTCGGGCAGCTCGGCGGCCAGCGCCAGCTCGCCCTGCTCGGGCAGGTCGGCCGGGGTGAGGCCGAGGTGGGTGCGGAGCAGGACGAGCGCGGTGGTCGCGAAGCGGGTCTGCACCACGGACTTCTCGTCGGCGAAGGAGAGATCCACCACGGTGTCGGCCGCGCCGGTGATCGGGGTGTCCAGGTCGCCGGTGAGGGCGGTGGTCGCGATCCCGGCGGCGCGGGCCCGGGCGAGCGCGTCGAGCACCTCGGTGGTGGTGCCGGAGCGGGTGATGGCCAGCACTCGGTCGTACGGGCGCCGGGCGGGGTACTCGGAGGCCGCGAAGGCGTCGGTCTCGCCGAGGCCGGCCTCCTCGCGCAGGACGGCGTAGGCCTGCGCCATGTAGAGCGAGGTGCCGCAGCCGACGACGGCCACCCGCTCGCCGGGCAGGGGCAGGCCGGCCGGCGTGAGGCTCATGGCCCGGCGCCAGCAGTCGGGCTGGCTGGCTGTCTCGTCGGCGACATGCGACATGGGGTCCTCCGGGAGGTTGCTGAGCGGCTGATGCTTGAAGATGTCATATCTATAGCCCTTGCGAGCATGATTGCGCAAGAGTGCTCAAATTCTGCACGCGGGCATGCCGAAAAAGCCCCCGTCAGCTCGGCTGACGGGGGCTCGGTTCCGGAGCGGTCGGGCTCAGACGCAGATGACGTCCACGCCCTTGGCGGTGAACTGCTCCACGAGCTCCTCGGGGGCGTTCCGGTCCGTGATCAGGGTGGTGATCGACTCGGTCGCGCAGACCTGGGCGAAGGCGCGCCTGCCGAGCTTGGTCGAGTCGGCCACCACGATCACCTTCTCGGCCCGCTCGGCGAGCGCGCGGTTGACGCCGGCCTCGCCCTCGTCATGGGCCGCCGCGCCGTTGCGGGGGTCGACCGCGTTCACGCCGAGGATGGCGTAGTCCAGCGAGATCTCGTGCAGGAGGGCGGTGGCCATCGGGCCGGTCAGTTCGAAGGAGTTGGGCCGCACCACGCCGCCGGTGACCACGGTCTTGAGGTACGAGCGGACGGCCAGCTCGTTGGCGATGTTGACCGCGTTGGTGACCACGGTCAGCGCGGCCCCGTCCGAGTGCTCGGCCAGGTCGGGCCGGACGGCCAGCTCGTGGGCGACGGCCGAGGTGGTGGTGCCGCCGTTGAGGCCGACGACGGCGCCGGGGGGCAGCAGGCGGGCCGCCGCCTGGGCGATGCGGTGTTTCTCGTCCGTCTGGCGCGCGGTCTTGTAACGCAGCGGCAGGTCGTAGGAGACCCCGCTGAGCACCGCCCCGCCGCGGGTGCGGGTGAGCAGCTGCTGGCGGGCCAGCTCGTCCAGGTCGCGGCGGACGGTGGCCGTCGAGACGTCGAGCAGTTCGGCGGCCTCGGTCACGTCCAGGGTGCCCTGCTCGCCCAGGATCGCGAGAAGACGGGTCCACCGCTCATGCATGCTCATTGCCACTCCTTCGCCACCGTGATCGATCAAAACCTAGCGAACGCGGGCGGTGCGCCGCGAAACGCATCCTACGGATTGGTATTTTCATAATTAATGCCAAGCACTACGGTGCTGCCATGAGCGAGCAGAGCTGTCGAAGGTTCCACGGCCGCGTCGCGCTGGTCACCGGTGCCGCCAGCGGGATCGGAGCGGCGACGGCCCGGCGCCTGGCCGCCGAGGGGGCCAGGGTGATCTGCGTCGACGTCGCGGACGACGCGGGCCGGGCGGTGGCCGAGGAGATCGTCCGGGCCGGCGGCCTGGCCGAGTACCGGCACGGGGACGTCGCCGCCGCCGCGACCTGGACGGAGCTGGCCGAGCACGTGCGCGAGCGGTACGGACGGCTGGACGTGCTGCACAGCAACGCCTACACGGTGGTGGTCAGGCCGGCCCACGAGCAGAGCGAGGAGGAGTGGGACCGTCAGCTCGCGGTCACCCTCAAGGCCTCCTGGCTCGCGGTGCGGGCCTTCGCCGGGCAGCTGCGGAGCAGCGAGGGCTGCCTGGTGCTGACCTCCTCGGTGCACGCCTTGGTCGGCCTGCCCGGCCACCCCGCGTACGCGGCGGCCAAGGGTGCGCTCTGCGCGCTGGGGCGGCAGCTGGCCGTCGAGTACGGGCCGCAGGTGCGGGTCAACACGGTGGTGCCCGGCCCGGTCATGACCCCGGCCTGGGACCGGGTGGACGAGGCCGGCCGGGCCGGCAGTGTGGCCCAGACGGTGGCGGGGCGCTTCGGCCGGCCCGAGGAGGTGGCCGCCGCGGTGGCCTTCCTCGCCTCGGCCGACGCCTCCTACATCACCGGCACGACGCTGGTGGTGGACGGCGGCTGGTCCGTCGTCAAGGCCTCGGCCTGAGGTCAAGGCTTCGGCCCGAGGTCAAGGCTTCGGCCCGAGGCCAAGGCCTCGGCCTGAGTACGAGCAGAGGGGAGAGCGGGATGGACCGGCCGGCCAGGGGCCTGCACGGACAGGCCGTGGAGATCATCGGCGAGCGGATCGTCCGGGGCGGCTACCGGCCCGGGGCGCTGCTGCAGCCCGAGGGGCTCGAACGAGAGCTCGGCGTCAGCAAGACCGTGGTCCGGGAGGCCCTGCGGGTGCTGGCGGCGAAGGGGCTGATCGAGTCCCGGCAGAAGCGCGGCACGTACGTCCGGCCGCGCGCGGACTGGAACCTGCTCGACGGCGACCTGCTGCGCTGGCAGGGCCGGGGCGTCCCGGCCGAGGGCTTCCTGGCGGACCTCGCCGAAGTCCGCACCATCGTCGAACCGGCCGGGGCCCGGCTGGCCGCCGAACGGCGCGACCAGGGCGACCTCGACGCGCTCGCGGCGGCGCTGGAGCGGATGGCCGCCGCCGGGAGCGACGTGGACGCCATGGTCGAGGCCGACCTGCACTTCCACCGCACCCTGCTCGCCTGCGCGCACAACGAACTGCTCACCCGGATGGAGGTGGTGATCGAGGCGGGCCTGCGGGTGCGCGACCACCTGGTGCACGGCGCGGAGCCCTCGGCCGACGCGGTGCCCGCCCACCGGGCGGTGCTCGAGGCGGTGCGGGCGCAGGACCCGGACGCGGCGGAGGCGGCCGTCCGCCGGTTGCTCAGCCAGGCCGAGGCCGATCTGCGGAAGGTGATGGACGATCCTGCGGCAGGTGATGGACGGTGAGGATCACCGAGCTGGAGACCTTCCTGGTCGCGCCCCGCTGGCTGTTCCTTCGGATCAGCACCGACGAAGGCGTCACGGGCTGGGGCGAGCCGGTGGTCGAGGGCCGCGCGGAGACCGTGCGCGCCGCCGTCCACGAGCTGGCCGAACTGCTGGTCGGCGCCGACCCGCTGCGGATCGAGCACCACTGGCAGCGGCTCACCAAGGGCGGGTTCTACCGGGGCGGGCCGGTGCTCTCCAGCGCCGTGGCCGGGATCGACCAGGCCCTGTGGGACATCGCGGGCAAGGCCTACGGCGTGCCGGTGCACCAACTGCTGGGCGGGCACGTCCGGGACAGCGTGCGGGTCTACGCCTGGATCGGCGGCGACGAGCCCGCGGAGGTGGCCGAGGCGGCCCGCGCCCAGGCCGAGGCCGGGTTCACCGCCGTCAAGATGAACGGCTCCGCGCAACTGCGCCCCATCGACACCCCGGCCAGGACCCAGGAGGTGGCCGACCGGGTCGCCGCGGTGCGCGAGGTGCTCGGCCGCGAGCGCGACGTGGCGGTCGACTTCCACGGCCGGATGTCCACCGCGATGTCCCGCCGGGTGCTGCCGCTGCTCGAACCGCTGCACCCGCTCTTCGTCGAGGAGCCGGTGCTGCCGGAGCACTCCGACCAGCTGAGGCGCCTCGCCGACGCCACCTCGATCCCGCTGGCGGTCGGCGAACGGCTCTACTCCCGCTGGGACTTCCGCGAGGTGCTGGCGAGCGGGATCGCGGTGGCCCAGCCCGACGTCTCCCACGCGGGCGGTATCTCGGAGCTGCGCCGGATCGCGGCCCTGGCCGAGACGTACGACGTGACGATGGCCCCGCACTGCCCGCTCGGCCCGATCGCGCTCGCCGCCAGCCTCCAACTGGCCTTCACCACACCGAACTTCCTGATCCAGGAGCAGAGCCTCGGGATCCACTACAACCGGGGCGGCGACCTGCTCGACCACCTCCTGGACCCAACTCCCTTCCGCTTCACGGACGGTCACGCGAGCCTGCCCACCGGGCCGGGGCTCGGCATCGAGATCGACGAGAAAGCCGTCCGGCGCGCCGCCGAGACGGGGCACCGCTGGCGCAACCCGGTCTGGAGCCACCCGGACGGCGGGTTCGCGGAGTGGTGACCGTCCCGGACACCGACCTCGGACCGTCCTTGCCACCCGCACCAGCTGAGAGGCTGCCGTGAAGCTGACCCGACTGCCGTACCGCACCCTGGCCATCGTGCGCGGCACCGATCCCGAGGCCGCGCTGCGCACCGTCCTGACGCTCGCCGAGGAGGGCCTGACCGCCGTCGAGGTCTCGCTGACCACGGCGGACGCGCTTGACGTGATCGAGCGGGCCCGCCGCTCGCTGGGGCCGCAGGCCCTGCTCGGCGCGGGGACGGTGCGCACCGCCGCCGATGCCCGCCGGGCGGCTGAGGCCGGTGCGGCATTCCTGGTGTCACCGGGCTCGGACGAGCCGCTGGAGAGTGAACTGCCGCTGCTCATCGGCGCACTGACGCCCAGCGAGGTGATGCGGGCGGTTCGGCTGGGTGCGTCGGCCGTCAAGTTGTTCCCTGCCTCGATCGGTGGGCCCGGCTACCTGCGGGCGCTGCGCGACCCCTTCCCGCAGGTGCCGTTCCTGCCGGTCGGCGGGGTGGACGCCGAGCTCGCCCGGGCCTACCTGGCCGCCGGGGCGGCGGCGGTCGGCGTCGGCTCGCCCCTGGTGGGCGATGCGGCGAACGGCGGCCCGCTCTCCGAGCTGCGGGCCCGGACCGCCCGGTGGCGGGCCGAGCTCGCGGAGGTGGCGGTATGAGCGTCGAAGTCCTCACCTTCGGGGAGACCATGGGGGCCCTGCGCGCCACCGGCCGAGTCCGGCTCGGCGCACCGATGGAGCTCTCCGTGGCCGGGGCCGAGTCCAACGTGGCCATCGGCCTGGCCAGGCTGGGCCACCGGGCCGGCTGGGCCGGGCGGGTGGGAGAGGACGAGTTCGGGCAGCTGGTGCTGCGCACCCTGCGGGCGGAGGGCGTCGACCTCGCGCACGCCCGTACCGACGGGGACGGGCGGCCGACCGGGCTGCTCGTGCGCGAGGGCCGGATCGGCGACCTGGCGCGGGTCTCGTACTACCGGGCCGCCTCCGCCGGTTCGGCGCTGCGGGCCGAGGAGGTGCTGGCGGCGCTCTCGGCCGAGGTCCGGGTCCTGCATCTGACGGGCATCACGCCCGCGCTGGGCGACGGCGCCGCCGAGGCGGTGCTCGCTGCGGCCCGGCGGGCCCGGGAGCTCGGCGTCACCGTCTGTCTCGACGTCAACTACCGGAGCCGGCTCTGGCCGCCGGAGCGGGCCCGGGCCGTGCTGCGGCCGCTCGCCCACCTGGCCGACGTGCTGGTGGCCTCGGCGGACGAGCTGCACCTGGTCTGCGCCGACCCCGGGCAGGGCGAGGAGCAGGCCGTGGCCGGCCTGTTGGCCCAGGGCCGACGGGAGGTGGTGCTGACCCGTGGCGGCGACGGCGCGCAGGTCAGCACGGCCGACGGCACCGTCCGGGTGGCGGCGCGTCAGGTGCCGGTGGTCGACGTGGTCGGCGCCGGGGACGCGTTCGTGGCCGGTTACCTCTCCGGCCTGCTCGACGGGCTCGGCCTGCCCGGCCGGCTCGACCGGGCCGCCACCACCGGTGCCTTCTCGGTCGCCACCCGGGGAGACTGGGAGGGGCTGCCCACCCGCGAGGACCTCGCCCTCCTCGACCGCCCGGCCGGCACCATCCTGCGCTGAGAGGACTCCGCATGCCCGACCTCGACACACCCGCCGCCGTCTGGGTGGCCGCCGACCACGAACTCGGCGAAGGCCCCCGCTGGGTCGACGGCCGCCTGGTCTACACCGATATCCTGGCCGGACGGCTGCTCGAAGTCCCCGACCCGGCCCGCCCGGCGGCCCGCGAACTCCTGTGCCTGGACGTCCCGTTGGGCGCGGTCGCGCCGGTCGAGGGCCGCCCCGGCCACTGGATCGCGGCCGCCGGCCCGGGCCTCGCCCTGCTCGGGCCGGACGGCCGCACCGAATGGCTGGCCCGCCCCGAGGAGGGCGGTGCGACCGCGATGCGGATGAACGACGGCGTCTGCGACCCGCAGGGCCGGTTCTGGGCCGGGAGCATGGCCTACGACTGCACCCCCGGGGCCGGCTCGCTCTACCGCGTCGACCGGGACGGGTCCGTGCACCGGGTGCTGACCGGTCTGACCATCGCCAACGGGCCCGCGTTCAGCGCCGACGGGCGGGTGATGTACGTCGCGGACAGCGCGGCCGGGCTGATCCTGCGCTGCACGCTTTCCGGGGACGGGAGCCTCCTCGACCGCGAGGAGTTCGCCCGGACGGGCGCGGCCTGCTCGCCGGACGGCATGACGGTGGACACCGAGGGCCGGCTCTGGGTGGCCGTCTGGGGCGGCAGCGCCGTGCACCGCTACGCGCCCGACGGCACGCTCGACGCGACCGTACGCCTGCCGGTGCCGCAGCCGACCTCCGTCTGCCTGCCGCCCTCGGGCGGGCTGCTGCTCGTCACCACGGCGCGGATCGGGCTGACCGGGGACGCCGGGTGGTCGGGGTCCGTCCTGGCCGTGCCGGTCGACGCCGCGGGGACGGAGGCGATGGCGTACCGGGGTGCCTGATGCCTGATGCCTGATGCCTCGGCCTCGGGCACCCCGGTGCCCGTCAGCCGCTGATGCTCACGGCGCCGGTCTCGAGGTGGCCGATGGCGTGGCGGGACCAGGCGGGGTCGTTGTTGACGGTGACGGTGAAGTCGTACCAGCCGTTGGTGTAGGCGACGGCGTTGAAATAGTCGCCGACCGTGGCGCCGGGGGCGACCTGGTAGGTCCAGGGGCCGTCGGTGCGGTAGGCGTTGGGGGTGATGGTGAAGGTGACGGCGGTGGTGCCGGTGTTGGTGAGCTTGAACCAGACGGCCTGCTTGCCGGTGTCGGGTGCCGGGGCGTAGTAGGTGGAGGCCTCGGCGGTCTTGCCGGCCGTGGTGGCGTTCCCGGTGAAGCGGCGCAGGAAGCGGTTCGGGCCGAGGACGGTGAGGTCGTACTGGCCGTTGCCGAAGTTCGCGCCGATGTTGAAGAAGTCGCTCGCGGTGCCGTCGGCGCCGGTGGCGGCGTTGTAGGGCGCGACGGTGTACTGCCAGGGACCGCCGCTGCGGTAGGCGTTGGCGTAGACCGAGTAGTGCGCGTAACTCGTGGCCTGCGGGCCCTGGTTGGCCAGGTCGAGCCAGAGCAGGATCTGGTTGTTGGCGTTGTACTCGATCCGGTCGACCCAGGCGTTGGGCTGGTAGGGGAGGGCGCGGGCGGGCTTGGTGCCGCTCTCCTGGCCGGGCATGGAGTTGGTGGCCGGGGCCGGGTTGATCTGGGTGTTCGCGGTGGCCTGGCTGATGGTGGCGCTGGTGTCGGGCAGGCCGGGCAGGCCGTGGACCGGGTTGGCGAAGTCGAAGGCGCCGGTGAGGTCGCCGCAGACCTGGCGGCGCCAGGTGCTGATGTTCGGGCAGACGGCCGGGGTGCCGAGGGCGGCCGTCCAGGTCTCCAGGAAGCGGATGACGCTGGTGTGGTCGTAGACCTGGGAGTCCACGTAGCCGCCGCGGGTCCACGGCGAGGCGATGATCATCGGGACCCGGAAGCCGAGGCCGATGTTGGTGCCGGAGTAGAACTCCCCGGCCGTCCCGGCGGGCGCGACCGGCGGCGGGACATGGTCGAAGAAGCCGTCGTTCTCGTCGTAGTTGAGGAACAGCACGGTCGAGTCGAAGGTCGCGGAGTCGGCCGCCAGCGCCTTCAGCACCAGGTTGATGAAGTGCGCGCCGTTCTCCGGCGGGCCGTCGGGGTGCTCGGAGAAGAGCTGGTTGGCGACCACCCAGGAGACCTGCGGCAGGGTGCCGGCCAGCGCGTCGGCCTTGATGGCGTTCGCGATGTCGTCCGGCGTCGAGCCGGTGCTCGGCACGGAGCCCATGCCGCGCTGGGCGAGCGGGCTCGAGCTCGGGGCGCCGCTGAACTGGCTGAAGTAGGCGAGCCCGTTGTCGCCGAAGTTGTCGGAGGCGTTCTGGTAGACCTTCCAGCTCACCCCGGCGTTCTGCAGGGCCTCGGCGTAGGTCTGCCAGTGCAGGCCGCTCTCGCTGCCGCCGTCGTAGGCCGCGCCGCCGGCCGTGGCGCCGGGGTCGATCGTGCCGGACCAGAGGTAGGTGCGGTTGGGGCCGGTCGCCGACAGGATCGAGCAGTGGTACGCGTCGCAGATGGTGTACGCGTCGGCCAGCGCGTAGTGGAACGGTATGTCGGACCGGACCATGTACCCCATCGTCCGGTCGGAGCCCTTGGCGGAGATCCAGGAGTCCATCTTCCCGTTGTTCCACGCCTGGTGCTGGGTCGACCAGCCGTGGTCGAGCGAGCCGTCGCACTGGGCGAGCAGCTCGCCGCTGCTGCCCCACCACCAGGTCTTGGTGGCGCTGAGCTGCCACGGGTACTGCCGCCCGCTGCCGTTCGGCTGGTTGAAGACGCTGTTGCCGCCCGCGATCTGGACGGCCGATCTGTCGGCGAAGCCGCGCACGCCCTTCAGCGCGCCGAAGTAGTGGTCGAAGCTGCGGTTCTCCTGCATCAGGACGACGACGTGCTTGACGTCGGCGATCGTCCCGGTGGCCGCGGCGGACGCGCGGGGCGCGAGGCCGGGCAGGGAGTCCAGGCCGACGGCCGCGCCGAGGGCGGCGGCGGAGCCGAGGAAGGTGCGGCGGGACACGGGCGACACGGGGGGCCTCCGAAAGGAATCTGTACAACTTCGGCGCAGAGACTCTGGGGCCGCAAAGGTGCGGCCGGGAGATGTGTACATGTCGGAGAGATGAAGCGCAATGGACCATTGCCCCGGGGCCCTGACGGACCGTGAGCGTCCGGGCCGCCCGCGCCGGCCGTGTCGCCCGTGCCGCCCGGGTCAGATCTTGTCGGCGGCGATCATCAGGTAGTGGAAGCTGCCCTCCTTGTACGCGGTCAGGAAGGCGTCCTCGATGCCGGAAGCCACTGAGG
>NZ_JBEOWY010000051.1:0-58361 GCF_040296285.1 Kitasatospora sp. NPDC002227
GGCAGCGGCGGACGGCTCTGGTAGTGCCCCCGGCAGATCAGCGCGTCGGGCACCCGGCCGCTCAGGATGCGGGGGTCAGTGGAACGGCTGCTCCGGGTGGCCTCCGGCGAGGTCGTGCGGGGCGTCGGGGGCGCCCGGGGTGTCGAGCAGGCCGAGCAGACCGCCCGAGTTGAGGACGCTGGGGGCGGACGGAACGAGGCCACCGCCGAGCCCGGACGCCGCGTGGGCGCTGGGGGCGGTGAGCGAGGCCACGACCCCGGCGGCGAGGGACGCGACGGCGAGCATGCTGCGCTTCTTCATGCCCTGCCCAACGCCCGTGCCCGGCGGAGGTCACGCAGCATCTGACCGGCCCGGCGAAACCACAGCTCAGCGCCTTGCCATCGGCACTATGCACCCCAGGTCTACACTGTGTGTATAGTCAGCGGCATGTCACTGGGTCACACGATTCTCGGGCTCCTGGAGTCCCAGCCCCGCCACGGCTACGACATCAAGCGCGCCTACGACGAGCGGTTCGGCCACAGCCGGGCGCTGCCGTACGGGCAGGTCTACGCGACGCTGTCCCGGCTGCTCAAGAACGGCCTGGTCGAGGTCGCGGGCACCGAGCCCGGGGAGGGGCCGGACCGCAAGCGGTACGTCATCACCGATGCCGGGATCACCGACGTCGCACAGTGGCTGGCCCGCCCGGAGGACCCGGAGCCGTACCTGCAGAACACCCTGTACACCAAGGTCGTGCTGGCCCTGCTGACCGGCCGCCCGGCCGTCGAGGTGCTGGACACCCAGCGGGCCGAGCACCTGCGCCGGATGCGCGAGCTGACCCGCCGCAAGTCCTCCGGCGACCTCGTCGACCAGCTGGTCTGCGACCACGCACTGTTCCACCTCGAGGCGGACCTGCGCTGGCTGGAGCTCACCGCCGCCCGGCTCGACGAGCTGGCCCGGGAGGTGCACTCCTGATGATCGAAGTGATGACCGAGGAGATGACCGGGGAGCCGACCGGGGAGCCGACCGGGGAGCCGACCGTGCCCGAGGGCGCGCTGCTCACCGCCCGGGGCCTGCACAAGCGCTTCGGCCCCACCACCGCGCTCCGCGGCGCCTCACTGCACGTGATGCCCGGCGAGCTGGTCTCCGTGATGGGGGCCTCCGGCTCCGGCAAGTCCACCCTGCTGCACTGCCTGGCCGGGATAGTCCGGCCGGACGACGGGTCCGTGACCTTCCGCGGCGAGGAGCTGACCACCCTCTCGGACAGCCGCCGCAGCGCACTGCGCCGCACCGACTTCGGTTTCGTCTTCCAGTTCGGCCAGCTGGTGCCCGAGCTGTCCTGCCTGGAGAACGTCGCCCTCCCGCTGCGGCTCGGCGGCGCCCGCCGCCGCGCCGCCGAGCGGGTGGCGCTGGAGTGGCTCGACCGCCTGGAGGTCGCCGAGCTCGCCCGGCGGCGGCCCGACGAGATGTCCGGCGGCCAGGGCCAGCGGGTGGCCATCGCCCGGGCGATGGCCACCGGGCCGGCCGTCCTCTTCGCCGACGAGCCGACCGGGGCGCTCGACTCGCTGCAGAGCGAGAAGGTGATGTCGCTGCTCACCGCCGCCGCCCGGGAGCACGGCACGGCCGTCGTGCTGGTCACCCACGACCTGCGGGTGGCTGCGTACGCCGACCGCGAGGTCACCGTCCGGGACGGCCGCACGGTGCACGCCTCCTCCGCCCTGGCGGGGGCGTGGCGGTGAGCACTCCACGACGCTGGGCGGACGAACTCGCCCTCGGCACCAGGCTGGCCTTCACCGGCGGCCGGGCCGCGCTGGCCCGCACCCTGCTGACAGCCGTCGGCGTGGGCCTCGGGGTGGCGATGCTGCTGCTCGCCTCCTCCGTCCCGGTGCTCAAGCACCACCGGGACGACCGCATCCACGCCCTGCGTGACCTGCTCAACGCCTCGGCCGACGCCCCGCGCACGCCGCACAGCCTGCTGATGACCGACCTCGGCACCACCTACCACGGCCGCGAGGTGCGCGGCCGGGCCGTCCAGCCCGACGGACCTGGCGCGGTGCTGCCGCCGGGCCTGAGCCACTACCCCGCCCCGGGCGAGCTGGCCGTCTCCCCCGCGCTGGCCGAGCTGCTCACGAGCCCGGACGGGCGGCTGCTCGCCGAGCGGATCGGCCCGCACCCGGTCACGGCGCGGATCGCCCCGGCCGGGCTGGTCGGGCCGGGCGACTACTCCTTCTACCTGGGCAGCGACCGGCTCGCCCAGGACCCGGCCGCCGTACGACTCGACCACTTCGGCGAGCAGGACCCCCCGAAGCCGCTGGAGCCCGTCCTGCTGCTGCTCAGCATCGTGGGCGTGGTGATCCTGCTGACCCCGGTCGGAGTGTTCGTCGCGGCGGCCGCCCGGTTCGGCGGCGAGGCCCGCGACCGCAGGCTGGCCGCGCTGCGGCTGGTGGGCGCCGACCGGGCCGCCATCCGCCGGATCGCGGCGGGCGAGAGCCTGGCCGGGGCGCTGCTCGGGCTCGCCGTCGGCGGGGTGTTCTTCCTGGCCGGTGGTCAGTTGCTCGAGCTGGTCACCGTCGAGGGGCTGAGCGTCTTCGCCTCGGACCTGACCCCGCAGCCCGCGCTCGCCGCGCTCGCGCTCGCCGCGGTGCCGCTGCTGGCCGTCACCGTGACGCTGGCCGCCATGCGGCGGATCAACGCCGAGCCGCTGGCGGTGACCCGGGCCGGCGCGGCCCGCCGTCAGCGGTGGTTCGCCGTACGCCTGGCACTGCCCCTGCTCGGCGGCTTCCTGCTGTACCGCAACCAGGCCGATCTGGCCGACCTCGGGCGGGCCTCCGGGCTCGCCCCGCTGATCGCGGGGCTCCTGCTGCTCCTCCTGGGGACCACGGCCCTGCTGCCCGCCGTGCTCGGCACCACCGCCCGCCTGCTCGGCCGGGCCGGGCCGGTCTCCTGGCAGCTCGCGGTGCGGCGCATCCAGTGGGCGCCGCAGGCCGCCTCCCGGCCGATCGGCGGCATCGTGGTGGCCGTCTCCGGCGCGATCGCCCTGCAGGCCCTGCTCGGCGGCATCGCCACCGATCTCACCCCGCTGCGCCCGGCCGCCACCGGAGCGCCCGTGCTCAGCGCCACCTCCTTGGCCGGCGGGGCGTCGGCCGCCTCCTACGCCTCGCGGCTGCGCGGCACGCCGGGCGTGCTCGACGCCACGGGCTACCAGGAGTTCTACGTCCAGGACGGCGGGACCACCAGCCTGGCCGTGCGGGTCTCCGACTGCGCGGGGCTCCGGATCTTCGCCAAGGTGCCGGACTGCCGGGACGGCGACCTGTTCACCTCGCCGGACGCCCTGGCCCGGCTCGGCACGCGCCCGGCGCTCTCGGCGCTGTGGCCGGGCGGCGCCATGCCCGCCTGGCGGCCGCCGGTGCCGCGCGGCAGCGCCGACGCGCTCGCGCACCCGGTCCTGCCCACGCTCCTCGACCGGGGGCCCGCGCTCTACGCGACCTGGGGTGCGCTGCCGCCCGAGGTGGTGCGGCAGCAGGACGCCCGGGTGCTGGTCCACGTCGACCGGCGCGCCCCGGACGCCGTCGAGCAGATCCGCACCACGATGGCCGGGATCGACCCCCACATCCACTTCTACGACCCGGCGGCAGCCTTCACCGACAAGACCTTCCTCGGCATCCGGCGGGCGCTGACCGCCGGTGTGGCCGCCACCCTGACACTGATCGCCGCCAGCATGCTGGTCGGCCTGGTGGCTCAGCTGCGGGAGCGGCGGCGCAGCCTCGCGGTGCTGGCCGCCTTCGGCACCCGGCGGCGCACGCTCGGGGCGGCACTGCTCTGGCAGGTCCTGCTGCCGGTGGTGCTCGGCCTGGCGCTGGCGGTCGGGGCGGGGGCGGGGCTGGCCTCGGTGCTGCTGCGCTCCGCCGGGCTGCCGGTGGTGCTCGACTGGGGGCAGGCGGGGGTCATGGCGGCGGCCGGGCTGGGGGCGGTGCTGGCGCTGACGGCGCTCAGCCTGCCGGTGCTGCGGCGGGCCACCCGGGCGGCCGGGCTCCGCCACGAGTAGCGGGGGTCGGGAACCGGCCATTCTGGCACCGACGGTGGATCACCTCTTCGTGTGCGACTGAGCGCGGGTTAGGTTGGGCAGGCATCACTTGGTTGCCCCAGGCAACCTGACTCGCGCTCACGCCTCTTGGAAGGTGGCCACGATGCCGGTCAGTGTCGACAAGGACCGCTGCTGCAGCTCGGGGCAGTGCGTCCTCACCGCCCCCACCGTGTTCGACCAGAGCGACGAGGACGGCCTCGTCGTGGTCCTCCAGGCGGAGCCGCCCGCCCACCTCGCCCCCGAGGTCCGGCTCGCCGCCACCCTCTGCCCCGGTCGAGCCATCACCGTCTCCTGACCCCCAGGACGCCCTGGAGCCCCGGAAGACCTCCGAAGGAGCCCGTGCCATGCCCCCGAACGACAAGGTCCTCGTCCTCCCGGCCCCGGCCGACCGCTGTCCCTTCGATCCGCCCTCCGCCTACCAACAGGCCGCCGCCGACGGCCCGGTGACCCGCACCGAGCTGTGGGACGGCTCGCTCTGCTGGCTGGTCACCGGCCACGAGGAGGTCCGCAGCATCCTCGGCGACCAGCGCTTCAGCGCCGAACCGCACCGCCCCGGCTTCCCCTTCCTCACCCCGGGCCGGCGCCAGCTCGTGGTCGACAACCCGGTCTTCCTGCGCATGGACGACCCCGGCCACGCCCGGCTGCGGCGGATGCTGACCACCGACTTCCTGGTCAAGCGGATCGAGGAGCAGCGCCCGGCGATCCAGCGGGTCGTGGACGACACCCTGGACCGGATGCTGGCCGAGGGCGCCCCGGCCGATCTGGTCACCGAATTCGCCTTCCCCATCCCCTCGCTGGTGATCTGCCAGCTGCTCGGAGTGCCGTACGCGGACCACGAGTACTTCCAGCAGCTGAGCCGGACCCTGCTGGACACCACCGCGACCGAGGACGCGGTCTTCGGCGCCCAGCAGCAGTTGCGCACCTTCCTGACCGAACTGGCCGACCACAAGCGGCGTGTGCCCGAGGACGACATCCTCAGCCGGCTGGCCGCCCGGGAGGACCTGACCCCGGCCGAGACCGTCTCCTCCGCCCTGCTGCTGCTCGTCGCCGGTCACGAGACCACCGCCAACATGACCTCGCTCTCCACCCTCGCCCTGCTGCGCGCCCCCGAGCAGGCGGCCCGGCTTCGCTCGGGCGAGACCTCGGCATACACGGCCGTGGAGGAGCTGCTGCGCTACCTCTCGATCGTCCAGATCGGCGTGCCCCGGACGGCGACCCAGGACCTCACCCTGGGCGGCACCCGGATCCGGGCGGGCGAGGGTGTGCTCTGCATGCTCTCCACCGCCAACCGGGACGCCGCCGTCTTCCCCGGTGGCGACGAGCTCGACCTCGACCGCGACGCCCGCCGCCACCTGGCCTTCGGCTTCGGCGTCCACCAGTGCCTGGGCCAGCCGCTGGCCCGCGCCGAACTGCAGATCGCCCTACGCACGCTGTTCGTCCGGCTGCCGGGCCTGCGGCTGGCCGTGGACGAGGCCGAGCTGACCTTCCGCACGGCGATGGTGATCCACGGCCTCGACTCGCTGCCCGTCGTCTGGTGACTCCTGCCGGGCTGTGGCGGGGAGGGTCGCGAGCAGCATCAGGAGGGCGATGACGAACAGCACCGTCCGGTAGCCGGTGAGGGTGAGCAGCCCGGCGCCGGCCGCGATCGCGACGGTCTGCGGCACGGTCAGGGCGAGATTCAGTGCCGCATCCGTCCGGCCCATCAGCCCTGCCGGGGTGCGGAGTTGAACGCAGGTCAGGATGCCGACACTGATCCACGGCAGGGCGGCGCCGATCAGCACCGAGCCGGTCAGCACGGCCGAGGTGGACGGGACGGCCTGCAGCAGGAATCCGGCCCCGGCGGCGGTCAGGCCGAGGGCGACCAGCCTGTGCTCGGCGCACCGGCGCAGCAGGGCGGGCGCCGTGACTCCGGCCAGGACGGCGCCCGCGCCCTGGCCGGAGATCAGCACGCCGAGGAACGCGTCCGGCCGGTGCAGTCCTTCGCTGACCACGTCGAACAGGACGGTCTCCGAGAGTCCGAAGGCGGTGACCGCCAGCACGCCTGCCAGCATCAACCGCCGGAGCGCGACGGTGTTCCGAAGGTGGCGGGCTCCCGCGAGCAGTTCGGCGCGCCGATTCCGGCCGGGCCGCTGTTCGCGCAGCCGCAGAGCGCGCAGCGTGGCGGTGGCCACCAGGAAGGTCAGCACGTCGCCGAGGATCACCGGCACCGGGCCCACGGCGGCGAGCAGTCCGGCGCCGAGCAGTGGCGTGACCAGCCGAAGCCCGGACTTGGCGGTCTGCACCGCACTGTTGGCCGTGCCGAGGAGCTCCGGTGCGAGCACCGCCTGTTGCAGCGAGGTCTGCGCCGGGCCGATCACGGCGGCGGAGAGGCCGTAGCCGAACATCACCGCGTAGACCAGCCACACCTGGCCCGCGTCGTGCACCAGGAGCAGCGGCAGCACCAGCGCGGCGGTGCCGAGGTTGGCGGCGATCAGCAGGGGCCGCCGCCGCACCCGGTCGGCAAGCCAGCCGCCGAGCGGGGCGGCCAGGTTGCCCAGGGTGAACGCGAAGAACGCCAGACCGGCGGCCGAGGCGCTGCCGGTGAGCTGCTTGACCCAGATGCCGAGGGCGAGCCAGAGCGCCGAGTCGCCGAGGGTGGAGAGGATCTGGCCGGCGATCAGCAGCCGGGCGTCGCGGTTCGCGCGCAACCCGCCCATCAGCCGGCCGCCTCGACCGGGTAGCTGAACAGCACCAGCTCCACCGGCAGGCTTCCGGCCGGCCTGCGCTCCGGGTCGGACAGCCGGCCCCGGTAGCGGTCGAGCACTTCGCAGAGGTCGGCGATCAGCTGCTCGCCCTCCTCCGGGGTGACGTGGGCCAGGTTCTGGCTCCCGCTGGTGACGCGCCGCCAGTGCTCGGGGAACTGCGGCCGCCGGGAGCTCGCCGCCGCGGCCCGGCCCAGCCAGGTCTCCCACAGCACCTGCCCCAGGGCCTCGGCCGCCCGGTTCGTCTCCGCGTCGCCGCCCAGGTCGTCCACCCGGAAGCCGAGGTGCTTGAGCCGCCACGGCCGTCGGCGGCCGGGTGCGTCCCCGGCCTCCTCCACGAAGTCGTACTTGGCCAGCGTGCGCAGGTGGAAGGCGCAGTTGGTCGGCGACTCCCCGACCAGCTCGGCGGCCTCCGTGGCGGTCAGCGGCTCGTGCCGGCCGAGCGCCTCGAGCAGGGCCAGCCTGGTCGGGTGGGCCATCGCACGCATCGCCCTGGGGTCGGTCAGCCGCCGGGGCGGGCGGTCGGCGGCTGACGGGCGATCAGGATCGGCCGGAGCCTCTTCGAAAGACATGTTTCGAAACACTACGCTCGACAGTCTCTTCCCGACAAGACCCGGTCGGCGACACACCACCAGCCGCATACATCTCAACCGACGTGCCCGACCGTTGACCTGCAACGTCACAGAGAGCCCACATCACCGCCACATCACTCATCTCACATGTGAGATACAGTCCTCCGGTGACCGACGACTACCTTCTGCGCATCGGCAAGCTCATCCGCGACGCCCGGCAGCACCGGGGCCTGACCCAGGCCCAGCTCGGTGAGGCGCTCGGGACCAGCCAGAGCGCCGTCAACCGGATCGAGCAGGGCAGGCAGAACATCAGCCTGGAGATGATCGCCCGGATCGGCGAGGCCCTGGACAGCGAGATCGTCTCGATCGGGTACTCCGGCCCGATGCACCTGCGCGTCACCGGCGGGACCAAGCTCTCCGGCGCCATCGACGTGCGGACCAGCAAGAACGCCTGCGTGGCCCTGCTCTGCGCCTCGCTGCTGACCACCGGCCGCACCACGCTGCGCCAGGTGGCCCGGATCGAGGAGGTCTACCGCCTGCTCGAGGTGCTCTCCAGCATCGGCGTGAAGGTCCGTTGGATCAACGAGGGCAAGGACCTCGAGCTGACCCCGCCGGCCGAGCTGGACCTGGCCTCGATGGACGTCGAGGCGGCCCGCCGCACCCGCAGCGTGCTGATGTTCCTCGGCCCGCTGATGCACCGCGCCGAGCACTTCGAGATCCCGTACGCGGGCGGCTGCGAGCTCGGCACCCGTACCGTCCAGCCGCACCTGCACGCGCTGCAGCAGTACGGCCTCGAGGTCGCCACCACCAACGGCAGCTACCACGCGACCGCCGTCCCCGGGGTCTCCCCGGCCCGCCCGATCGTGCTGACCGAGCGCGGCGACACGGTGACCGAGAACGCGCTGCTCGCCGCTGCCCGGCACGACGGCGTGAGCGTCATCCGCAACGCCAGCCCGAACTACATGGTCCAGGACCTCTGCTTCTTCCTCGAACAGCTGGGCGTGCGGATCGAGGGCATCGGCACCACCACCCTGACGGTGCACGGCCTGCCCACCATCGACCGCGACGTGGACTACTCCCCCGCCGAGGACCCGGTGGAGGCGATGAGCCTGCTGGCCGCCGCCGTGGCCACCTCCTCGGAGCTGACCATCCGCCGGGTGCCGGTGGAGTTCCTGGAGATCGAGCTCGCCGTCCTGGAGCAGATGGGCCTGGACCACGACCGCTCCCCCGAGTACCCGGCCGCCAACGGCCGCACCCGGCTGACCGACCTGACGGTCCGCCCGTCCAAGCTCACCGCGCCCACCGACAAGATCCACCCGATGCCCTTCCCGGGCATCAACATCGACAACATCCCGTTCTTCGCGGTGATCGCGGCCGCCGCGCACGGCACCACCCTGATCCACGACTGGGTGTACGAGAACCGCGCGATCTACCTGACCGAGCTCACCCGCCTGGGCGCCGACGTCAAGCTGCTCGACCCGCACCGCGTGCTCGTCCAGGGCCCCACCACCCGCTGGCGCGCCGCCGAGATGATGTGCCCGCCCGCGCTGCGCCCGGCCGTGGTGATCCTGCTCGCCATGCTCGCCGCCGAGGGCGTCTCCGTGCTGCGCAACGTCTACGTCATCAACCGCGGCTACGAGGACCTCGCCGAGCGCCTCAACTCGATCGGTGCCCGGATCGAGACCTTCCGCGACATCTGATCCGGAGCATTCGAAGGCCCCCGGCGAGAGCTTGAACCCAAGGAGCCGGGGGCCTTCGTCGTACCGCGCTACTCCCAGCGCCAGCCGTTCTTGTCCTCGCAGGTGAGGACGCGGCCGGCCGCGTCGGTGCCGGTACCGCCGTGGGCGCTATTGGGGCAGTACCGCCCCCGGACTATGCAGTTGCCCTTGGAGTCGGTGGTGCAGCCGGCCGCCTGGTGGGTCGTCGGCTCGGGCTGCGGCGGCGCCTCGGTGTGCACCGGGGCCGAGCTGGGCCGGTCGGCCACCGTCGGCGCGGGGGCCGGCGCCGGGGGCGGGGTGGGGCTCGGCGACGGGGTGGGAGCGAGTGCCTGTTCCGCCGCCAGCTCGGCGGTGACGCAGGCGGACACCCACGCCGCCGGGCTGCCGTGCAGGTCGACGTGCGGCATGAGGGTGCCACCCGTCAGGGCGGCCACGCCCTGGCCGGCCGCTCCCTGACAGGCGTTCTGCCCCGGCTCGGCTCCGGCCGCGGGCCTGAGCAGGCGCGCGTACGCCTCTCCCCAGGCCTTGCCGTCGGCCGCGGCGGCCGCCGGATCCGCGGTGGCCGACGGCGAAGGGCTGACGGTCACGACGGCCGGGGCCGGGGCGACGGATGTCGAGGGGCTCGCGGTGGCGGCCACCGGGGCCGCCGTCGGCGCGGCCGGCTTCGGCGAGAAGACCGCCACCAGCCACAGGACCGAGTACAGGCCCAGCACGACGGCGGCGTAGGTCTTCACGCCCTTGGCACGCGGGCTGCGCCACAGGAACAGGAAGCCGAGCGGGGGCAGCAGGAACGCGCCGATGACCTTGAGCCAGGTCAGGCGCGGCTTGACGGGGGTGGTGGAGGGAATCACGCGGGGGATGCTAGCGGCGGCCGCCTCCGAACGGCGGCGGAACGCCCGAACCGAGTCCTCCCCGAAGGCAGTTGGTGATGCGGCGCCCTCGCACCGCGCGGGCGGGCGGCCTCCGGGAAACCCAGGCCCCGGAGGCCGCCGGGCCGGTCAGCCCTGGGTCAGGGAGTTCCAGAGCGAGACCGGGCGGTCGGGGACCGCCACGCGGTCCTCGTGGGCGCTGCCGTCCGCGATCGTGACGATGCGGTACTTGTCGCGGTGGAAGACCCAGTAGGTGCTCAGGCCGTTGATCCGCTGCTGGTCCGGCATCGGGAGGACGGTGGTGATGCGCTCGATGCCGGCGAAGCCGTCCCACTCCGAGATGCGGCGGTCGGCGCGCTCGAGGACGTCGTTGTGGCGCAGGCCGTCGGCGATGGAGATGACGCGGTAGAGCTGTTCGCCGTCCACGGTGTGGAAGGCCCAGTACCAGCTCTTGCCGTTCTGGCGCTGCATGTCCGGCACCGGCAGGACGAAGTCCAGCCGGACCACACCGGCCAGCGAGGCCCAGCGGGTGAGCGGGCCGTCGCCGCGTTCGAGCACGTCGGTGTGGGCACTGCCGTCGGCGATCGAGACCACCCGGTAGAGCTGGCGGTTGTCGACGGTGTGGAAGACCCAGTACCAGCTCTTGCCGTTGACCCGCTGCTGGTCGGGGTAGGGCAGCCAGAGGTCGACCTGGCGGACGTCCGCCAGGGTGTCCCAGTCGGTCACCGGCCGGTCGGGCTGCTCCAGCTTGTCGGTGTGGGCGCTGCCGTCGGCGATCGAGACCACCCGGAACTGCTGCTTGCCGCCGACCGTCCGGAACGCCCAGTACCAGCTCTTGCCGTCCTTGCGCTGCATGTCCGGCACCGGCAGGAAGGCGTCCACCGGCTGCCCGATCTCGGGCTCGCCCTGCAGGGGCAGCCGCCCCTCGCCGAGCGCGCGCAGCACCGTGACCGACGGCGCGAAGGCGTACACCGCACCCTCGGTGCGGACGAACTGCTGCAGGCTCATCGGCACGGCCGGGTCGCCGTCCTGGTTGTACGTGACGGTGCCGGTGGCGCCGACCATCGCGTCCGGCCCGGGCGGCTGCTTGCGGCCCGGCGGGAAGGCAGGGCTGTCGATCCAGGACTGCTGGATGAACTCGAACTGCGTCACCAGGTCGGTCTGGTAGCTGACGAAGAGCAGCCCGCGCGGCGCGTCCGGCCCGCCGGGGCCCTCTGCGGCCGGGTCGAAGGGGTGCCCGTACGGGCTGCCGCGCCGCATGATCCGGCGGCGGTCCATCACCGGGTCCTCCGGGAACGGCGCGTCGCCCGGGCGCTCCTGCAGGCCGTCGCGCGGGTTGGTCTTGCGCAGGTGCGACCAGAGCGGGGTCAGCCTGCCGTCCAGGTCGGTGGCGAAGCTGATGTCGTTGTCATTGGCGGCGACGGTGTTGAACGGGGTGTCGGCGGCCGGGCACTTGGCCACCGGGGTGCCCGAGCGCCACCGGCCGACCAGCCTGGCGGCCAGCCACTCGACGGTGGCGTCCTGCGGCACCACCTTCCTGTCCTTGAGCAGCGGCAGCTGCCGGGCCACCTGCGCCCACCAGCCGGGTACGTCCTGGGCCAGGCGCCGCACCACCTGGAACGAGCCGTTGAAGGTCCAGGGCGGCAGCTGGGTCGGCCCGCCCAGGTCGCCGCGCTCGACCTGCGGGTGGCCGGCCACGAACTCGCCGGCCGGGATCAGCCGGGTGCCCGGGTGGCCCTTGACCCACTCGGGGCGCAGGGGGTCGGGCTCGTCGAAGCCGCGTACGCCGGGCTCGCTGACGCCGTCCTTGAAGCCGAAGTGCTCCTTGCCCCGGCGGGTGCCGGGCAGGGTGGCGCAGTCCTGCTGGAATACCACCTGGACCAGGCACTGGGCGGCCGCCTCGCGCTGCTCGGTGACGGCGGCCCGCAGGTCCTCGACGGTGTCGGCGGCGACGGTGAGCACGGCGTGCACCGCCTCCTCGGTGCCGTGGTTGCCGAACACCCAGCCGCTGGGCGAGTTGGCCGGGGTGTCGTCCCCGTTGATCCTGGCCCGGGCCACCGGGCCCTGCTGGAAGGCGCCGAGCGCGGTGCCGGCCGGCGCGTCGGGGTAGGGCGGGCGGCCGGTCAGCGCGGCCAGGCCCTGGTAGGTGAAGCTGATGCCGAGCCAGGTCGCCTTGAGGCCGCTCGGGTCGCCGCCGGCGCGCTGGCGGGCCTCGCTGAAGGCCTTGTTGAAGGTGGCCACCTGCCGGGTGGTGGCGATCCGGGGGGTGAGGCGCTGCAGCCAGCTGCGCGCCTTGAGCGGGTCCTCGAAGCGGAGGAAGAGCAGGACGGTCTGGTCCTTCTTGAAGCCGGCCAGGATGTCGCCCTGGATCTCCTCGCTCTCGCGCAGCGGGAGGTCGGTGGCAGCGGGATCGGTGGCGGGGGTCGTCATGAGCGCTCCGGGGGTGGCCAAAGGTCCGCAATGACTGCGGAGGGTCACCATCACCATAAGGTACGTATACGGATCCAGCCGCCCCGGCGACCCGTCGAATCCGCCTCCGAGCCACCGTCACCCGTCCGCTGCGCAGCACAGGACAGGGAGTTGACGATCCGACGACACTGGCACCGTCCGTCGGCCCCGCTCGTCACACCGCCGACGATCATCACTCTCCGTGGTTAAACCCCCTCCCTTACGGAGCCCCATGACCCGCATGTCCTCCTCCCGGCTCACCGCGCTGGTCGCCGCCTGCGCGGCCCTCACCTCGCTCGTCCTGGCCGCGCCGAGCCGGGCCGCCGAGCCCGCCCCGGGCGACGGCGCCTACACCACCGCCCAGCTGCGGGCCGAGCTGCGCGAGGGCGAGGTGGCCGCGCTCGGGCGCGACGAGGCCGAGTACCGCGCCTTCACCCGCCTGGTGGCGCGCGGCGTGCGCCCGGGCGGGCCCGGCAACCGGGCCGTCTCGGCGCCGTACGCGCAGTCGGTGCGCACCGCGCGCCTCGCCATGCTGACCAGCACTCAGGCCGAGACCAACAAGGGCTTCGATCCGAAGATCTTCGGCCGGTTCACCAGCTACTTCCCCTCTCCCGAGTACGGCGACCACATCGCCGCGCTGCCCACCGGCAAGGTGCTGCTGTTCTCCTTCGAGCCGGTGGAGAGCGACCCGACCAAGGAGCCCGCGCCCACCCAGATCATCGGCGCCGACAACCGCGGCCGGGCCTACCTCTGGGACCCGGCCAAGGGCACCGGGACCGATGCCTTCAAGTCCGTGCCGCCCCCGGATGTGGTGCTGGACGACGGCACCGGCGTCTCCCGCCCCGCGCCGTTCTTCTGCGCCGGGCACTCCTTCCTGCCCAACGGCATGCTGGGCGTCTTCGGCGGCAACTTCGGGGGCAACTTCGGCACCGGGGCCAAGCTCTCGCTGATCTTCGACCCGGTGAAGGAGACCTGGACCCGCAACCCGGACATGTCGGTCGGCCGCTGGTACCCCTCGGTGGTGACCGGTGAGGACGGGCGGCAGCTGATCATGTCGGGCCACTCGGAGCTGGGCTGGGGCACCCCGACCCCGGTGGTCGAGCGCTTCCCCGCCAAGTCCGCCGCCGTACCGAAGGACCCGGCCGTGGTACCACTGGCGCCGGTGGACCGGTTCGGCGCCACCGCGCCCTACTCGACCGACTATCCGCAGCTCTTCAGCCTGAACGACGGGAAGATCTACGGCTTCGGGCGGACCGCGACCGAGCAGTGGCGCTTCGACCCCAAGCTGGAGACCCGCACCGACCTGCCCGCCCGGCCGGACGCCGCCCAGCGCAACTACGGTTCGGCGGTGGCGCTGCCCGGCGGCTTCCAGGGCCCGGACTCGGTACTGCTGCTCGGCGGCAACCGGGACGATCCGAAGACCTATCTCTTCTCCGGCGGGCAGTGGAGCGAGCAGAAGCCGCGGGCATTCGGCCGCACCCAGGACGACACTCTGATTCTGCCCGACGGCACCCTGTTCACCGTCAACGGCGCCTACGACATCCGCGACTACGGAAACGGGCCGCTCAATCCCAACGGCGACCTCAAGTACCGCCAGACCGAAATGCGCGACGCCCAGGGCAACTGGCGGCTCGGCCCGGTGCAGCGGCTGCCGCGCGGCTACCACTCCAACGCGGTGATCCTCGCGGACGGGCGGATCGCCGTCACCGGCGACGAGTTGCAGCAGATCGCCGACAACCCGGACATCAAGTCGGGCATGAACGGCAGCATCGAGATCTACGAGCCCTGGTACCTGAATTCCGGTGCCCGGCCGACCCTGGACTCGGCGCCCGGCACCCCGCTGCGCTACAACTCCGCCTTCACCGTCACCACCTCCACCCCGGACCGGGTGACCAGGGCGGTGCTGCTCGCACCGATCACCTCGACCCACTCGGTGGACACCAGCCAGCGGCACATCGAGCTCCAGGTCACCGGCCGCAGCGGCGGTCAGCTGACCCTGCAGACCCCGCCGGTGGCCGCCTCGGCGCCGCCCGGGTACTACATGCTCTTCCTGCTGGACGCGGCAGGCGTGCCCAGCGTCGCGAAGTGGGTGAAGCTGGAGGCCAAGGACTCCGGCGGGCAGATCGGCTGACCCGCCCACGCCGACACCCACGGCCCGGAGCTCCGGGCCGTGGGTGTACGCCGGCCGGGCTTCAACCCCGGGTGCCCGCGCCGACCTTCTCACCGCGCTGCTCCGCCCCGGTGGCGGTCTGCGCGGTTAACGCCGTGGTGGCGGCCGTGCCGGGCAGCGCCCCCCGGGGCTGGACGCAGGAGATCAGCCCCGCCGTCAGCAGCACGATGTTCTTCACCACGAACTCACCGGTCATGCTCAGCTCCCAGGGCCGGTAGTGCTGGAAGGCCTGGGCCGGCAGGAAGACCAGCACCGAGAAGGTGCCCAGCATGTGCACCACGAACAGCGGCAGCAGCCGCTGCAGGTGCCGCCCGGTGAGGAACCACAGGCCCATCACGATCTCGAGTGCGCCCAGCGCGGGCACGAACCAGCTCGGGGTCGGGAGGGGCACCGCGTCCTTGACCAGCTGGCCGACCGGCGTGACGTTGAAGAGCTTCAACGCGCCGAACCAGATGTAGACCACGCCGACCGTCCAACGCAGCACCGTCATGGCGCGCAGGCGCACCTGGCGGTGGATGGTCTGCTGCAGTCCCGTCAGAGACTGGATGTTCGCCATGGGCAACCTCCGTAGAGCGTTCGGAATCCGTCGGGCACGCCGGAAATCAGGCGGCAATTCGGATTGTGGACGTCTCGCGGAGGCGGGCCGGATCACGTGACCGAGCGGGTCGGCGATTCCGTCGGATCAATTCGCAGATCGGGGCGACTACACTCAGTCCCGATTCGACAACCGCTTCGGGCACCCGGCGGGCGGCATTCTCCACGCCCAACAGGACATTATTGTAACGGAGTTGCCACGTCCGGAAAAGGTTCGGCCGCATTCCGATCCGTTTCGGCGCCGACGCGGCCGTAGGGTTGGGGCATGAGACGCCGCTCCTCCGTACCCGCCGCACCGCTCCCGCAACGGCACGGGATCGACCCCGTGCGGGTCCGGCTGCCCTGGGAGGGGCCCTGGGCCACCGTCCGTGACCACCTGGCGGACCGCCTGCCGGTGCCCGCCGAGCTGATCGACGCGATGTTCGCCGAGCGGGCCGTGCACGGGGTCGACGGGCCGCTGGCCGTGGACGCTCCCTTCGTGCCGGGCGCCTACCTCTGGTACCACCGGGAGCTCGCGCCGGAGACTCCGGTGCCCTTCCCGCTCACCCTGGTGCACCGGGACGAGCGGATCCTCGTGGTCGACAAGCCGCACTTCCTCGCCATGACCCCGCGCGGCCGGCACATCACCGAGACGGCGCTGGCCCGGCTGCGCCGCGAGCTCGGCCTGCCGCAGCTCAGCCCCGCCCACCGGCTGGACCGGCTCACGGCGGGCCTGGCGCTGTTCGTCGTCCGCCCCGAACTGCGCGGGGCCTACCAGGGGCTGTTCCAGGAGCGCCTGGTCCGCAAGGCCTACCAGGCCGTCGCCCCCTACCGCCCCGATCTCGAGCTGCCCACCGTCGTGCGCAGCCGGATCGTCAAGGAGCGCGGCGAGCTGGCGGCCAAGGAGGTGCCGGGCGAGCCGAACAGCGAGAGCCGGGTGGAGCTGCTCGAGCACCGGGGCGGCCTCGGCCGGTACCGGCTGGAGCCGCACACCGGGCGCACCCACCAGCTGCGGCTGCATCTGGCGAGCCTGGGCGTGCCGATCCTCGGCGACCCGCTCTACCCCGAGGTGCTGCCCGAGCCCGCCCCGGACGACTTCTCCACCCCGCTCCAACTCCTCGCCGCCGAGCTGGACTTCACCGATCCGGTGACGGGTGAGGAGCTGCGGCTGCGCAGCCGGCTGACCCTCTCGGCCTGGCCGGAGCCGGCACACCGGACCCGACAAACATGAGCCATCCTCAGAAATGGCATGCACGCCACTAGCCAACCGGCCAGTAGCAGACCTACCGTCAACTCCCCGTAGTTCGACGGAGGAACCGCCATGCCCCGACGCATCCATGCGCGCATCCGCAGATCCAGACTGACCGCCACCGCCCTCGCGGCGGCCCTGCTGACCACCACCGGCCTCGCCGCCCTCCCGGCCGACGCGGCCACCGCCCGGGCGGCCGCCGCCGACTACTGCGGCGGCCGCTGCTCGGACATCCTGCCGCCCGGCGAGAACGGCAACGCCACCCTGGCCGACATCCTGGGCAACAAGATGTTCGGCACCCGGCCGGCCCACACCGACGACCAGCTCGGCCCCTACGCCGCCCTGGCCTCCGCCTACCCGTCCCTGACGGACACTCAGCTGAACAGCTTCTTCAACAACGCCTCCTTCGGCGTTCCCGCCGACCAGGTGGCCAGCACCAGCTCGCCGCGCTCGGACGTGACCATCGTCCGTGACAAGGCCACCGGCGTGCCGCACATCACCGGCACCACCCGCTCGGGCACCGAGTTCGGCGCGGGCTACGCCGCCGCACAGGACCGGCTCTGGCTGATGGACCTCTTCCGGCACGTCGGCCGCGGCCAGCTCTCCGGCTTCGCGGGCGGCGCCGCCGCCAACCGCGCGCTGGAACAGAGCTTCTGGCAGGCCGCGCCGTACACCGAGGCCGAACTGCAGAGCCAGATCGACGCCATCTCGAACCAGGGCGACCGCGCCCGGCAGGCGCTCGCGGACGCGCAGTCCTACCTGGACGGCATCAACCAGTACATCCGGGAGTCCTACAACGGCCGGTACTTCCCCGGCGAGTACGACCTGACCGGGCACATCAACCCGATCACCAACGCGGGCGGGATCGACCAGTTCAAGCTCACCGACCTGGTCGCCCTGGCCTCCGTGGTCGGCGCCCTGTTCGGCGCCGGTGGCGGTGGCGAACTCGCCTCCGCCCAGGTCAAGCTGGCCGCCGAGGCCCGCTACGGCAAGGACACCGGGGACGCGGTGTGGAAGTCCCTGCGCGAGGCGGACGACCCGGAGGCGGTGCAGACCCTGCACGACGGGCAGCAGTTCCCGTACGCCACCGTGCCGGACGACCCGCAGGGCGTGGCCATGCCCGACCCGGGCTCGGTGGTGCCCGAGAAGCTGGTCTACGACGCCACCGGCTCGGCCTCGCTGAAGACCACCAAGGCCCCCGGCGTGCTGCCCGGCAACCTGCTCACCGCCAAGCACGGCATGTCCAACGCCCTGGTGGTGGGCGGCGCCCACACCGCCGACGGGCATCCGGTGGCCGTGTTCGGCCCGCAGACCGGGTACTTCGCCCCGCAGCTGCTGATGCTCGAGGAGCTGCAGGGCCCGGGCATCAGCGCGCGCGGCGCCGCCTTCGCCGGGCTCAGCTTCTACGTGCAGCTCGGGCGCGGCGCCGACTACGCCTGGAGTGCCACCTCGGCCGGGCAGGACATCACCGACACCTACGCGGTGCCGCTGTGCACCACGGACGGCTCGCCCGTCACCCTGGCCGCCAACTCCTACCTCTGGCACGGTGCTTGCACCCCCTTCGACAAGCTGGTGCGGCAGGACTCCTGGAGCCCGACCACGGCCGACTCCACCCCCGCTGGCTCCTACTCGCTGGTGATGTACCGCTCCGACTACGGCCTGGTGCAGGCGCGCGGCACCGTCGGCGGGCAGCCCGTCGCCTTCACCTCGCTGCGCTCCACCTACCGGCACGAGGCGGACTCGATCATCGGCTTCCAGATGCTCAACGACCCGGGTGCGGTGCACGACCCGGCGGGCTTCCAGCAGGCGGCGCAGAACATCAACTACACCTTCAACTGGTTCTACGCCGACTCCGCCCACATCGCGTACTACAACTCCGGCAACAACCCCGTGCGCGCCCCGGGCGTGGACGCCGGCCTGCCGACCTGGGGTCAACCTGCTTACGAATGGCAGGGGTTGAACCCCGCGAACAACACCGCGCAGTACACCCCGCCGGCCGAGCACCCGCAGTCGGTGGACCAGGACTACTACATCTCCTGGAACAACAAGCAGGCCGCCAAGTTCACCTCGGCCGGCTTCGGCGAGGGCTCGGTGCACCGCGGCAACCTGCTCGACGACCGGGTGAAGGACCTGCTGGCCGGCAGCGCCAAGGTCACCCGCGCCACCCTGACCCAGGCGATGGAGAGCGCGGCCCTGGCCGACCTGCGCGGTGAGGACGTGCTGCCCGACATCCTCCGGGTGATCCGCACCGCCCCCGTCACCGATCCCAAACTGGCCGCCGCCGTCCAGCAGTTGGCCAACTGGCAGTCGGCCGGCTCGCAGCGCCGGGAGACCTCGGCGGGCAGCCACGGCTACGCCGACGCGGACGCCATCCGCACCATGGACGCCTGGTGGCCGCTGCTGGCCGACGGCATCTTCCGCCCGGGCCTGGGCGACCAGCTGTTCGGCGCGCTGACCGGCGCGGTGCAGATCAACGAATCCCCCTCGGGCGGCCAGACCGGGCCGACCAGCGGCGGGGTGAGCGCCAACGAGTCGATCCCGCACAAGGGTTCCTCCTTCCAGTACGGCTGGTGGAGCTATGTCGACAAGGACCTGCGCTCGGTGCTCGGCGACCACGTCGCCGGCCCGCTGGCCCAGCCGTACTGCGGCGGCGGTGACCTCGCGGCCTGCCGCTCGGTGCTCCTCGCCACCCTCGGCCAGGCCCTCGCCCAGGCCCCGGCCCAGGTCTACCCCGGGGACGACGGCGGCTGCTCGGCCGGTGACCAGTGGTGCGCCGACACCATCGTCCAGCGCCCGCTCGGCGGGGTGACCGACAACCGCACCACCTGGCAGAACCGGCCGACCTACCAGCAGGTGGTCTCCTTCCTCAGCCACCGGTGAGGTTCTGCGGCGGCCCGACCTGACACGGTCGGGCCGCCGTGGCCAACATCACCCTGCGCTACCGCCCACCTACGGTGGCGTAGGTCACTTCAAACAGTGAACTATTCAGGTCATGGCTGACCACCAGGAGATATTTGCCCCACGTTCCTACGCCGCCCTCGGCGACAGCTTCACCGAGGGACTCAACGACCCCGGCCCGAACGGCCAGTACGCGGGCTGGGCCGACCGGCTCGCCGCCCTGCTCGCCGAGCGCCGGCCGGACGGCGACTTCCGCTATGCCAACCTCGCCGTGCGCGGCCGTCTGCTCGACCAGATCGTCGCCGAACAGGTTCCCCAGATCAGGGAGTTGCAGCCCGAGCTGGTGACCTTCTGTGCCGGCGGCAACGACATCCTGCGCCCGGGCAGCGACCCGGACGAGGTCGCCGAGCGCTTCGAGGCGGCCGTCCTGCAGCTGCAGCAGCACGCCGGTACGGTGCTCGTCGCCACCGGCTTCGACACCCGCGGCGTGCCGGTGCTCGGCCTGCTGCGCGGCAAGATCGCCACCTACAACGGCCACCTGCGGGCCGTCGCCGACCGCACCGGCTGCGTCGTCGCCGACCTCTGGGCACTCAAGTCGGTCCACGACCGGCGGGCCTGGAGCGAGGACCGGCTGCACCTCTCCCCCGAGGGCCACCAGCGCGTCGCCCTGCTCGCCGCCCGCTCGCTGGGCCTCGAGCTCGACCAGGACCCGGAGGCCCCCTGGCCGGCCCAGGCCGGGCAGACCCCGGCCGATGCCCGCCGGGAGAACCTCCAGTGGGCCCGCGAGTACCTGATCCCCTGGGTCGGCCGCCGCCTGCGCGGCGAGTCCTCCGGCGACCACATGGAGGCCAAGCGGCCGGACCTGCAGCCCCTCTGAGCAGCCTGCCGGGGTGGGCGGGCCCACCCCGGCGGCGCTCAGCCGTCGTTGCCCAGCTTCAGCACCTGCGCGGCCGCCTGCCCGGCGGCGTCGGCGCCGTAGCCCGCGCCGGTCACCTCGACGGCCACCGCCAGGTCGCCGCGGTAGGCGATGAACCAGCTGTTCGACTTCTGTCCGTCCACCTCGGCGGTGCCGGTCTTGGCGCCGACCTGGCCGCCGAGGCCGGCCATCGGCTTGGCGGCCGTGCCCTCCGCGGCGGCCTTGGCCATCATCGTCCGCAGGGAGCGCGCCACCTCCTCGGGCAGGCGGCCCGTCGCGGTGGCCCGGTCGGTGCCCTCCACCAGGAACGGCTGCCGGAAGCCGCCGCTCTGCACGGTGGCCGCCACCGAGGCCATCGCCAGGGTGTTGGCCCGGATCGAGCCCTGTCCGATGTACTCGGCCGCCTGGTCGTCCGTGTCCGCCGGCGTGGGGATCTTGGCATCGAAGGCCGGCAGGCCGGTGTGCCACTCCAGGCCGAGGCCGAACTGCTCCAGGGCGACCTGGGCCAGCGTGCCCGGGGTGAGCTTCGCCAGCCCCTGCTGGATGAAGGCGGTGTTGCAGGACTGCGCGAAGTCGTCCGCCAGGGTGTAGCCGGGGTGATCGCCGCGCTCGTCGTTGTGCCACTGGCGCGGGGAGCTCACCGTGTCCGGGCAGGGCGCCGGGCTGTCCGGGGTGAGGCCCTTCTCGAGCAGCGCGGCCGCCGTCACCACCTTCATGGTGGAGCCCGGCGCGATGGTGGCGCCGAACGCCTGGTTGAACCCGGCCGGCGCACTGGCCACCGCCAGGATCCGCCCGCTGCTCGGCTCGACCGCCACCAGCGAGCCGGCCCGCCCGTCCGACGTCTGCGCGGCCAGCGCCGCCTCGGCGGCCTGCTGAAGCTCCGCGTCCAGGGTCACCTTGAGCTGCGCGCCGGTCGGCTCGCCGAGCACGAACATCGGCTCGTCCGGCCGCCCGGGCCGGGTGAGCACCACCGCCCGGCCCGGCAGCTCGCCGGTGCCGGCGTCACCGCTCTTCACCCCGGCCAGCAGGGACTTGACGGCCGAGGAGCCGTCGAAGTCCTTGCCGTTCCGGTCGACCAGCCGGCCCGCCGGGGCCGGCACCGGCGCGACGGCGATCGTGGCGTCCTCGTCCAGCTTCGGGTGGAGCACCTTCGAGGTCCAGTGCACGGCCGTCCGCCCGTCAGGGGTGCGCACCAGGCCCAGGACGCCGTCGTACTCCCAGGCCTGGTCCGTGCCGTCGAACCGCAGCCGGGCGTGGAAGCCGACCCCGGCCGTGCCCTGGCCCGGCGACGGCACCGGGCCGGTCGCCGTGAAGGCCGTCTCCTTCGCCTTGAGCCCCTGCTGGAACGAGCTCAGCGCCCGGCCGGCCAACTCCTGGCGGTCCGTCAGCGCGGCCGCCGCGGCCATGTCCCCGCGCCCCCAGGCGTCGAGGAACTGCTTGGCCGCGCCGGCCGCCTGCTCGGCGCTCGGCGGCGTGGTGACGGACGGCGCCGGCGCGGCCGCCAGGGGCGACGTGCCCTTCGACCCGCTCATGATCGCGTGCGTGAGGTTGTACGCGCCGTACCCGCCGACGCTCAGCATGCCGACCACCACCACGGCGACCGTCACCCGCAGCGCCCGCCGCCCCCGCCGCACCGGCTCTCCGAGGCTCTCCTCCTCGGACCAGTGCTCGCCCTCGTACCCGTACTCGCCCATTCCCGCCCCCCGTGCCGGCCCGGCCGGCCGCCTCGGCCCGCTGTCGCCGCAGTCATCTTCCCTGCTGGGCCCTCGGGTGTCATGAGTACACGTACTCATGCATCAGCTCTTCGGGAGGCCCCTGACGAACACCAGCGCGTCCAGATCGGCCAGGTGGGCGGGGTCGAGCGGGGCGTAGCCGAACCAGGGCGACTCCCGGGGCGCGGGGAGCGCGTCGCCGAGCGCGGCGGCCAGCTGCCGGGCCTCGACCAGGCAGCTGTCCTGCGGCAGCGCGTGCAGCAGCCCCTCGACGGTGCCCGGCGGCGGGGTGTCCACGCCCTGGTGCCGGATCGTGCCGAGGGCGGTCGCCACGAAGGCGTACTCCGCGCCGAGCCGGGCACTCACCAGCGCGCCGGCGCTCCACCACTCCACCCGGCCCTGCCACATCCGCATGGAGCTCTTCTGCCGTTGCAGGTGGGAGTTGTGGGCGTGCACCAGGGTCGGGCCGTGTGCCGCGAGGGCGAGCAGGTTGTGAGCCATCATCAAGTCCCGCAGGGCGCACAGCTTGGTCATCCGGGCGGGTGAGGGGTCGGTCATCGCGTGGTGGTAGCGCAGCAGACCGGTCGCCACCCGGGCGTACAGGTCCGCCCGCTCCCGGCCGTCCTCGCCCGACGGCGGCGCCTGGGCCTCCAGCAGTGCCGCCAACTCGTCGGCGAGCAAGCGTAGTTGCGCGGCCTCGGCGGAGCGGCCGACGGACCGGGCCGGGTCCAGCATGGCGGCGGGGTCGGTCCACCGCTCGTCCGGGCCGAGCAGTCGGTCGAGGGTCTGTGCCGTGCAGGGGAGCAGCTCCGGGTCGATCCGGGCCGCGAGGTGGGCGTGCAGGGCGGTGAGGGCCTGGCGCGGGCTCGCGGCGGCGGCGATCTCCAACGGGCCGTCGAATCCCGCGAAGCGGACCTGCTCCGGCGCGGGCCGGCCGTCGTTGTGCTCGCGCATCCAGCGCACCAGCTCGCGGTTGGCCGCACTGGCGCCCCAGCCGTGGCTGAACCCCTTCGCCATGACCTCGTCCAGCGTGCCGGTGCCGGTGGTGACGTACGCGTCCACCAGCAGGCCGGCCAGGCAGTCGCTCTCGATCGCGATGGCGCGGTAGCCCTCCTGCTCCACGAGCTGCCGGAACAGCTCGTTGCGCAGGTCGAGCAGGGAGTCCTCCCCGTGGGTGGGCTCGCCGAGGGCGAGCAGCCGGGGCCGGGACGGGAGGAGGCGCAGCAGGGCGGTGGCTTCGACGGGACGGGCGGTGTGCTTGATGTCGGTCGTCATACCTTCAACGCTATCGTTGAACCCTCGGTTGAAACTTTGCCGCGATATCCTCGACCTCATGGGCCATAACCTTCAAAGTGGCAGGCTCCGCCCGGTCGACCTGGCGCGGGAGCACGGCCTGTCCACCCAGGCGGTGCGCAACTACGAGGAGGCCGGCATCCTCCCGGCAGCCGGTCGCACCGCGCACGGCTACCGCACCTACACCCCGCTGCACGCGGCCGCCCTGCGCGCCTTCCTCGCCCTGGTGCCGGGCCACGGCCACCAGGCGGCGGCCGCGATCATGCGGGCCGTGAACCAGGGCGCCGCCGAGGAGGCCTTCCGGCTGATCGACGAGAGCCACGCCGGGCTCCTGGACGACCGGCGGACTCTGCGGGCCGTCGAGGGCGCCCTGCGCGACCTGGGGCCCGCCGTCGAGGGAGCCGGGACGGCTGACCCCTCCTTCATCGGACCGCTCGCCGCGAAGCTCGGCATCCGACCCGCGACCCTGCGCAAGTGGGAGCGCGCCGGGCTGCTGCACCCGCTCCGCGACCCGGCGACCGGCTACCGCGTCTACCTCGGGGCCGATGTCCGGGATGCCCGTCTCACCCGTCAACTCCGCCGCGGCGGCTACCTCCTGGAGCAGATCGCCCCACTGATCGCCCACGTCCGCACGGCCGGCGGCCTGGCGCCGCTGGAGACCGCCCTGCACGACTGGCACCACCGCCTCGCCACCCGCAGCCGCGCGATGCTGGCCGGCGCCGCCGCGTTCGAGGCCTACCTCCAACGGCTCGGCTGAGCCGGGAAATCCGGTGGCGGCCAGATCACCGCCCTGGAGATCATTCACCCATGTCGGACGACCAGCGCCAGGGTGGGCGGATCATCTTTCTGAACGGCACCTCGAGCTCCGGAAAATCGAGCATCGCCAGGGAGCTCCTCGAGATCCTGGACGACTCCTACTTCCACCTGCCGGTGGACGCCTTCCACGGGATGCGCTCCGACCGGGACATCCCCGACGAGCACCTGCAGGCCGAGCTCGACCGGACCGCCAGGGGCTTCCACCGCGCCGTCGCCGGCATGGCCGCGGCCGGCAATCACGTCGTGGTGGACCACCTGCTGACCGATCCTTGGCGCCTTCTCGACTGCCTCGACGTCCTCCCCGCCGAGAGCGTCCTGCTCGTCGGTCTTCACTGCCCCTTGCCGGAGCTGGCGCGGCGGGAACAGCTCCGGGGCGACCGGCCACCGGGCCTGGCCGCGCGGCAGTCCGCCCAAGTCCACGCGCACGGCGTCTACGACCTCGAATGCGACACCAGCAGGAGCTCCCCGAGGGAGATCGCCCTGCGGATCAAGCAGGCTCTGGCTCGACGCCCGTCCCCGACCGCGTTCGAACAGCTGAAGCTCGCCCTTCGCCCCTGAGGTCACTCGGCTCGGCTCGACAGCCGCCCGACCGGGGGCAGGGCCCGGATCTCGGCGGCCTGGAAGGACACGTGCTTGTCCTGACCGGCGAGCACGACGGCCCTCCCGGTGAGGGTGGCAGTCGTGGTGGGCCGGCCGGACCAGGCGGTCACCTCGAAGTCCGTCACCCCGGTGCAGACCAGGACGAATTCGACCGAGTTGTGGCCGTGCTCCCGCCACAGCTCGGCGGCTGCGGCCGGGACTGCGAAGGCGAAGAACCTCAGCGTGACGGAGGCCTCGCGCTCGTCGACCAGGACGGACTGCAGGGAGTAGTCCGTCAGGGGTGGCGGGGGCGAGCCGAAGACATTGCGGATCGTCCCGGGGTAGGCCAGCTCGGCGGACCAGTCAGGCTCGTTCATAGAAGACCTTCGCCGTCGTGGGTGGCAGCTGTCCGCCGTGCCGCCGCCGGTCGAGGGGGCTGTCGAACCACCGCCTCGCCGTGTACGGATCCCCGTCGCCGGAGCGGTAGGCGTTGAGGCGGCCCGCCCTGACGGCGTGCGCGGCGAACTCCAGGCCGAACTCCGGCCCGCTCACGGCCACCTCGACCCGGCGCACCTGAGTCCACGGCAGCGGACGGACCGCCACATCGATCACGGTGCGGTCGGGCACTCCCCGCATCCGCAGACCCTCCACCGCCATGAACTCCAGCTGGGCCTCGAACCGGTCGCAGCCGGCCTCGGTCCAGTCCGGCGGCGCGAGGTCGGGGAACTGCGGGAACTCGACCCGCAGCGTCACGCCCGAGCCGTACGGACTCAGGTGCACCGACCGCAGCACCAGCCGCTCCAGCGGCGGCAGCTCGCGGTGGACGCCGACGAACCGCTCGGAGTGGACCAGAAGCTGCGGCCAGGTGCCGGCTCTCATCCCTCGGGCCCTCCCGTCTCGGCGCTGGGCTGGGATGTTACCGCCCCGGCCTGCCCGACCGGTTCAACGCCGCCGTGCGGCGCCCCGGCGAGCACGCGGGATCGAGCCCTCGCCGACGAACGGGAGCGGCACCGGGGCTGACCCACCGTCGGCCGCCTGGCGGTAGGGTCTGGGCGCATGAGTGATGCTTCGGACTACTGGTGGGCGCGGCTGCGCGGCCCGGGCGGGGGCGAGGTGCCGCCGAGCGTGGTGGAGCGGATCAGCTGGTACGAGCTACGCCTGCACCGGCACCGGATCGGGCACCAGGTCTCCGAGGTGGTGATCCTGCTGCTCGGCGCGGCCATCCCGGCCGCCGTGGCGGCCGGGGCGCCGGGGGCGGTCACCGGGGTGCTCGGCGCCCTGGTGGTGGTCGGCACCGGGGTGCGGCAGCTGTTCCGCTTCAGCGACAACTGGATACGCACCGGCCGCTACCTGATCGCCCTCCAGGGCGAGGTGGTCAGCTGGAGCACCGGTGACGGCCCGTACCGGGACCAGGCCTCGGCCGGCGCCCTGCTGGCGGCCCGGGTGGAGGCGCTGGTCCGCGCCGAGAACGCGGACTGGGTCGGCATGCTCTCCGACACCTCCCGCAATTCCCCTGCCTCGGCTTAGAGTTGGCCCGGGCCGCGGCCCGCGGCTCGTGCCTGGATCGTCGTACGGGGGAAATGCATGTCGAAGAAGAAGCAGTTGTTCTTAGCCGTGGTCACGGCCGCCGCACTCGCGGCGGGCCTGCCCGGCGTGGCGGGCGCCGTCGCCCCGCCGCTGTCCAGCGTGCGGGTGGTCGCGCACTTCGACCAGTCTGCCCTGCAGATGCCGGAGAACATCGCACTGGAGCCGGACGGCTCGGTGGACCTCTCGCTCTCCTACTCCGACCAGATCGCCCGGGTCGACACCGCCGGGCACACCAAGGTGCTGGCCACCCTGCCGCCGCCCGCCGACGGCGGGGTGAACACGCCGTTCTCCGGTCAGCAGCTGATCACCGGGCTGGTCCGCGGCTCCGACGGCTCGCTGTACACCGCGTACAGCACCGGCACCGCCGACCTGACCGGCATCTGGCGGCTCACCCCGTCCGGCAGCCTCACCCGGGTCGCCCCGCTGCCGGTCAACACCTTCGCCAACGGGCTGGCCCTGGACGAGACGGCCGGCGTCATGTACGCCACCGACTCGGCGCTCAGCCTGATCTGGCGCATCCCGCTGCGCGGTGGCGGGGCCGCGACCGTCTGGGCCGACGGACCGGAGCTGAAGGGCACCGCCCCCGAGTGGTTCGGCGCCAACGGCCTCAAGCTGCACAACGGGGCCCTGTGGGCGGCCAGCATGGACCAGGGGCTCCTGCTGCGCTACCCGATCGACTGCCACGGCAAGGCCGGTGCCCCGCAGGTCCGGGCCACCGGTCTGGTCGGGATCGACGACTTCGGCTTCGTCGGCCGCACGGACACCGTGCTGGCCGCCGTCAACAGGTCCGCCGAGGTCGCCCTGGTCCGCCCCGACGGCACCCACACGGTCGTGCTGACCGCCGCCGACGGCCTCCAGAACCCGACCTCGGTCGCCGTCCGGGGCAGCACGGTGTACGTCACCAGCGCCGCGTACGGCGGCACCGACCCGGCGCTGATCACCGCCCGGCTGGACCGGTAGCGGAGCGGTCGGTGGGGCCGGCTCTCCAGCGGCCCCACCGACGGTCCCTCCCGGCCGGGGTCAGATCACGCCGATCCGGCGCAGCATCCAGCGGTTGGCGCCGCCGACCAGCCCCGCCTTGTCGAGCACGCCGATCACCTTGGCGGCCATCTCCCGCTTGGTGGCCCGCCAGTGCGGGTTGGCCCGGGCCACCCGGCGCCCCTCGACCGGGTCGATGCCGACGGCGGCGTACACCTGCGGGTGGATCAGGCTCTTGGTGGAGCGGAAGATGACCAGGCCGAGCAGCAGCTGCTCGAAGCGGCGGCGCACCGGGCCGAGATCCCGCCGCAGCATCTCCTCGCGGGCGTAGGTGATGTGCCGGGACTCCTCGATCACGTGGATCCGGGAGACCTGGCGGACCAGCGGCTGCAGCGACTCGTCGGCCATCATCTCGCGCTGGAACGAGTCCAGGATCTCCTCGACGTACATGGTGCCGCCGAAGGTCTGGCTGTGGGTGGAGACCGCCTTGAAGACGCGGCCCAGCTCATGCGAGACCTTGCCGGGGCCGTACGCCGGGACGCCCATCCAGGAGATCATCTTGGCGAACATCACCGAGTGGCGGCACTCGTCGGCGATCTCGGTGAGCGCGTACTGGACGTGCGCCGTGGTCGGGTCCCGGTCGAAGGCGTGCCGCAGCAGCATCTGCATCAGGATCTCCTCGAACCAGATGCCCACACTGGCGACGCTCGCCACCTCGTGCTTGCTGAGCTCGATCCGCTGCGCCTCCGTCAGGCCCTCCCACAGCTCGGTGCCGTAGAGCGAGACCCGGTGCGGCGGCAGGTAGTAGGCGCCCTCGACCGGCTCGGCGGCCCAGTCGATCTCCTTGAGCGGGTCGAAGGAGAGCTTCGCGCTGGAAGCCAGCAGCCGCTCGGCCGTCTTCTTCCGGTCTCTGGCCCGCTCCTCGGTGGTGGTGGTCATCTGCCCTGCCCCTCTGCCTCGCCGCCGGGCCCGCTGCGGCCCACTACTCCATGAAGCTAGGGACTATTAGACATCGAGTCAATAGTACTGGCAGTCCCTGCCGCGAGAAGCCTCCCGGGGCAGGGCGCGGCGGGTCAGTTCTCGTTCTCGTACACCTCGGCGTGCGCCGCGGCCAGCAGCAGGTACCCCTCCCCGTTGAGCTTGATCCCGGCCCGCTCCTCCGCCGTCAGCTCCCGCCGCACCTTGCCCGGCACCCCGGCCACCAGCGAGCCGGGCGGGATCTGCGCCCCCTGCGGCACCACGGCCCCGGCCGCGACCAGCGAGCCGCTGCCGACCCGGGCGCCGTTGAGCACCACGGCGCCCATCCCCACCAGCACGTCGTCCTCGACCACGCACCCGTGCAGCACCGCGTTGTATCCGACCGTCACCCGCTCCCCCACCCGCAGCGGGAAGCCCGGGTCGGCGTGCAGCGTGCAGTTGTCCTGCACGTTGCTGCCGGCCCCCACCGAGATCCGTTCGGCGTCACCGCGCAGCACCGCGCCGTACCAGACGCTCGCCCCGGCGGCCAGCGTCACGGCCCCGACCACCACCGCGTTCGGCGCCACGAAAACGCCTTCCGCCACCTCGGGCACCATCGGTCCGACCGCGGTGATCAACGGCTCTGCCATCAGCTACTCCTTCGATCCGATTAATCAGCATGAACATCTCATAAAGCGGCATGGAATCGCGCCCGCCGGGACAACCATCCCGCGAGACTCCGACCACCCGTCAGTCACCCCCGTACCGGAGGACCTTCGTGCGCAAGAGGATCATCGCCGCCGCCGCGAGCGCCGTACTGCTGCTGCTCGCCGTCCCGGCCTCGGCCGCCGCCCCGGCCCCGACCCCGGGCGCCCCAGGCGTCGGCGACCCCTACTACCCCACTTACGGCAACGGCGGCTACCACGTCTCGCACTACGACCTCAGGCTCAAGTACCAGCCCACCACCGACTTCCTGGAGGGCACCGCCACCCTGCTCGCCACCACCACCCAGGCGCTCTCCCGCTTCAACCTCGACTTCGCGCTCGACGTGCAGGAGGTGCGGGTCAACGGCCGCCTTGCCGAGTTCGCCTTCAGTGGCGAGCAGGAGCTCGAGGTCACCCCGGCCAGGCCGCTCGCCAAGGGCGAGGCCGTCACCGTGGTGGTCCGCTACTCCGGCACCCCCTCGAAGGTGAAGCGCTACGGCTTCGACGCCTGGCTGCGCACCCCCGACGGCGGCGTGGCGGCCGACGAGCCGGAGATGGCCTGGTGGTGGTTCCCCAGCAACGACCACCCGCTGGACAAGGCCACCTTCGACGTCTCCGTCCTGGTGCCCGACGGCACCCAGGCGATCAGCAACGGCGAGCTCGTCTCCACCAGCTCCAAGCTGGGCTGGACGCGCTACAACTGGCGCGAGAACAAGCCCCAGGCCACCTACCTGGCCACTCTGGCGGTCGGCCGGTTCGACCTCTCCACCGGCACCGCCACCGCCGCCGGCATCCCGGTGGTCAACGCCTACAGCAAGGACCTGGGCGACAACGACGGCGCCGCCCGCGCCAGCGTCGAGCGCACCGGCGAGCTGGTCGACTGGCTGAGCGGCGTCTTCGGCCCGTACCCCTTCTCCACCGTCGGCGGATACGTGCCGAACGTGCCGACCAGGTACGCGCTGGAGACCCAGACCCGGGTCTTCTACAGCCCCAAGCAGTTCGCCAAGGGCTCCAACACCTCCGTCGTGGTCCACGAGCTGGCCCACCAGTGGTACGGCGACAGCGTCTCGCTCGAGAGCTGGCGCGACATCTGGCTGAACGAAGGCTTCGCCACCTACGCCCAGTGGCTCTGGTCCGAGCACGAAGGCGAGGGCACCGCCCAGGAACTGGCCGACTACGTGTACGCCTCGCACCCGGCCGACGACCCGTTCTGGCAGGTCGAGCCGGGCGACCCGGGCGCCGACGACCCGTTCGCGGCCGCCGTCTACGACCGCGGCGCGGTGGCGGTCCAGCAGCTGCGGGGCGCCGTCGGGGACGAGAAGTTCTTCAAGATCCTCAAGGCCTGGCCGACCGAGCACCGCTACGGCAACGGCACCATCGCGCAGTTCCAGGCCCTGGCCGAGCGCATCTCGGGCCAGAAGCTCGGCCCGCTCTTCCAGACCTGGCTCTACACCAAGGGCAAGCCCGCCCTGCCCGGCCAGGCGAAGCTCGCCGTGGCCCAGCCCCGCTCCTGGGCCCAGATCGAGGAGAGCAACCGGGCGGAGCACGGTGGCGCTCAGCGCTGGTCGGCCGCGTCCCAGTAGCCCGGGGCCAGCGGCGCCCGGCCGGTGAGGTCCGCCCGGACCTCACCGGCCAGTTTGCGCGTGTCCCGCCGGTTGACCATCGCGCCCACCCCGGCGCCGACCAGCAGCGGGGTGAGCGAGGGCAGGCGGCGCAGCGAGCTGTGCACCAGCCGCCTGCGCACCTTCTGCCGCACCTCGGCGCCCAGCGCCACGGCCGCCAGGCTCGCCGGGGCGATCAGCGCGTTGCGGTCGATGCCCCGGCGCTCGGCCCAGGCGGTGACGTAGGCGGTGGCCCGCTGGGTGCGGGTGCCCTGCGGGGCCTGGCCGTAGACCTCGTGCAGTTCGGCGATCAGCTTGATCTCGACGGCCGCCACGGCCAGCGCCTCGGCGGCGATCTCCACCGGCATCGCGGGCGGCACCGGCAGCATCGCGGCCGCGCCGATGCTCGCTCCCACCGCGCCCGAGGCCCGGCAGGCGCCGAGCACCAGCCGGTCGGCCAGCTCCTCGGGGGTGGCGGCGTCCGGGTGCTGGGCCCGCAGGGTGGCCAGGTCGCGCACCGGGATGCGCGGGGCCGCCTCCACCAGCCGGTCCGCCATCGCCTTGCCGCCGCGCCCGGCCGCCGCCCCGCCCTTGACCAGCGCCCCGCTCACCGAGCCCACCAGGGCCTTGGCCCGGCTGCGGCCCCGCCGGTGCCAGACGGCCGCCGGCTCGCCCGCCCCGCGCCGCTCCATCTGCGCCGAGAGCGCCGTCAGCTCCGCCGCGACCTCGTCCGGCTCCGGCGCGTCTTTCCGTCCTCGCGAGAATCCCATCCTCATCGCCTACCCCGCCCATGGGCGGGTCGCACCCGCACCGGCCCGAAATCCGCTCGACCGCCGGGTACCGCGCTCCTACGGTGGCGGCATGACAGAACTGCGCACCGAGCGCCTCCTCCTCCGCCAGTGGCGTGACAGCGACCTCGACGCCTGGGCCGCGATGAACGCCGACCCCGAAGTCCGCCGCTACTTCCCCACCGTGCTCGACCGCGAGCAGAGCGCGGGCTCGCTGGAGCGCTTCCGGGCCGACATCGCCGATCGCGGCTGGGGTTTCTGGGCCGTCGAGGTGGCCGGGAGCGGGCAGTTCGCCGGCTTCACCGGGCTCGACAAGGTGGACGAGGGGCTGCCCTTCGCGGGCGTGGAGATCGGCTGGCGCCTGGCCCGCGAGGCCTGGGGCCTCGGGTACGCCACCGAGGCGGCCCGCGCCGCGCTGGCGTACGGCTTCGAGGAGCTCGCCCTGCCGGAGATCCTGGCCGTCACCGCTGTCGGCAACGAGCGCTCCCGCGCGGTGATGGCCAGGCTGGGCATGACGTACGACCCGGCCGACGACTTCGACGACACCGATCTGCCGGAGGGCCACCCGCTGCGCCCCAGCGTGCTCTACCGCCTCGAGGCGGCCGGCTGACCGCGGGTCAGAGCATCAGGTACATGATGTGCAGGCCGACGTAGCCGAGCTTCGGGTGGCGGAAGCCCTCCCGCAGGGTGCCCACCACCTCGAAGCCGAGCGAGCGGTAGAGGTGGACGGCCGCCGCGTTCGTCTCCACCACGGCGTTGAACTGCATCGCCCGGTACCCGGCCGCCCGCGCCCACTCCACCGTGTACTCGGCCAGCGCCCGGCCCACGCCCTGCCCGGCGTGCGCCGGGTCGACCATGTAGCTCGCACTGGCGATGTGCGAACCGTTGCCCATGTGGTTGCGGTTCATCTTCGCCGTGCCGAGCACCGCTCCGTCCTCGTCCACCGCGACGACCGTGCGGTCCGGTGCGCCGAGCAGCCACCAGTCGCGGGCCTCGTCCCGGCCGAGGTCGGTCGGGTAGGTGAAGGTCTCGCCGGCGGCGACGATCTGACGGAAGAACGGCCAGACGGCGGGCCAGTCCTCGGTGGTGGCTTCCCTGATCAACATCCGGTCAGGATGCCTGCGGTCCCGGCCGGACCGCCACTGGTTTCTCGAACCAGTGGTGGGCGTACGGCTCGTCGTTGAAGGCCGGCACCTCCGCGAACCCCGCCGAGCGGTAGAGCCCGAGGGCGGCGTCCAGTGCCCGGTTGGTGTCCAGGCGCAGCAGCTCGTGGCCGTGCTCGGCGGCGCGGGCCTCCAGCTCGGCCAGGAACCGGCGGGCCAGGCCCAGGCCCCGGCTGCCAGGGGCGACCCACATCCGCTTGATCTCGGCGGGGGCGCCGGCGGGCAGCTTGAGCCCGGCGCAGCCGACGGGCTCGCCGTGCAGGCGGGCGACCAGGAGGAGGCCGTGCGGGGGCCGCAGCCCGGCGGGGTCGGGGAGCTTGCTGCGGGCGGGGTCGAAGCCGGTGTCGAAGCGGGTGCTCAGCTCGGCGTAGTAGGCCGCGAGGCAGTGCCGGGCGTCGGGGTGGTCGGGGTCGACGGCGTCCAGGGTGACGGTCGAGGCGGTCAGCAGGCGCTCGACCTCGGCCATGGCGGTGACCAGCCGCTCGCGCTGGGTGTCGCTCAGGGGCCGCAGCAGCTGCCCGGCCAGGTCGTCGCTGCGGCGGTCCAGTGTCACCCGTTCGGCTCTGCCCTGCTCGGTGAGGCGGGCGGTGCGCAGCCGGCGGTCCTGCGGCTGGGGCTCGACGGTGACCAGGCCGTCCCGCTCGAGCGAGCGCAGCAGCCGGCTGAGGTAGCCGGAGTCGAGCCCGAGCCGCTCGCGCAGCTCCCGGACGTCCCTCCCCTGCTCGCCGATCTCCCAGAGCAGCCGGGCCTCGCCGACGGGGCGGTCGCGGCCCAGATAGTGGTCCTGGAGCACCCCCACCCGCTCGGTGACGGTGCGGTTGAACCGGCGGACCTGCTCGACGTACGACGAAGGCTCCATTCTCTGACCTTAGTCAGAGAATGGAGCCGGAGTCGAGCCCGGGCTCAGATGCTCAGCACCTGGCCGGGCAGGATCAGGTCGATGTCGCCGCCGATCACCTTGACGTTGTTGCCGTACAGGGTGTTGAGGTTGACGCCGTGGGCGGCCGCGATGGCGCTCAGGGTGTCACCGCTCTTGACGGTGTAGGTGCCACCGGTGCTCTTCTGGGCGCCGGTGTTCTTCTGCACCGGGGCGGCCGGGGCAGCCGGGGCGGTCTTCTCGACCGGCTTGCGCTCGGCGCTGCGCGAGGCGGCCGCGGAGTCGTTCTTCGGCGCGGCCTTGGTGGTCTCGTCCGCCGACTTGGCGGACTTCGTGGACTTGGCGCTCGAGGAGGTGTCGACCTGGGCGGCGGCGCCGCCCTTGGTCAGGCCGGCCTTGACGGAGCAGACCGGCCAGGCGCCGGGGCCCTGGTCGGCCAGCACCTTCTCGGCGACGGCGATCTGCTGCCCCTTGGTCGCCTGGTCGGCGGAGGCGGCGTACTGGGTGCCGCCGTACGCGGCCCAGGTGCTGTTGGTGAACTGCAGGCCGCCGTAGAAGCCGTTGCCCGAGTTGATGCTCCAGTTGCCGGTGCTCTCGCACTGGGCGACGGCGTCCCAGGTGGAGGCGGACGCGGCAGAGGCCGAAGTGGCCGTGACGAGGCCCGCAACCGGGAGAGCGGCCACAGCGCCGCCCATCAGGACCATCCGCAGGCGGTTGCGCTTGGCGGAGGTGGTGGTGGCAGCGGTGGTCTCGTTACGGAAGGTCATACAGATCCTCTCGGAAGCCCCGGGCGGACAGCACGAAGAAGGCCCACGGGTGGGTGTCCTCCGGGTGTCGCACGCAGCGGGCGGCCGCTCACGTGTCCTACGTGGCGTGCCGCCCCGGTCACCTTCACCGCGTCTGCCCGGCCGCCTCGGGGGCGGGGGCTGCGGGGGTGAACCCGGGTGGTGCGCTGTGCACTGGTTACGAAGCTACGAGCCATCCGGGGCCGAGGACAAGCATTTCGGCGAAATGCCAGTTCAGAGCGGTGTTACCGAAGGTAGGGCCGCCACCGGACCCCTCATTTCAAGGGCCGGGCGGGGCTCCCGAAGATCGTTCCGGGCCCGGTTGTGCCCCCCGTCACCGCTCGCGGGCGGTGACGCCGGGCACACTGTCGACCCAGCGCGAGCTTTCAGGCACGGACGGTCGGATTCCCGGCGGCCTCGACGGCCCCGGGGGTGGCCCCGCTCACAACCGGCCCCGCCGGAGCCCGGTCCACCGCCCAGGAGACGGCCGCGATCACGAATCCGACGGCCGCCAGCGCGGCTCCGACCACCGTCGGGGAGACCCAGCCCAGGCCCGCGCTCAGTGCCACCCCGCCGAGGAAGGCCCCCTGCGCGTTGGCCACGTTGAACGCCGCCTGCACCGTCGCCGAGGCCAGGGTCGGCGCCTGCCGGGCCTTCTGCAGCACCAGCGTCTGCACGGTCGGGACGGTGGCGAAGCCGAACAGGCCGACCAGCACCACCGTGAGCGCCGCCGACCACCGCGCGTGCGCCGTCACCGAGAACAGCGCCAGGGCGAGCGCCATCAGGGCGAAGGCCGCGCAGATCGCGGGCCGCAGCGCCCGGTCGGCCGCGTAGCCGCCCAGCGCGTTCCCCAGCGTCATCCCGACCCCGAACAGGGCGAGCACCAGCGTCACCGAGCCCTCGCCGAAGCCGGCCACCTCGGTGAGCAGCGGCGCGATGTAGCTGTAGCAGGCGAACAGCCCGGCGCAGCCGAACACCACCGTGGCCAGCGCCAGCCAGAGCTGCCCGCTCCGGAACGCCGCCAGCTCGGTGCGCAGCCCCGCCTGCGGGTGGCTGGGCAGCGGCGGCACCAGCCGGGCGATGGCCAGCGTGCCGAGCGCCCCGATCCCAACCACCACGAGCATCGCGGCCCGCCAGCCCAGGTGCTGGCCCAGCAGGGTCGCGGCCGGGACGCCCACGATGTTGGCGATGGTCAGGCCGGAGAACATCGCCGACACCGCCCGCGCCCGCAGGTGCGGCGCCACCAGCTCGGCGGCGGCCACCGCCCCCGCGCCGAAGAACGCCCCGTGCGGCAGCCCGGTCACCAGCCGGGCCCCGATCAGCCAGCCGAAGCCGGGCGCCAGCGCGCAGAACAGGTTCCCCGCCGTGAACAGCCCGGCGAGCCCGATCAGCACCGCCTTGCGCGGCAGCCGCGCCGTGGCGGCGGTGAGCAGCGGGGCGCCGACCACCACGCCGATCGCGTAGGTGGAGATCACCCAGCCCACCTGGGGGATGGACACGTGCAGGTCCTCGGCGATCTGCGGGACCAGGCCCATCGCGGCGAACTCGGTGGTGCCGATCGCGAAGGCGGTGACGGCGAGGGCGACGAGCGCCAGCGGCATGAGAGGGGTACTCCGAGGACGTAGAGGGCCGGGCGCGGTCGCCGCTCGGGGAGGGTGCCGCGTGATTCTACCGGCGCGCCGGGGTGGGGCTATGGCACGCATTCGGGGCTGCTCCGGATGCCAGAATCGGCACAGATCCCGGACGAACGGCCGGGTGGACGGGAGGGGAACAGACGTGGCTACTGGTCCGGTCGCGGCGGTCGACATCGGCGGCACCAAGATCGCGGTGGGTCTGGTGGCCTCGGACGGCACGCTGCTCGCCACCACCCGCCGCCCCACCCCGGCGGACGCCGACGGCGAGACGGTGCTTAAGGCCCTGCTCGACGGCCTGGACGAGCTGGCCGGCCACCCGCAGTGGGCGGGCGCCCGGGCCGTGGGCATCGGCAGCGCCGGGCCGGTGGACACCGCCGAGGGCACGGTGAGCCCGGTGAACATCCCCGGCTGGCGGGGCTTCCCCGTGGTCCGCCGGGTGGCCGGGCACCTGGGCGGGCGGCTGCCGGTGGTGCTCACCGGCGACGGCATCGCGATCGCCGCCGCCGAGCACCGCTTCGGGGCGGCGCGGCCGTACGACAACGCCCTGTGCATGGTGGTGTCCACCGGGGTGGGCGGCGGGCTGGTGCTGGGCGGCGCCCTGCACTCGGGGCGGACCGGCAACGCCGGGCACATCGGGCACATCTCGGTGGACCTCAACGGCGAGCTCTGCCCGTGCGGCGCCCGGGGCTGCCTGGAGCGGCTGGCCAGCGGGCCCGCCATCGCCCGCCACGCCCTCGCCCTGGGCTGGCGGCCCGGCGGGGCGGACGACTCCGCCGCGGCGGTCGCGGTGGCGGCGCGGGCGGGTGACGCGGCCGCCCTGGCCGCCTACGACCGGGCCGGCCAGGCCCTCGCGGCGGGCATCGCCGCCACCGCCACCCTGGTCGAGCTCGACGCCGTCGTCATCGGCGGCGGCGTCGCCCAGGCCGGCGAGCTCCTCTTCTCCCCCCTCCGCCGCCACCTCAGCACCTACGCCGCCCTCCCCTTCACCCACCACCTCGCCGTCCACCAGGCCCACCTCGGCCCGGACGCCGGGCTGATCGGCGCGGCCGCTGCGGCAATGGGTTAGCTCCCCGCGCCTCGGAGCCCGGTCGCGGGACCGATCAGGAATCGAGAAGCCCCGGCCGCCGCGCCGCCCCTAGTTTGGTCGTCATGGCAGCCGGCGCTTCCGCCGCGGCCGACACCTCCACCGACCAAGGGGCAACCATGAAGGCACACGTCAGCTCGATCCTCCTCGGTGTCCGGGACATGGACCGCGCCAAGCGGTTCTACACCGAGGGGCTCGGTTGGACGGTCAAGAACGACTACGGGGTCTCGGTGTTCTTCGAGTCGGACGGCGCCTCGCCGGTCGGGTTCTACGGTCGCGAGGGCCTGGCCGACCTGGTGGGCACGGAGGCCGCGGGCAGCGGCTTCAGCGGACTGGTGCTGACGTACGTCGTCCGCAGCCCGACGCGGGTCGACGAGGTCATGGCGGAGGCCGCCAAGGCCGGTGCCACCGTCCTCAAGCCCGCCGGCGCCCTGCCGTGGGGCGGGTACGGCGGCACCTTCGCCGACCCGGACGGCTACGTCTGGAGCCTCGGCTACAGCGCCCAGGGCGCCGACCAGCCCTACGCCGAGTAGCACCGCCCTCCCTTACCCGGCAGAACACCCGGACCCCGTGGGACGATGACAGGGCCAGGGCCTGTCTTCTGGATCACGCCGGATCAGCGGGCGGCGTTGGGTGACGCGCGGGCGGCGCCGAGGAGGGAGTCCATGCGGAGCATCGGCGACCGACGAGAAGCCGTCGAGGTGCGTGCCCCGGCGGCGACCGCCCGGCGCGATCCAGAAGGCAGGCCCTAATCCCCGATCTCCCCCGGGCGGTTGCGTGACCATGCAGGGCGACGAACAGCAGGGCAGCGGCGGGGACCGCGACGGCCTCCTCGCGGTGCCGATCGCGACCGCGCTGATCGCCGAGGACGGCCGCATCCTCCACTGGAGCGCCGACGCCGAATCCCTCCTCGGCTACTCCGCCGAGGAGGCGGTCGGCTCCTACGCCGCGCAGATCCTGGTCACCGAGGAGCAGCGCCCCGAGGTGCTCGAGCTCTTCGACAGCATCATCTCCGGCCGCGCCTGGTCCGGCGTCTTCCCGGTGCTGCACCGCTCCGGCCACTACGTGAACCTGGAGTTCCGCACCCACCCCATCGCCGGCCCCGACGGCCGCCCGCTCGTCCTCGCGGTCGCCTCGGACGTCACCGCCCTGCGCCGGCTCCAGGCGGACCTCACCGTGCTGGACGGCTTCTTCACCCAGTCCCCGGTGGGGATGGCCGTCTACGACCCGGAACTGCGCTTCGTCCGGCTCAACGGCGCGCTCGCCGCCGTCAACGGGATGCCCGTGGACGAGCACCTGGGCCGCCGGGTCTCCGAGATCCTGCCCGGCATCAACACCTCCGAGGTGGAGGCCGTGATGCGCCACGTGCTGTCCACCGGGCGGGCGGTGATCGACACCCGCTCGCACGGCCGCACCCCGGGCGACCCCGACCACGACCGTGCCTGGTCCGCCTCCTACTTCCGGCTGGACCGGCCGGACGGCGAGGTGCTGGGCGTGAGTTCGACCATCGTGGACGTCACCGAGCACTACCTCGCCGAGGCCCGCGCCGCCCGCGCGACCGAGCGCCTCTCGCTGCTGGTGGACGCCACCGCCTCCATCGGCACCACCCTCGATCTTCGCCGCACCGCACGGGAGTTGGCCGAGGCGATGGTGCCGAGGGTGTGCGACGTGAGCGGGGTGTACGCATTGGAGCGGCTGGTCTCCGGCAAGCCCGACGACGCGTCGGGGGACCGCTGGGTGCGCCGGCTCGCGCTGTCCACCGTCGATCCGGAGTACCCGGTCGAGCACCTGCCCACCGAGGCCGTCTACCGGATCCCGCCGGACACCGCGTACGCGGAGGCGATGGCCGCCGGCCGCACCGTCGTCGCCCCCTCCTGGGAGCTGCCGCTGCTGGGGCCGGGGATTCCCGAGGAGCGGATGCCGGCCTACCGGGGCGAACGCTCCCGTTCGGTGCGGATCGCGCCGCTGGTGGCGCGCGGGGCGGTGCTCGGGATGGTGGTGTACTCCCGGCGCGGCGACCGCGAGTCCTTCGGCGAGGCCGACATCACGCTCGGCGACGAGCTGGTCTCCCGGGCCGCCGTGGCGATCGACAACGCCCGGCTCTACCAGCGCCAGCACGACATCGTGCTGGCCCGCGCCCAGGCGCTGCGCGAGGCCAAGGCCGCCCAGGAGCGCCTGGCGCTGGTCAACGCGGCCTCCACCGACATCGGCACCACCCTCGATCTCGCCCAGACAGCAAGGGAGTTGGCCCTGGTGGCCACCCCCCGGCTGGCGGACACCGTGGTGGTCGAGGTGCTGGACGCGCTGATGCGCGGCGAGGACAGCCAGCCACCGGGGCGGGCCGACCGCTCGGCCGTCCTGCGCCGGATGGCCTTCCACACCACCCCGTCCTCCGCCATGCAGCCGGTCGACGAGGTCGGCAGCGTGCACCACTTCCACCCGTCGACCCCGTACGCCTGGGCTCTTGCCCACCGCCGGCCGCTGCTGATCTCGCACTTGGACGACTCCGCCCAGACCTGGTTCGCCGACGACCCGGCCCGCGCCGCGGCCGCCGCACGCGAAGGGGTGCGCTCGATCATGGTGGTGCCGCTGATCGCGCGCGGCTCGGCCGTCGGGGTGGCCTCCTTCTACCGCAACGTCACCGAGGCCCCGTACACCGAGGAGGACCTGGGCCTGGCCGCCGAGTTGGCGGCCCGGGCGGCCGTCTCGATCGACAACGCGCTGCTCTACACCCGGGAGCGGGACGCCGCCCGGCTGCGGCAGGTGGCCCTGGAGGAGGCGCACACCGCCCAGCAGCGCCTGGCCCTGCTCAACGAGGCCAGCACCCGGATCGGCACCACGCTCGATCTGCAGCGCACCGCCCAGGAGTTGGTCGAGGTGGTGATCCCGCGCTTCGCCGACTTCGTCACCGTCGACCTGCTGGAGACGGTGATGGACGGCGAGGAGCCCGGGCCGATACCGCAGGACGGCCCGGCGCTGCTGCGGGCGGTGGCGGTCGGCGAGATCAACTCCGACATCGTCATGGCGGGGGCCGCGGACGCGGTCGGTGAGCCGACCCGCTCGGCCAAGCTGTATGCGGAGAGCCTGCGTTCGGGCCGCTCGATCCTGGTCGCCGAGGTGGACGAAGCCGCCCTGCACCGGATCGTCGCCTCCCCCGACCGGGTCGAGCCGAGCCTGGAAGCCGGGGTGCACAGCTACATCATGGTGCCGCTGCTCGCGCGCGGTGTGGTGCTGGGCGGCGCGGAGTTCATCCGCACCGCCAACCCCGAGCCGTTCAACGCGGCGGACGTCGCGCTGGCCGAGGAGCTGGCGGCCCGGGCCGCGGTCTGCATCGACAACGCCCGGCTCTACCGCCGCGAGCGCGACACCGCCGTCACCCTGCAGCGCAGCCTGCTGCCGCAGGAGGTGCACCGCTCGCTCGGCCTCGAGATCGCCTACCGGTACCTGCCCAGCAGCGTGGTCAGCGAAGTCGGCGGCGACTGGTTCGACGTGGTGCCGCTCTCCGGCGGGCGGGTCGCCCTGATCGTCGGCGACGTGATGGGCCACGGCATCCGGGCCGCCGCCACCATGGGCCAACTCCGCACCGTGGCCCGGACGTTGATCACGATGGACATCGACCCCGTCCGGGTCATGCGCCGCCTGGACGAAGCCGCCTCGGCCGTCGGCGAGGGCCAGTTCGCCACCTGCGTCTGCGTGGTCTACGACCCGCTCGACCGCAGCTGCACCGCCTGCAGCGCGGGCCACCTGCCGCCCGTGGTCGCCACCGCCGACGGCACCGCCCAACTGCTCGAACTGCCCGCCGGCGCGCCGCTGGGCATCGGCGGGGTGCCCTTCGAGAGCGTGCGCTTCTCGCTGCCCGAGGACGGCATCCTGGTGCTCTACACCGACGGCCTGGTCGAGCGCCGGGGCCAGGACCTGGACGAAGGACTGGAGGTGCTGCGCCGCACCGTCGCCGACCGCCGGCCCACGCTGGAGCAGACCTGCGACGCCGTCCTCGACACCCTCGGCGCGCACAGCGGGCCGGACGACATCGCCGTCATCATGGCGCGCGTCCACCCCGTCGAGTCCTACCAGCTCGCCGTCCTGCCCCTGGCCGACGACCTCGCGATGGTCGGCCACGCCCGCCGCTTCACCCGCACCACCCTCGACTCCTGGGGCCTGGGCGGCCTGACCGACCTCGCCGAGCTGCTCACCAGCGAGCTGATCACCAACGCCCTCACCCACGCGGGCGCCCCCACCGAACTGCGGCTGTTCCGCAACCGGGTGCTCACCATCGAGGTGGCCGACGTGGACAGCCACCCGCCCACCCTGCGCCGCGCCCAGGACTCCGACGAGGGCGGACGCGGCATGCACCTGGTCAACGAACTCGCGCACCGCTGGGGCAGCCGCTCCACCACCGACGGCAAGGTGGTCTGGTACGAGCTGGAGATCCCGCCCGGCGGCCCGCGCTCCCACCAGCCACCGCACTGACGGCAGCCTCCGGAGCACGCCATGGGCACACCCAGCACCACCACTCCCGTCAAGGGCCTCGCCGCCCTCCCCTGCGCCAGACGCGGCAAATGGGCGGTGCTGGTGCTCTGGCTGGTGCTGCTCGCCCTGGCCGGTCCGCTGGCCGGCAAGCTGATGGGCGCGGAGGACAACCAGGCCTCCAGCTGGCTGCCGGGCAGCGCCGAATCGACCAAAGTCCTCAACGATCAGCGGGCGTTCCAGCCCGTCGACCTCGCCCAGGCGGTGGTGGTCTACCAGCGTGACACCGGCATCACCACCCTCGACCGGGCCAAGGCCACCGCCGACGCGGCCGCCTTCGCGAACGCCCCGCACGTGCTCGGCCGGGTGACCGGCCCGCAGGAGTCCGCCGACGGCAAGGCGCTGCAGACCGTGGTGCCGGTGGACATCGGCACCGGCGGCTGGAACGACCTCAAACCGGCAGTGGACAGCCTCCGGGCCACCGCCGCCGACCACAGCCTCGGCATGGCCACCCATGTGACCGGCCCGGCCGGGATCGGCGCAGACCAGGCCGAGGCCTTCTCGGGCATCGATGGCACCCTGCTCTACGCCACCGTCAGCGTGGTGATCGTGCTGCTCCTGCTCACCTACCGCTCGCCCGTGCTCTGGCTGCTGCCGCTGCTGTGCGCGGGCACCGCGCTGACCGTCGCGGAGGCCGTCATCTACCTGCTGGCGAAGCACGCCGGGCTGACCGTCAACGCGCAGAGCGCGGGCATCCTGATCGTGCTGGTGCTCGGCGCCGGCACCGACTACGCGCTGCTGCTGACCGCCCGCTACCGCGAGGAGCTGCGCCGCCACCAGGACCGGCACGAGGCGATGGCCTTCGCCCTGCACCGCGCCGGACCCGCGATCGGGGCCAGCTCGGCGACTGTGGTCGCCTCGATGCTCTGCCTCCTGATCGCCGAGATGAACTCCACCCGGGGCCTCGGGCCGGTCTGCGCGATCGGCGTGCTGGTCGCCCTGGCGGCGATGGTAACCCTGCTGCCCGCACTGCTGGTGATCTTCGGGCGCTGGGTGTTCTGGCCCGTCCGCCCCGCCTTCGGCACACCCGAGCCGACCGCCACCGGCCGCTGGGCCCACATCGGCGGCTGGATCGGCCGCCGCCCGCGCAAGGTCTGGGTGGGCACCGCGCTCGCCCTCGCGGCCTGCTGCCTGGGCCTGCTCTCCCTGAACGCCAACGGGCTGAGCACGGCCGGCACCTTCACCGGCACGCCCGACTCGGTGACCGGCCAGCAGGTGCTCCAGCAGCACTTCCCCGGCGGCACCGGCGCACCGCTGACCATCATCAGCACCGCCACCTCCGCCGACGCCGTCCGCACGGCGGCCGGGCAGACCCCCGGCATCGCCGGCACCACCGTGCCGCTGGTCGCCAAGGGCTCCGCCTGGACCCAGGCCACCCTGGCCGACCCGCCCGACAGCGCGGCCGCCAAGGCCACCGTCGACCGGGTCCGCACCGCCGTGCACGCCGTGCCCGACGCCCAGGCCAAGGTCGGCGGCTCGACGGCCGTGGTGCTCGACGCCGGGCGGGCCGCAGCGGCGGACAATCGCGCGATCATCCCGCTGGTGCTCGCCGTGGTGCTGCTGATCCTGGCCGGGCTGCTGCGCGCGGTGGTCGCGCCACTGGTGCTGATCGCCACCGTGGTGCTCTCCTACGCGGCGGCGCTCGGCGTCAGCTCCCTCTTCTTCGCGCACGTCTTCCAGTTCGAGGGCGAGGACAACGCCTTCCCGCTCTTCGTCTTCGTCTTCCTGGTCGCCCTCGGCATCGACTACAACATCTTCCTCACCACCCGCGTCCGCGAGGAGGCCGGGCGGCTGGGCACCCGGGCGGGCGCGGTGGCCGGCCTCGCCGCGACCGGCGGCGTGATCACCTCGGCCGGGCTGATCCTCGCCAGCACCTTCGCCGTGCTCGGCACCCTGCCGGTGGTGGGCTTCGCCGAGATCGGCTTCGCGGTGGCCTTCGGCGTCCTGCTCGACACCCTGGTGGTGCGCTCGGTGCTGGTCACAGCGCTGGCCATGGACCTCGACCGGCACCTGTGGTGGCCCAGCGCGCTCTCCCGGAAATCCACTCCCACCCGCCCCGCCCCTCTGCCGGCCTCCCGCCCATGAGCAGTTACGCAAGCCTGACGACGCCGGACGAAGTCCCGGCGCGCCGACAGCTGCCGGGCTGAACAAGGCAAGCCGGACCGTCTGCCGGCGACCTGCGAGCGCACCCACGGCGTGACCTACCTCCACGGCTGCTACTCGATCGGCGACGACACGCTGTGGGGCGTGAACAGGCGCCGCAAAGGCACTGCGAACACCCTGGCCGCACTGAGGTCGATCCGGGCCGGACAGCGCTCCGGTGTACATGATCTTGGACAATGGGGCCATGCGTATTCGAAAGGTCCGGATCGAAGAACTGCTCCTGCTCCAGGACATCGAGCGGGCGGCCGGACGGTGCTTCCGCGACATCGGCATGCCCGAGATCGCGGACGACGAGCCGCTGCCTCTCGATGAACTCGCTGGATATCAGCGGGCGGGGCTGGCCTGGGTGGCCGTCAACGAGTCCGACACTCCGATGGCCTATCTCATCGCCGACCACGTCGACGGCAACCTGCACATCGAACAGGTATCGGTGCACCCCGACAACGCAGGCCAGGGAATCGGACGGTCGCTACTGGACCACCTTGCCGAGCGAGCGGCAGCCCACAGCATTCCCGCCCTGACCCTCACGACGTTCGCCGACGTGCCGTGGAACGCCCCCTACTACACACGCTGCGGGTTCCAGCCGCTGGACGACACCCTGCTCAGCCCGGGCCTGCTGGACATCCGTACGCGGGAAGCGGCCCATGGCCTGGACAGGTGGCCGCGCCTGTTCATGCACCGGGCTGTGTGACGGTTCCATCAGGGCAGTTGCCCGGTTGGAGCGACACAGGTGCGGACCACCGGCACCAACCCGACGAACTGAGCGGAACGAACCTCGGCCACGAGTCTCGATGTCACCACGAACCGGGCATCCGGCGAATACGCCGAAGCCCTGCGGTCCGGAGCGGTGGACACCCCGCCCCACGGCGCAAGTGATCACAGCGTCCGTTGATCTAGTAGGTTTCTGCTGATCAGCCGACAACAGGGGGGACAGAGTGTCCAATGCGGGGCTGACCCACCAGGTGCGGATGTTCCGCGCTGGTGCCGGTGAGGCGAAGACGGTACTGGCCGTGTTCCGGTCGAGTGCGGTGTACGTGCCGGAGACCGATGACGGGCTGGTGTGGACCGGCGACCAGGGCGGGATCCGATGGATCTACGCCTTCAGCGGCGAGGGACAGCTCGCCGCGTTCGCCCGGGCGCGTGACTACCGAGGCGCGGAGCTGAACTATCGGACGATCTACGGCTCGCGGCTGCTCGATGTCGCGGTGCCGGCGGTGGGCCGGCCCTGCGGGGTGGCGCTGGATGTCGCGGGTTCGCAGCCGATGCTGTTCCCGCCGGTGCGCGGGATCGTGCCTGACGCGGTCGCGCTTGACGGGGAGCGGGACTGATGACGGACTTCCAGGTCGATCCCGAGGCGCTGAAGCAGACGGCGAAGGGCATCAACGACACGATCAAGGAGCTGGAGGCCGTCGGCTTCGCCGAAGGCGCCGGCGCGGGGCGCGGGTTCTCGATGCTCGAACTGACCGGGCTGCAGATCGGCGAGCCGGGCTGCAAGTCGGCGTTCGACGACTTCTGTGAGCGCTGGGCGCTGCAGGTGCGTGCGCTGGTGCAGGAGGGCAATCAGATCGCGGAGCGGTTGCACCTGTCGGCGGGTTACTACCACGAGCAGGAGGAGTACCTCTCCAACTCGATGAAGGTGGTGGTCAACTCGGCGATGGGGAACCCGAACCTCACGGAGGAGCAGATCGACAAGCAGTCCTGGGGCCAGACGCTCGGGGACAACCCCTACACCCAGGTCACCCATGCGGACTTCTCGATGAAGTCCTGGGCGCAGGCGGGGGTCCACTCCGAGGCGGCGTGGAAGAACGCGGAGGCGGACGCGCTGCGGTACAGCCCGGAGGCCCGGGTGCTGGGCGGGGACGAGGCGGACGCCGCGAAGGCCGAGGCCAGGGCCAAGCAGTTCAACGAGCAGTACAAGGCCATGGGCGGGGGTAGCTGATGGGCCTGTGGGGCGAGGCCAAGGCGTTCGCCGGCGAGTTCGTGGACATGCACGCCCATATGGCGGGCGGTCTGCTGGACGCAGTCGGGCTGGACGACTGGGCGCACAAGGTCGACAAGTGGGGCGACGGCATCGCGGACGATCTCGGCGCGGCCGTCGGCGAGCTGAACCTCGGCGAGACCGACGATCCGAAGGAGCTCGTGCACGGCGACGCCAAGGCGCTCGGCGACACCGCCAAGCACCTGCAGAACTTCGCCAGCGCCTTCGAGGACGCCTACAACGGCCTGAGCCGGATGGACGCCGACCACTGGCAGGGCAAGGCCGCTGAGGCGTTCCGCAAGAGGTTCGGCGAGCACCCGGTCGCCTGGCGGATCACGGCCGAGGCCTGCACCGACGCCGCGAAGGCGCTCGACGCGCTGTCGCAGGCCGTCGACTCGGCGCAGAAGCAGGCCCAGCAGGCCATCGACGCCTACAACCACGCCCAGGAACAGACCAAGGACGCCAGGGACCAGTACAAGCACCAGGTCGACTCGTACAACCATGCGGTCGACGACTACAACAACGCGGTCAAGTCCGGGCAGAGCCCCACCCAGCCCACCAGGCCGGGCGACTTCGCCGACCCCGGCACGGAGGGCCGCAGGCATGCCGCCGAGCTGCTGCTGAACGCCCGCAAGGCCAAGCACGGAGCCGCCCAGACCGCCGAGTCTGCCATCAAGGCCGCGACCGGCAAGGCCCCGAAGAAGGCCGGGTTCTGGGCCGAGGTCGGCATGGACCTGCAGGACGCCCCGCAGCTCGCCCTGACCAGCTACGAACACGTCCAGGTCGGCATCGTCAAGGGCGCCGCCGAGATGCTGAAGTTCGGCCGCGGCCTGAACCCGATGGACCCGTACAACCTGACCCACCCGGCCCAGTACTTCGACCACGTCAACCAGACCGCGGCCGGCCTGGTCGAAGCCCGCGACCATCCGATGCAGCTGCTCTCCTCCGTGGTCGGCTCCGGCTGGGGCAGTGACCCGAGCGAGGCCCTCGGCAAGACCATCTTCAACCTCGGCTCCGGCCTCGTCACCGGCGGCGGCAGCGAGGCCGCCGCCGTCGGCGCCCGCATCGGCATCGACGCCGTCGAGAGCGCGGCCAAGAACGAGGCCGTCCACCTCGGTGAGGACGCCGCCGCCAACACTGCCAAGAATGTCGGCGAGCAGGCCGTCGGAGACCTCGCGAAGCCGCCGGTCGAGCCGGTCAAGCCGGTGTCGACCAACCCGGCGGGCCTCCCGGACGATTGGCTGAAGCCGCCCTCGCAGGGGGGCACCAACCCCTTCGCCGCGGAGTACGGCGGGCATCCGGACTTCTACAACCCCCACCCCGAGCCCACGGATCTCCACGCGGGTGAGCAGCCGCACACCGATCTCGATTCTCACTCCCCCGGCGGGGACGCGCCCGGAAACGACGGTGCGGCGCCCGACCACGGCAGCGCGGAGCCCGCGGGCCACGACGGCGGCTCCAGCCACGACGGAACGGGCCACGAGCCCGGGGCTGATCATGTCGGCGGACCCGACCACGCGACAGACGACTCCGCCGCTCATCAGACGTCGGACGATCTGTCCTTCGACCATGCGGATTCCGGTGATCCAGCCTCCGGCCATTCCTCCGACACCGGCGGCCAGCACGGCCACCTGCCGGCCGAAGACTTCAAGAACCTGCCCCTCGATCAGCAGAGGCAGATCGCCGAGGCCGAGGTCTCGGGCGGCGCGAAGACCTTCGGGAGCAATGAAGAGGCGGAGGCGTACGGCGGCAAGCACTGGAACGACAAGGTCCTCGAACTCCCGCAGGAGGAGAAGAACGCCGTCTTCGACTACACCTGCGAGGGCAAGACGGACTCCATCGGTGGCCTGACGTACAAGGACATCAATGGTGAGCTGCGCGCGCAGGGTCCGCTGTCGCCCGGTGTGGCACGCCATGTCGAGGAGCTGGACCGGGCGATGAAGGCCAACCCGATCCCGGAGGACGTCATGGTGACCAGAGGGACCGACCTGGGTCACATCGACATGGATCCCCGCGACATGGTCGGAGAGACATTCGACGAGCATTCCTACACGTCCGTCTCGCTCGGTGGCCCGGCCCCCGGTTTCGAGCAGAGGGACGCGATCCTGCACCTCCGTGCGCCCGAGGGGACGCCGGGGGTGTGGGTGGAGAAGGTCGGAAAATACGGCATGGGTGAGCGGGAGCTGATCCTGGGACGTGGCATGAAGTGGCGGGCGACCCGAGTGATCGAACGCGAAGATGGCAAGTGGGACATCTACGGCGAGATTCTGCCGTAGCGGAAGGGATGACCGATGAGTGGACAGGACTGGACCAGCCCGCGGCTCAGCGAGGACATGGAGCTCTCCGTCGCGCCGGGCGGGCCGGTGCGCTACGCCCGCACGACCGACAAGGCGGTCGAGTACGTTGCGGTGGCCAACGAGGAGAGCGGGGTGCTGGGCTATCTGTGGGCCTGTGACGCGGACGATGCCGCCGGGTGGCAGGATCGGCCGGCTGCGGGCCGCGACGCCTCCAACGCCGGCGGATTCTGGATTCCGAAACTGCGGGAGTTCAAGGCCCGGGGCGTGAGCCCGTCGCAGATGCTGGCCGAGCTCGCCCAGGGCGCTGGGGGCGGGCGCATCGGTCAGGTCGTTCCCGGCTCGCGGGCCCTCGCGAGCGGCCTGGCGGCCCTGAAGGAGATCGCCGGGGACGACAAGCCGAAGCAGCCTCCGGCTTCCCCGGTCACCCGGGGCCGGTGAGTGCCTGAAGCAGCCGATGGCGGCCGTGAACCTCGAGTTCGCGGCCGCCATCGGCGTCCCGGGTCAGTCCAGCACGCCGTGGAAGCCGTTGATCGGGAACTCGACCGCCTCGCTCCGGGGGTTCACCAGGAGGCGGCCGTCGGGGAGCGCCGCGTGGATTTCACGGCCTGTCAGCACCGCGGTGCCGGGCCAGTGCCTCGGCACCAGCTCCGGCGACGTGCAGGCGTCCAGGTAGTCGGCGGAGCGCCCCGGCCGCACGAACAGCTCTGTTCCACCGGCCGCCGTGGTGCAGACGTGGAGCTCCGCGTCCACGAGCGCCTTCACCAGGTCCCGGTCGTTGAGCCGCCTGGCCGCGTACCGTTGCACGGCAGTTCCGGCGTCGGGCAGCTTCGCACTGTACTCGGGGTTGGCCAGACACCGGACGATCACGCCCTGATGGTCGATCCGCCGGCATCCGATCAGCGGAGCGTGGGTCTCGTCCGAGATGTCGAGCTCGTACAGCCACTGCCCGGGCCGGTCCCGGGCCTCCGACCGTACGGGGTCGGGGAGCGGCGTCATCGGGCCGGGCACCGCCTCGAGGGGGCTGTTCGGCGGCTCAGGGGAGAAGTAGAACCCCGGGGTGCCCGAGAGATCGAGACCGGTCGGTGCCTTGGGGTCGACGGTCAGGCAGACCACGCCCTCCGGCAGCACCACGACGATCCGGCCACCGGCGTCGATCAGTACGGACAGCACCGGCGAGCCCAGCCGCACATCGATCCGGGTGCCCGGACGGTCCAGCAGGTAGATCCGGACCAGTCCGTCGGCCCAGCCGGTGGCTGCGAGCAGGCCCTGCGGGCCCTGGTGCACGCTGACCGACACCACCGCGCAGTCCCGCTGGTCGACCGGCTTCTCCAGCGGCGGAGCCCCGGGGAGCCAGACCCGTACGCATCCGTCCAGGCCGCCGCTGACCAGGGTGGGGACGTGGTTGTCGGCGAGCACCGCGCCGCCCAGCGCGGTGACCGGCCCGTTGTGCAGCGGTTCGGCGGCTCCGGTGGGCAGCCACAGCACCCGGCCGCCCACGTCACCGACGGCACCGGCCGGGCCGAGCACGCTCATCTCGGCCTCGAACGCGCCCGGGAGCGCGGGCAGCGTGGCCCCGGCGAGCAGCTGAGCCCGGCCGCCCGCGTCCAGCGCCACCACCGTGCCGTCCGGCAGCGCGGTGAGTGAACGCGGCTGGGCGGGCGCCGGGTCGGCGGGCACGTCGATGAACCGGCCATCCGTGAGATTCCCCGCCCGCATGGCGCCGCTCGCGTCCACGAGCATCACGTACCCGGTGTACGGGCCCTGGGTGAGCGCCCCGGCCCGCAGCCGGGGTGCGGTCCTGGGCAGCCAGTTGCCCCACTCGGCTCGCCAGGCGCCGGGCCGGTCGAGCGCGGCGGCGGCAGCGGGGTCCACGCCGAGCAGGCGGGCGCGCAGCACCGCCGCACGGGTCGCGCCGTCGGGCGCGGTGACCATGGCGGGGCCGGCCGCCCGCCAGTGATCGCCGAACGGCGTACCGATGTGCGAGCCGAGAACGTCGCTCACCACCGCCGGATCCGCGTACGCGACCAGGCGAGGATCCTCGAGCAGGGCCTGCGCACCGCCTGTCCAGGCCGTTTCCATCAGCAGCAGGCCGAGCTCCTTCGTACCGGATTTCGGCAGGTCGGGGCCGCCGTCCGCGCCTCGCGGAAGGCGGTCGGCCAGCGCCCGCACCATGAGCGCTCCGTCCATGGCGGGCCCGCTCGCCGTGATGACGTCACGCAGCTCGCCCGGTGGCAGCCACCAGGTGCCACCGGCGGCCGAGTGGGGCGGCAGCCACTCGGCCGCGGCGCTCACTGCCGGGGCCCCGGCGAGCACGGACCACTCCTCGTACGAGAGCGGCCGGTGCGCCGCCGCGAGGGCGGACATCGCGGCCCGGACGTCCGGCGGCGCTGCCGACCACCAAGCGGCGGCCACACCCTGGGTCGGATCCGTCCCGGCGGGCACCCGGGCGGCGAGCCGGGCCAGCCGGGGGTTGCCGTTCAGCGACTCCGCCGGGAACGGCGAACCGGACCCGAGCTCCCGGTACCAGCGGGCGAACTTCGCCAGGTCCGTCCAGCCGGGCTGGTCGAGGTCCAGCACGGCGGCGCGGGCGAGCATCTCGGGGGCGAAGTCGTCCACCTCCAGCACCGCCCGGACGTGCGGCAGCGCCAGCAGCGGTGTCAGCAGCACCTGGGCGATCCGGGCCGACGCGGCCGCCCGGTTCAGCTCCCAGAGCACCAGCAACCGCGGCCGGTCGTCCGCAGCGACCGCGGCCACCAGCTCCTCCGGGGTGACCGCGAACACCTCGAGCCGCTGGGCGAGCAGCCAGGTCGCCGCCTCCAGACTCAGCCCGGCCAGCGAGAAGGCGACCACCCCGGGCCGCCGGTCGCACGCTGTCGCCAGCCAGCTGACCAGATGCGACTTCCCGCTGCCCGGACTGCCGGCCACCCGGCACAGCCTGGGCGCCTGCGGATCGTCGAGCCAGCTCAGCAGAGCGCGCCCGGCGGGCTGCCGCCCGGCGCGCAGTGGTGGCAGCCAACCATCGGTGTCCTGCATCCCATACCCCCGTTCAAGATCGGCCGACAGTCTAGGGCCCGTGCCCGTTGTGTCCGATCTTGGGCCAGGGGTGAGCCGTGTCACCAGGCCGGTGCGGACCGCGCCGTTGCCGGTCTCTCGACGCCCCCTTCGTGCTCCTGGCACCGACGGCCTTCGACTTACCACTGATCGCCGCGCCGCGCGGGGGTTCTTCGCGCTTGCCTTCTCATGAGTGAACCGGGCCCGTGATGCCGGTGCCATATGCCCGTTGCGACGAAAATCGGGGGCCAGCACCGCTCAAGGTGCAGACAACACAGCACTGTTGAGGCTGCATCAGAACCACATCGCGGCCACTGCCCTGTCCGCCCTTCCGTATTTCGATCGTTTGAGGATGCTGATGCTTCGTGATGGAACGCCACCCGGAGGTCGGCCCTCCGCTCCGGTTCTCGGGTGGCTCCTGCCCACGGTCCTGACCGCGGTCGTCGCGGCGGCGCTGGCCGCCGCCGGTGCCTGGGTGGGACTCGCCTGGTGCGGGGTCGTGAGCACCCTGGCAGTGGCCGCCGTGGCGGCGCGCCGGGGGCAGGCGCTCGCGGAGCTGCGCGAGCGGAGTGCGCAGCAGGACCGGGCGCTGCGCCGTCAGCTGGCCCGGCAGGAGGAGTCCACCGTCCAACTGGCCAGGACCGCCCTGCCCGAGGCGGTCGGCCGACTCCAGCGCGGCGAGTTCATCGAGGACCTACTGAAGGCGTACGAATCCCCCGACCCCGTCCTCGGGCCGGAATTCGGGGCCGCCCGCCAGGCCGTGCTGCGCGCCGTGCTGGAGGCCGTCGAGAACGAGGAGGGGATGCGCGAGTCCGCCCAACGGGCCTTCGTGAACATCGCCCGCCGGGTGCAGGCGATCGTCCACCGCCAGGCCCAGGACCTGCGCGAGATGGAGGACCGGCACGGCAACGACCCCGCCGTCTTCGACGATCTGCTCCGCCTGGACCACGGCAACGCGCTCGTCGGCCGCCTCGCCGACTCGATCGCCGTCCTCGGCGGTGCCCGCCCCGGCCGCCAGTGGAGCCGCGCGGTGCCGCTCTACAGCGTGCTGCGCGGCGGCATGTCCCGGATCCTGGACTACCGACGGGTCGACCTGCATCCGGTCTCCGAGGTCGCCGTGGTCGGCCCCGCCGCCGAGCCGCTGATCCACGCGCTCGCCGAACTGCTCGACAACGCCACCCGATACTCCCCACCGCAGACCCGGGTGCACCTGACCGCCGTCGAGGTGCAGACCGGCATCGCCGTCGAGATCGAGGACGGCGGCCTCAGTCTGAGCGAGGAGGGCCGGGCCCGCGCCGAGCGGATGCTCGAGGACGCCCAGGCCGGCATCGACCTCAACGACCTCGGCGAGACCCCCCGCCTCGGCCTCGCCGTGGTCGGCAGGCTCGCCCGGGCGTACGGCTTCCAGGTCTCCCTGCGGCCCTCCGCGTACGGCGGCGTCCGGGCGGTGCTGATCGTGCCGCAGGAGCTCATCACGACCGCGCCCGCCACCGGCCGGGCGCACGGCATCGGGATCGCCTCCGGTCCCCGGTCCCACCGGGCCGAGGTCCCACCACCGGCCGCCGGACAGCCGTGGCGGTCAGGGGTGACGCCCGCGCACTCCGCGAGGTCGTTCCCCGGCCCGGCCGCGGCGGTGTTCCCGGCGGACGACGAGACGCCGGTGGTGAGCGAGCGGACCCCGAACGGCCTGCCGCAGCGCCGCCGCCACGCCACGCCCTACCGGGCGGAGGCGCCCGAGCCGCCCAGGGCCGCTGGGCCGGCGCCCGAGCCGGCCCCGGCGCCGGTCCAGCCCGGTATGTGGCTGGCCGCGTTCACCGAGGGGGTGAACGGCCATGCGCCGTCCACCGCCGCCGTCGGCCACACCAGCGAAGAGTCGGCCGGGAGGGGCGAGCAGTGATTCAGCAGCGGACCAACATGGACTGGATGCTCAAGGAGCTGGCGGAGAGCGTCCCGCACACCCGCCACGTCGTCGTGCTCTCCGCCGACGGCCTGCGGATGGCCCAGTACGGCACCGACAACGACACCGCCGACCGGCTCGCCGCCGCCTGCGCCGGCCTGCAGAGCCTGGCCGCCGCGGTGGGACACGAGTTCCCGCACGGTGACACCCGGATGCGGCTGGTGGTGATCGAGATGGGCGGCGGCTTCTTCTACCTCATGGCGGCCGGCAGCCACGCCTACCTCGCGGTCCTCGCCGACGAGGGCGTCGACGCCGGGCTGATCGGCCAGCGGATGCGGGACTTGGTGGCCAGAATCGGTGAGCACCTCAGCACGCCTCCGCGCCGGGGCGGGCAGGTCGCGTGAGCACAGCCGACCACGGCTGGGGCGAGGACGGTCCCGAACGGCTCTATGTGATCACACGCGGTCGCAGTGCCGACGGGGACGCCTTCGGCCTGGTCACCCTCATCGTCTCCCGCTCGGAGCCCGAGCCCTCGATGCAGCCGGAACTCGCGGCGATCCTGCGGATCTGTGGTTCGCCGCTGTCCGTGGCCGAGATCTCCGCCTACCTGCGGCTGCCGGTGAGTGTGATCACCGTGCTGCTGGCGGACCTCCTCGCCGAAGGCCGGATCGAGGCCCGCGCGGCCGTTCCGAAGGCGTTCCTTCCCGACCGTGCCCTCTTGGAGGCGGTGATCAGTGGACTTCAGAAGCTCTGAGCCGGTGGTGGGGCCGCAGCGGGCGGACCTGCTCCCGGACTCTGCCGCCATGGCGGTCAAGGTCGTGATCGTGGGCGGCTTCGGGGTCGGCAAGACGACCCTGGTCGGCTCGGTGAGCGAGATCCGCCCGCTGACCACCGAGGAGACGATGACCCAGGCCGGAGTCGGCGTGGACGACATCGTGGGGGTCGAACGCAAGACCTCCACCACGGTCGCGATGGACTTCGGCCGGATCAGCATCAGCGACCGACTGGTGCTGTACGTGTTCGGCACCCCCGGCCAGCAGCGGTTCTGGTTCCTCTGGAGCGGGCTGTTCGAGGGGGCCCTCGGCGCGGTCGTGCTGGTCGACACCCGCCGGCTCGAAGTCAGCTTCGACGTCATCGGGCGGCTGGAAGAACGCGGCGTGCCCTTCGTCGTCGCGGCCAACACCTTCCCCGAGTCGCCGACCTACCCGACCGAGGAACTGCGCGCCGCCCTGGACCTGCCGCCCGAGGTGCCGATCGTCACCTGTGACGCCCGGACCCGCGAATCCAGCCGGGACGTCCTGATGGCCCTGATGCGCTACCTGTACCGGCTCTCACCCCCCGCCACGCAGTGAACCGTCCCTCCGCCGTCCCTCTCCCGTTCCCCCCGACGATGCTCCCGGAGACACCATGACCGCCCCGCACCCTGACGACGCCTCACCCACCCCGCCGCCCGGCTGCCCCGCCCACGGGCTCGACGCCGTCGGCCTCCGGCGGCTCTACGGCCCGGAGGCCGAGGCGGATCCCGCAGGACTGTACGAGAAGTTGCGCGCCGAGCACGGCGAGGTGGCGCCCGTACTGCTGCACGGAGATCTCCCGGCCTGGCTGATCCTCGGTCATTCCGCGAATCTCACCGCCATGCGGACGCCCTCCCGGTTCTCCCGGGACTCCCGCCGCTGGACGGCGTTCCAGCAGGGTCTGGTCGCTCCCGACTCGCCGCTCATGCCGGTGATCGCCTGGCAGCCGCTCTGTGTGTTCGCGGACGGCGAGGAGCACCGGCGCCTGCGCGCAGCCGTCACCGACAGTCTCGGCCGCTTCGACCGGCGCGGTATCCGCCGCCACGTCACCCGCTTCACCGACCAGCTGATCAAGGAGTTCGGCCCCACCGGCCAGGCCGAGCTGGTGGCCCAGTTCGCCGAACACCTCCCGATGCTGGTGATGACCCAGGTGGTCGGCATGCCCGAGGAGTACGGGCCACGACTCGTCGCCGCCGCCCGCGATCTGATGAAGGGCACCGAGACCGCTGTCGCGAGCAACGAGTACGTGGTGGCGACGCTGCGCCGGATGATGGAACGCAAGCGGGTGGCGCCCGGCGCCGATCTGGTCTCCTGGCTGATGCAGCACGAGGCCGGGCTCACCGACGACGAGGTGCTGGAGCACCTGCGGGTGGTGCTGCTCGCGGCGAACGAGACGACCGTCAACCTGATCGCGGACACCCTGAAGATGGTCCTCACCGACCCCCGCTTCCGCGCCCACCTGTCCGGCGGCCACATGACCCTGCCCGACGCCCTGGACCAGGTGCTCTGGGACTCCGCACCGATGTCACTGGTGGCGGGGCGCTGGGCCACCGGCGACACCGAACTCGGCGGCCGGCAGATCAGGACCGGTGACATGCTGCTGCTCGGCCTCGCGGCCGGCAACGTCGACCCGGCCGTCCGCCCCGACCTGGCGAAGCCGTTGCACGGCAACCGCTCCCACCTCGCCTTCGGCGGCGGCCCGCACGAGTGCCCCGGCCAGGACATCGGCCGGGCCATCGCGGAGACCAGCATCGACATCCTGCTGACTCGGCTGCCCGACCTCCATCTCGCCGTTCCTGAGTCGGAGTTGACCTGGACCTCGGCCTGGATCTCCCGGCATCTGGTGGAGCTGCCGGTGCGCTTCACCCCGCGGACGGATCTCGCCCCGGAGCCCGCGTACACCCCGGCCGCCACCCCCGTACCGCCGCCCGCACCCCAGGCCGAGCCCGCCGTCCCCCTCCCCCGGCAGCGCCGCAGCCGGTGGAGCGCACTGACCGGATGGTTCCGCCGCTGACCTCGAAGGCCGCCGAGCAACCCGGACGGCCGGAGGCGTCGAGGCCCCTGGTCTCAGGAAGTCCTGAGAGGCGATCGCCAAAGCGGCCGTGGCGTCAAGGTAGGGCTGTCGGGGCATCCTGTCCGTGCTGTTCACCGGCATCGCCTGGCAGCAGCTGCCGCCGGAGCTGGGCTTCGGCCCGGGGCAGACTTGCCGGCGTCGGCTGTGCCGGTGGACGGAGGCCGGCGTGTTCGACCAGGTACACCGGAGAGTGGAGTTGAGTATCCGTACTCAGGACACGCTCCTGGCCCACCGGGAGGCTAGTGGGCGATGCCTACTGGTAAGCGAGCTTCCACGGGGGAACCATGGACGGCGCGACGGAACTCGAGAACACGGGCCGCTGGATCGCTCGTGCCGCTCGTCGATACGCAGCGTGGCTCGTCGCTATCTGGACGGCCTACGCCGCATACGTGTTGACCGCCCTGAGCAACGTCCCCGATGCAGGACTGGGAATCGTGGTCGTGACCATGGCACTCCCCTTCTACCTCGGGCTGCCCACACTTCTCCTCGTCGCTCTCCTCGCCCCAACGCGGCGGTTCCCCTGGCACCGGCCGGTCGCCACCATCGTCCTCTGCGCACCTGCCTTCTCGGCGGTATCCGCCGGCCCACCGATACTGATCGCCCTACTCCTCTTCCAGATCATCTTCGGGGCGGTCTTGCTTCCGCGTCCACGCCCCGCTTCTGCTGGCCGTCCGTAGTGACTTCGACAGCCTGAACCACTGCACAGGGGTCGGTTGACGGCATGGGGCCATCTTCAACGAGCAGCACCCCGCCAGCCTGCGAGATCACCCCCGTCGCCGCCACCCGACACCCGACACCCGCTCGCGCGGATAGGACCCGATATGCTCACTCGCCTGGGAAGTGCCTCTGACGGCGCGGGCACACGGGCCTGGACAATCCTCATTCTCGCTGGTCAGAGGAACTTGCCGCTTACCTGATCATCTGTTGGACGGGCCGCCCGGGAAGCCTGTTGCTAGAGGGGGACGGGCTGGATGGCGCCGCCAGACGCTCAAGAAGTTACCGAACAGACCCGGCCGGCCAGTGGTCGCCGCCGTTCTAACGGTGAGGCGGACTCCCGGAGGTCGCGTTCGTCTTCCTGGTCGCCCTCGGCATCGACCACAACAACATCTTCCTCACCACCCGCGTCCGCGCGGAGGCCGGGCGCCTGGGCACCCGGGCGGGCGCGGTGGCCGGCCTCGCCGCGACCGGCGGCGTGATCACCTCGGCCGGGCTGATCCTCGCCATGACCTTCGCCGTGCTCGGCACCCTGCCGGTGGTGGGCTTCCCCGAGATCGGCTTCGCGCTGGTGCGCTCGGCGCTGGCCATGGACCTCGGCTGGCGCCTGTGGTGGCCCAGCGCGCTCGCCGGAAATCCGCTGCCGCTTGCTCCGGCCCTCTGCTAGCCTCCGACCCATGAGCCGTTTCGCAAGCCTGACGACGACGCCGAGCCAAGTCCCGGCGCGCTGACAGCTGCTGTTGTCCGAAGCCCCGGGGCGAGTGCCCCGGGGCTTCGCCGTGTGGTCACTCGCCTCGCCACCCCGTGAGGAGACCACCGTGCACGACCACCGCAAGCTCGGCCGCGAACTCGAGCTCTTCGACACCGATCCCCTGATCGGCTCCGGCCTGCCCTACTGGCTCCCCGCCGGGGCGGCCGTCCGCCAGGCCCTGGAGAGCTACGTGCTCGGCCTGGAGCGCCGGGCCGGCTACCGGCACGTCCACTCCCCCGTGCTCGGCAAACGCGAGCTCTACGAGATCTCCGGCCACTGGCAGCACTACAGCGAGGACATGTTCCCGCCGATGGAGCTGGGCGGCGAGCAGTTCGTGCTGCGGCCGAGCCTGTGCCCGCACCACGCCCTGATCTTCCGCTCCCGCTCCCGCAGCTACCGGGAACTCCCGCTGCGCCTGGCCGAGTTGGGCGGGATGTACCGCTCCGAGCCGTCCGGCGTACTCGGCGGGCTGAGCAGGGTCCGGGCCATCCAGCTCAACGACGCCCATGTCTTCTGCACCATCGACCAGGTCGCCCAGGAGGCCCGGGCGGCACTGGAGTTGATCGCCGTGGCGTATGCGAAGCTCGGCCTCGAGGGCGCCCGCTACCGGCTCTCCCTGCCCGGCCCGGGCGGCAAGTACGTGGCGAAGCCGGAGCTGTGGGAGCGCTCCTCGGCGCTGCTGCGGGAGGTGCTCGACGGGCTCGGCCTCCCGTACCAGGAGGCGGCGGGCGAGGCCGCCTTCTACGGGCCGAAGATCGACGTGCAGGTCAGCGACAGCGCGGGGCGGGAGTTCACCCTCTCCACCGTCCAGATCGACTTCCACCAGCCCGAGCAGTTCGACCTGCAGTACATCGGCCCGGACGGCGCCAAGCACCGCCCGGTCATGGTGCACCGCAGCATCATCGGCAGCGTCGAACGGGCCATCGCCCACCTGATCGAACAGCACGGCGGCGCCTTCCCCGCCTGGCTGGCCCCGGTCCAGCTCCTCGCCCTGCCGGTCTCGGACGCCGAGCTCCCGGCCGCCGAGGCCCTGGCGGACCAGGCCTTGGACCTCGGCCTGCGCGCCGAGCTCGCCGCCCCGGCCGAGGGCACCCTCGGCGCCCGTATCCGCAACCACCGCCTGGTCCCGTACCTGGCGGTGATCGGCCCCCGCGAAGCGGCCGCCGGCCAGGTCGCGATCCGGCTCCGGGACGGCAGCCGACTACCGCCCCAGGATGTAGAACAAGCTGTACTTGCACTATCCGCTTGGGGGCGCGAGGAACTGCGCGAGGCCGGAAGGCTTCGGCCACTTCATCAACCGGGGCCTCGGCACCTCGATCGCCCACACCGGCAACGCGGATGCC
>NZ_JBEOWY010000052.1:0-57861 GCF_040296285.1 Kitasatospora sp. NPDC002227
CACCAACGCGGTCCTGGAACTCGGTGACCGGCTGCTGTGCCAGGGCGTCCAGCGGGTGGTGATGGAGGCCACCGGAAGCTACTGGAAGCCGTTCTTCTACCTGTTGGAGGCCCGCGGTCTGGAGTGCTGGCTGGTCAACGCCCGTGAGGTGAAGAACGTCCCGGGCCGGCCGAAGACCGACAAGCTGGACGCGGTCTGGCTGGCCAAGCTCGCCGAGCGCGGCATGGTCCGGGCCTCGTTCGTGCCGCCCAAGCCAGTGCGGCAGCTGCGGGACCTCACTCGCACCCGCACCGCCTTCACGCAGGACCGCACCCGGCACAAGCACCGTGTCGAGAAGCTCCTCGAGGACGCCCAGATCAAGCTCTCCACCGTGGTCTCCGACCTCTTCGGCGCCTCGGGGCGGGCTATGCTCGACGCCCTGGTCGCGGGCGAGCGCAACCCCCGGGCCTTGGCGGACCTGGCCAAAGGCAGCCTGGTCAACAAGCGCCCGGCCCTCGCCGAGGCGCTGACCGGGCAGTTCGAGGACCACCACGGCCACCTGCTGCGGATCCTGCTGGAGACCGTCGACCACTTCACCGGTCAGATCGCCGGACTCGACAGGCACATCAAGGTGCTGGTCGGCGAGATGACCGGCCCGCCCGGCAGCGCGGAAGATGACGGTGTGCTGGTCGCCGCCTCAGGGCGCACAGGGCCTGAGGCGATCGAACGCCTCGATGCCATCCCCGGCGTCGGGCCGGCCACCGCGCAGATCATCCTCGCCGAGATCGGCCTGGACATGAGCCGGTTCCCCACCCCCGAGCACCTGGCCTCCTGGGCGAAGCTCTGTCCCCGGACCGTACAGTCCGGGACGAAGAACACGACCGGCCCGGCCGGGAAAGGCAACCCCTGGCTCAAGGGTGCCCTGGGCGAGGCGGCCAGCGCCGCAGCCCGCACCGACACCTTCCTCGGCGCCCGTTACCGACGGATCGTCAAACGCCGGGGCCACGCCAAGGCCCTGGTCGCCGTCGCCCGCTCGATCCTCGTCATCGCCTGGCATCTCATCAACGACCCCGACGCGCGCTACCAGGACCTCGGCGCCGACTGGCACCAGCGCCACCTGAACAGCGCCCGCAGGACCCGCGACCTCGTCCGCCAGCTCCAGGCCCTCGGCCACCAGGTCACCCTCGCACCCGCAGCCTGACCATCCGACTCACCGGATGTCCGTTCCGCTCCGCGAAACGGACGCTGCCACCCTGCCCGGCTGAGGTCCGATTTTCCGTTCAGCATCAACCGCCGATACCGAGCCGGTCAAGGCCGGACCGAAACGGTCTTGGACGCCCACCCCGCCCACCTGCTGAGCTGACTCCACCGACCGGAGCAAGGAGACACCGTGCACCAGCACACCTACCAGGACCCGTCCGACCTGACCCGCGCCAGGCAGGTCGGGGCGCTCGCCCCGCCGGAGTCCGCCGCCTGGCGGGGCTTCCAGCAGGCCGTGGACCGCACCGACGGCGCCGTCCCCCGCAAGGTCCGCGAACTCGTCGCCGTGGCAGTCGCGTTGACCACCCAGTGCTCGTACTGCCTGGACGTGCACACCGCCCAGGCCCGCCGGCACGGCGTCACGCCCGAAGAGCTGGCCGAGGTGGTGTTCGTGGCCGGAGCCGTCCGCGCGGGCGGCTCGCTGGCGCACGGCCTCCAGGCGATGAAGCTGTACGAGGCCCACGGCTGAGCCCTCAGCGCAGCAGGGCCTCGAGCAGATCGGTGCCGAGTGCCGTGGTGGCGGCCGGGTCGAGCTCGTGCAGCACGTAGCGGCCGCGCCGCCGGGTGGTGAGCAGCTCCGCCTTGCGCAGCACGGTCAGGTGGCGGGAGACCTCGGGGGCGGTGAGCTCCCAGGCGGTGGCCAGCTCGCCGGTGGTGTGCGGGCCGCGGGCGAGGGTGCGGGCCAGCCGGAGGCGGACGGGGTGGGCCAGCGCCTGAAGCCGCAGGGTGACCTGGTCGAGCGGGACGGGCTCGGGCAGGTCCGGGGTGGCGGCGGGGTACTGCAGCACCGGGCGGCGGCCCCGCGAGTGCATCGCCACCAGGTGCGGGTGGCCGAAGACGGTGGGGATGAAGGTCAGGCCGGTGCCCACCGCCGTGGTCGCGTTGTCCTGCAGCTTGTCGATCACCAGCCGGCTGCGGGCGCCGTCGGCCGAGGTGTCCAACCGGATCGCCCGGGAGACGGCCGCCAGCGTCTCGGCCAGGCCGTGCCGGGCCAGCAGGTCCTGCTTGACCCGCAGGTCGGCGAGCAGCCGGGGCCGCACCCGCCGCCAGGTCTCGGTGAAGAAGGCCGGGGCGCAGTCCTCCAGGAGCTGCCGCACCTCGGCCCGCACACCCGGCGGGTCGTCCGCCAGCCGCTCGGCGAAGCCGGACTGCAAGGGGCCCCGGGCGCGGGCGAGTTCGATGGCCCGGGCCAGCCCGGCGTCGGAGGCGGCGGCGCCGGAGTCCGCACCGCAGGTCATCACCAGGGCCGAGGCCAGGTAGGTGCGGTCGTCCAGCTTGTCGAGCTCGTCCAGCTCCTCGGCGAGCGTCTCCCCGGGCTCGCCGGGCAGCAGGAAGTCGGCCCGGAAGGAGCGCCAGAGGAAGGCCGAACCGGCCAGCCGGGCCGCGAGCTCCCCGGGCAGCGCCTCCCTGGTCCGGGCCACCCAGCCCTGCAGGCTCGGGTGGTGCCCGGGCACGGCGAGCACGTGCAGCATCGCCGCCAGCTCCGCGAGGGGAGAGACGGCGAACAGCATCCGCTCCGGCGGCACCCCGGAGATGTCCACGGTCAGGCTCACCGGGCCATCGTGGCAGCTCACCGCCGGTGTGTCAGCCACGATTGACGGCAATCGTCAATCGACGTGACCGCCCCGGGAGCCCGGCCCCACGGTTGCCCCCATGACGACCGCCGTACTCACCCCCACCCCTCTGCCCCGGCTGCTCACCGCCGCCGGCGGCCCGCGCTACGCCGCCGCCCTCGCCGTGGACGCCCTGGGCACCGGCCTGCTCCGGCCGTTCCTGCTGCTGTACGGGATGCGGGTGCTGCACCTGGGAGTGGCGGAGACCGGGGCGGCGATGTCGGTGGGCATGGTGCTCGGGCTCGCGGCGGTGCCGCTCGCCGGGCGCTGGATCGACCGGGGCGGCCGGACGGCGGTGGTGGCCGCCGCGATGGCCGTCCGGGCGCTCGGGGTGCTCCCACTGCTGGCGGCCCGCCCGGGCGGCGGCGCCCTGCCCGCCTTCGTGCTGGCCTCGCTGCTGCTCGGCACCGGCAACCAGTGCTGGGCGCCCGCGCACGCCGCCCTGGTCACCGCACTCGCCCCGGCCCGCGACCGGGACGCCGCCCTCGCGGCCGGCCGCTCGCTGCGCAACGCCGGGCTCGGCCTCGGCGCCCTGCTCGCGGCGCTCGGCACCACCGGCGGCACGGGCGCCCTGCGGACGATGGCCGCCGCGACGGCCCTCGGCTACGCCCTCGCCGGGGCACTGGCCTGGTCCCTGCGGACCACGGCCGCCCGGCGTCCGCAGACCGTACGGACCGGCGGGGCCCGTCCCACCGTGCTGGACCTCGCCAACCTCCCGTACGCGTTCTGCTTCAACGTGCTCGAAGTCGCCCTGCCCGCCGTCCTGGTGACGCAGCTGCACGCCGCGCCAGCCTGGTCGGCGGCGGTCTTCGTCGGCAACACCGTGCTGGTGGTGACCGGCCAGGTCGCCGTGGTGCGGTGGCTGTCCCGGTACTCCCGGCACACCGCGCTGGCCGCCGCCGGGGCGCTGCTCGCGCTCTCCTACCTGGGCTTCTGGGCGGCCGGCTCGCTGGGCGGCCGAGGCGCGGCGGCGGCCGTCGCGGTGGTCTCGGTGCTGCTGACGGCGGGGGAGATCGGGTACACCGGCACCGCCACCGCCCTGGTGATCGCCACCACCGAGCCGGAGCGGCTGGGCCGGGCCCTGGCCCGGTTCCAGCTCTCCAGCGGCATCGGGGTGGCGCTCTCCCCGGCCGTGCTGACCGCCCTGTACGCCTGCGGCCCGGCCGCTCTCTGGCTCTCCCTGGCGGCCGTCACCCTGCTCGGCGCGGCCGCCGTGAAGCGCACTCAGCCCTTGACGTAGTACCCGAACAGGTCGGCCACCACCTGGGTGTTCCCGGCGAAGTTGTACACGTCGAACCTGCCGTCCGAACTCAGCGGCGTGGTCACGTGGTTGGGCACCGTCTGCCCGGCCAGGAAGTTCAGGTTGCTCGTCCCCGGCCGCACCGAGCCGTCCGCCCAGGCCGTCAGGTACCCGCCCACGGTCGGCGCCGTCGCCGTCAGGTTGACCACCGCACCGGTCGCCCCGGCCGGCGCACCCGTCGCCACCGACAGCTGCCCGCCCGGGCCCAGCGCACCCTTGCCAGGAGTACGGGTGTCCGCCAACCGGCGCGGCGTGACCGGCTGGAACAGCGCCGCACCCTTCGGGCTGTAGTACCCGAACAGGTCGACGATCGCGTCCGCCCGGCCCGCGAAGTTGCTCAACTGCACCGACCCGTCCGCCCCGATCGGCACCACGACCTGGTTCGCCACCGTCTGCCCGGCACCGAAGTTCAGGTTGCTCGTCCCGGTCGGCTTCCCGGCCTCCGGGTACAGCGAGAAGTAGCTCGGCCCCGTCCCCCGGGTCGCCGTCACGTTCAGCACCGCCGCCGTCGCGTCGGCCGGCACACCGTTCAGACCACGGACCCGCACCGAGGCCGGAACCCCGGACGCCACCGCCGAGTGGCCCGGTGTACGGGTGTCGAGCAGCCGCACCGGCGCCTGTGCGGTGAAACGGTCACCGCTCTCCGTCCTCACCGAGTAGTACCCGGCCACGTCCACCACCACATCGGTGGAGCCGAAGCGGTTGTAGACGGACACCTCGCCGTCCCGGCCCACCGGGACGGTCACCAGGTTCGGCACCACCTGCCCGGCCGCGAAGTTCACGTTCGAGGTCGTCGGACGGTCCTGGCCCGCCGGGTAGACCGCCAGGTAGCCACCACCCGTGTGGTTGACAGCCGTCACGTTCAGCACCAGCGCCGTGGCCTCGGACTGCAGACCGGCCGGCCGGGGCACGGTGAGCGACTGGCCGGGGCCGAGCGTGGTCCGGCCGGCGGTGCCCCGGCGGGTGTCCAGGGCCCGCTGCGGAGCGAGCGCGTGGAAGGTGGACGGGCGATAGGCCACGTGCAGCTGCTGGCTGAGCTTGGCGGTCTGGCCGCCCTGGTCCGTCACGTACATCGTGACGGTGTAGTCGCCCTCCTTGGTGTACTGGTGGCCGAGGTCGCCCTGCTGGCCGGTGCCGTCACCGAAGTCGTACATCCGGCCCGTGATCGGCCACGCCGAGGTCGAGCCCAAGTCCTCGACGCCGTAGGCCAGCGCATCGTCCCGGGGCACCACCATGAACCTCGGGACGATCGGCCCGGGTTCGGTGATCTGCAGCGAGTAGCTGGTCACCGAGAGGGTGTTGCCGTTGGCGAAGGTCACCGTGAGGCTCGGAAGCATGTACCCGGCGGTCGTGTAGACGTGGTCCGCCGTCGGCCGGTCGGTCTCAAGCGGCGGAGTGCCGTCCCCGAAGTCGTACCTGTAGGAGACCGGCGCGGACCAGGAGGGGGTGACCGAGGCCGTGAAGCCGACCGAGTGTCCGGTTGGGATCTGGCTGGTGGAGGCCATCAGCCAGACGCCCACCTGGTCGGTCCGCTCGATCGCGCCACGATCGTAGTACGGCACACCACTACCGGAGTTGACCGCGTTCGGGTCGTCAATCCGATGGTGGCCGACCAGGTCCACCGACAGTGCACCGGGGGCGTTGGCGTCCGCGGAGTCCACCGCCGGGGAGCCATCCCCCGGGGAGACACCGTAGATCGCACCGAACTTCGGGTCGGTGTTGATGTCGTGCTCACCCTGGCCGAGCCGGGTGAATAGCGCACCGTGGTCGGCGATCGGTGCGTCCGACCACTCGTAGGCGTCCCTGCCGGGGACGGGCTGGACGAGGTTGTAGTCCAGCTTGGTGCCCACCGCCGAGAACGCGGAGACCACCACCTTGACCGGACTGACCTGCTGCGCGCAGTCGGTGTATTGCTTGCCGAGGATGACGGTACCGGGCGCGACGACGTTGTTCTCGATCACGGACTTCGAGGAGTCGCCGAGCAGCGCGATGCCAGGAGCACACAGGGTGCTTACGGTGTTCCCGGTGACCACGGTGCCGGTCGAGTCGGTGATCCGGACTCCACCGCCGCCGTTCCGGGAGTCCACCACGTTGCCGGTCACCGTCGTACCGGTGGCCCCGCCCTCGACCACCACGGCGTTCGGACCGTCGAAGAGAAAGTTCCTGCTGAGCGTGGTGGCGTCCGCCCCGCCGCCGATCCGGACGGCCGGGGTGGCCCCGCCGGTGGCGCGCACCCGGTTCGACTCCAGCGTGACGCGGCTGGTGCCGGTCAGCACGAACGGCTCGGCGGTCGGCGTCACGGTGAAGCCCGAGATCACGATGTCGTGCACCGAGGCCAGCACGAAGCCGTGGTCCGCGTGCACGCCGTCCTTCTGGCCGACCACCGGCTGGCTCACCGTCGGCAGGACGCCGGTCCGGAAGGTGACCGGCTTGCCGGGCTCCCCGGAGTGGGTGACCGTCACCTTCTCCGGATAGGACCCGTGGACCACCTCCACGGTCTGGCCGGCCTGCACGGCATCGGCCGCCGCCTGGATCGTGCAGAACGGCGCCGACGGGCCGCCCGCCCCCGCACCGCTGTCGGTGCACCGAGGGTTGGTGCTGTCGACGTACAGCGTCGCAGCGTCCGCCACCGCGAGTCCGGGCACGGCTGTGCCCAGGACGACGCCGGTGACGGTGACGAGGCCGGCGAGGATTCGCAGGCGCACGGTTGACCCCCCTGATCAAGTTCTCCCGCCCGCGCCGGAGGCGACAGGCGGGAGACATCATCCAGCAGGTCGAACATACGTGTCACGCCACCGCGATGAGAGGTCTTCAGGGGCTGAAGAGCTCGGTGAGGCCGGTGACCTTGCCGGAGGAGTCCAGGGCGATGTCGTAGGTCTTGCCGGAGCCGCAGCTGGAGGTGTCACCGGTGTTGGTGACGCAGGCGGTCAGGTGGGCGACCAGCTGGGCCAGGGTGACGGTCTTGTTGCCCTCGGCGCCGGCCAGCTGGGCCTTGGCGGTGGGCAGGATCGTGTAGGTCTTCTCGTCGCCCTTGGGCCACCAGCCGTAGTCGGGGGCCTTTCCGCAGTCGAAGACGCCGTCCTGGGCGTACAGCGTGCTCGTGGTGGCGGCCTTGGTGGCCACCACGACCTTGTGGCCGGGGGCCACCGGCTTGTCGGGCTTGCAGGGGGTGGCGCCCGGCTTGAGCGGGGCGTTGGAGGAGACCGCAGGGTTGGAGCTCGCCGCGTTGGGCGCGGGCTCACCACTGGCGATGCCGGGGGCGGGGGCGGAGGGCGCGGAGGAGACGGCACTCGCGGCGGTGGAGGGCGCGGCCGGGGCGGCGGCCGAGAGCGCGGGCGACTTGGAGCCGCAGGCCGCCAGGGCCAGGACGGCCACGGCCGTACCGGCGGTGGCGCAGATAACTCGACGTGTGGACAAGGCGGTTGACTCCCCCTGGGTGAAGGTTGCTCACGTTCTTCGTGGGCTCGACGGTCGTCGGTCCGACGGTCGGACGGATTACCCGGCCCGGCGGTTCCCTACGCCCCGCCGGACCGGGCGGTGTTCACTCCACGCCGTTCTTCCGGATCGGCCGGTAGGGCCCGGTGGCCGGGTACGGGTAGTCGAGCACGTGCGAGACGCAGCCGTGGCTGCCGCTGTCCTCGATGCAGACGAACTTGGTGTGCTCGGCGTTGGCCCAGCCGCCGAACAGCACCACGTGCTCGTGCTTGGGCGTGTTGCAGACCAGCGCGTCGCCGGGCTTCAGCTCGTCCTTGGTGATGTGGTGCGAGACCTTGGAGCTCTCCAGGTCCCAGGTGTTCATGCCGCCCTCCGGGCCGGGCGGGATGCCCCAGGCCGCGGAGACCAGGCCGGAGCAGTCCACCCGGTAGCCGTTGGTGATGGCGCCCTGGCTGTAGCCGAGCTTGTGCTCGGCGCGCTCCAGGCCGCGCTCCACGATCGCCTTGCGCTCGGGGTCGAGGCCGTCCAGGTCCGGCTTGTCCTTGACGCCGTCGCCGTGGCCGTTGGTGGGGTGGGCGTGGTCGCTCCAGGAGTCCCAGCTCCGGCCGGTGAGATGGGTCTCCCAGTTGCCGGTGCTGTGGTCCTTGAGCGTCGGCCCGTCGAACTTGCCGCCCGGCGCGCCCGCGTCGCCCGTCCCGCCGTCGCCGCCGGAGCCGGTGCTGCCACCGCCGTCGCCGGAACCGCCGTGGCCGCCGTGGCCGCCCTTGGAACCGCCGGACCCACCGGACCCGCCCGAGCCGCCGGACCCACCGCCGTCACCGCCGCCCCCGCCCTGCTTGGGCGGCTGCGGGCTGCTCGGCGGCTGCTTGTCCTTCTGCTTCTGCAGGTCCTCGAGGATCTTCTTCTCGATCGCCTCGTACTCCTTGGCGACGCTCCCCAGCTTCTCGGCGTCCTCGCCGAGCTCCTTGGTGAGCTGGTCCTTGGTCGCCTTGAGGGCCTCGGCCCGGGCCTTGATCTCGTGCACGTCCTTGGTCAGCCGGTTGGCGATCACACCGAAGCCGAGCAGGCCGGAGGGGATGCCCGCGAAGAGGTCGGTGGCCGCCGCCTTGGCGATCACGTGCTCGATCTCGCCCATCTTCGCGGTCATCGCGGCCATCTGCTGGTTGAGCTGCTGCCAGTCCTGCTGGATCTTGGCCAACTCGCCCATCTGGAAACCGAACTGGTCACCGGCCATCCGGCACACTCCCCGTGGTGGTGGACATCTCAGTGGGCATCTCAGTAGACATGGGCGAGCTGCTTCATCGCCTTGCCGAGGCCCTGCAGTTCCTCGGACACCGTGGCCAGCTCGCGCAGCCGGTCGTTCGCGTGCGCGATGAAGGCGTCCGAGGCGGGCCCGTGCCAGGTCAGCTGCCCGAGTGCCGTCCGGATGTCCTGGTCCAGCCGGTCGACCTGCTTGGCCATCGCGTCCAGCTCCCCGGCGAGCTTCTCCAGCTCCGCGTCCGAGTCGCCGAACATCTTGCCGAGCGCCCAGTGCGCCACCTCGCTCGGTACGAGGACGACGTCCTCGACCCCGTGCACGATCCCCTTGCCGATGCCTTCGAGCGTGCTCAGAAAGCCCATGGCTCTCCCCCCAATCCCCCAAAGCCTGGCTGATAATCAGTCAAGAGGCTATCCGACCCCGCCCACGCTGAGGAGACTGCGGGGGCCTACGCCAGGCCCGCCACCAGCACCGCGAGCCCCGGGACCACCAGCAGCCCGTCCTCCCCCACCGCCCCCGCGGCCAGCCGGTCGTACTCGGCCTTCGCCCGGGCCCGCACCTCCTCGGGCAGCCCCGTCACCACCAGCCCGAGGTTGGCGACGCCGTCCGCCACCCCGGCCCACCAGGCCTCGGGCGCCACCCGGTGCGACACCACCAGCTCCCGGCCCGCCACCTCGCCCCAGCCGGCCGCTTCGGCCAGCGCTGCGAACCCCGCCGGGGTGCGCTCGAAGTTCAGCTCCTCCGGCACCCGGGGCAGCGCCGGCCACTCCACCCCGGCCGCCGTGAGCGCCTGGACTATCAGGTCCATCGCGCCGTTGCCCGCGTCCGCCCAGACCGTCGCGGCCAGCCGCCCGCCCGGCCGGGCCACCCGCCGCAGCTCGGCCATCGCCACCGCCGGGTGCCCGACGTGGTTGACCACGAAGTTGGCCACCACCGCGTCGTACGCACCGTCCTCGAACGGCAGCTCCGGCAGCACGGCCACCCGGGCGTCCACCCCGAGCGCCGAGGCGAGCGCGACCATCCCCGGCTCGGCGTCCACCGCACTTACCACCGCCCCGCGCTCCAGCGCCGCCACGGCCACCGACCCCGGCCCGGTGCCCACGTCAAGCACCCGGACACCCTCAAAGACCCTCGCCGCGTCCAACAGCGCGGGCACCGCATGCCCGCACAGCGCGGCGAAGCTGCGCCCGTACGCCTCCGCCTTGCCCGCCCACATCGCCCGCTCATGATCGTCAAAAGCACTCATGCCCCGGGAGGCTACCCGGCTCCTCCTCCGGCGGTCTGTGACACTGGAGGGGCTCGAAAACCGAGGTGCGCCCGCCCGTGCCTCCTTGCGAACCTAGAGGGATGTCCGAGTTGAGTTCTCCCGTAGCCACGCCCGCCGATGCACCCACCATCGGGGGGCTGGCCGCCCGGCTGCCCGAACTGATGCTGCGCGACCAGCAGCGGATCGGCCGCCGGCTGGACGGCGCCCGGCGGGTCCGGAAGCCGGAGGCCCGGCAGAAGATCGCCGAGGAGCTGGCCAAGGACATCGACCGGGCCGAGCTGCGGGTCGAGCAGCGCCGGGCCGCCGTCCCGGAGATCACGTACCCGGCGGAGCTGCCCGTCAGCCAGAAGAAGGACGACATCCTGGCGGCCGTCCGCGACCACCAGGTGGTGATCGTCGCGGGCGAGACAGGCTCCGGCAAGACCACCCAGATCCCCAAGATCTGTCTGGAGCTCGGCCGGGGTGTGAAGGGCCTGATCGGCCACACCCAGCCCCGCCGGATCGCCGCCCGCACGGTGGCCGACCGCGTCGCCGAGGAGCTGCGGACCCCGCTCGGCGAGGCCGTCGGCTGGAAGGTCCGCTTCACCGACCAGGTCGGCCAGGACACCCTGGTCAAGCTGATGACGGACGGCATCCTGCTCGCCGAGATCCAGACCGACCGCGAGCTGCGCCAGTACGACACCCTGATCATCGACGAGGCGCACGAGCGCAGCCTCAACATCGACTTCCTGCTCGGCTACCTCAAGCAGCTGCTCCCCCGCCGCCCCGACCTCAAGGTGATCATCACCTCGGCGACCATCGACCCGGAGCGCTTCGCCAAGCACTTCTCGGACGCCCCGATCATCGAGGTCTCCGGCCGCACCTACCCGGTCGAGGTCCGCTACCGCCCGCTGGTCGACGACGCCGAGGAGGACGACGAGACGGTCGACCGCGACCGCGACCAGATCCAGGCGATCTGCGAGGCCGCCCAGGAGCTCCAGGCCGAGGGCCCGGGCGACATCCTGGTCTTCCTCTCCGGCGAGCGCGAGATCCGCGACACCGCGGACGCGCTCACGAAACTCAAGCTCACCCGCGGCGGAGCCGCTATTTGGCAGGGCACCGAGATCCTGCCGCTCTACGCCCGCCTGAGCAGCGCCGAGCAGCACCGGGTCTTCCAGCGCTCCAACTCCCGCCGGATCGTGCTGGCGACCAACGTCGCCGAGACCTCCCTCACCGTCCCCGGCATCAAGTACGTGATCGACCCGGGCACCGCCCGCATCTCGCGCTACAGCCATCGCACCAAGGTGCAGCGCCTGCCGATCGAGGCCATCAGCCAGGCCAGCGCCAACCAGCGCAAGGGCCGCTGCGGCCGTACCAGCGACGGCATCTGCATCCGGCTGTACTCGGAGGAGGACTTCCTCGCCCGCCCCGAGTTCACCGACGCCGAGATCCTCCGTACCAACCTGGCCTCCGTCATCCTCCAGATGACCGCCGCCGGGCTCGGCGACATCGCCGCCTTCCCGTTCCTCGACCCGCCGGACTCGCGCAACATCAAGGACGGCGTCAACCTCCTGCACGAGCTCGGCGCCCTCGACCCGGCCGAGAAGGACCACCGCAAGCGCCTGACCCCGCTCGGCCGCCAGCTGGCCCAGCTCCCGGTCGACCCGAGGCTCGCCCGGATGGTCATCGAGGCGTCGAAGAACGGCTGCGTCCGCGACGTCATGGTGATCGCCGCCGCCCTCTCCATCCAGGACCCGCGCGAGCGCCCCGCCGAGAAGCGCCAGGCGGCCGACGAGCGGCACCGCCGCTTCAACTCCGAGACCTCCGACTTCCTCGCCTACCTGGCGATCTGGCGGTACGTCCGCGAGCAGCAGAAGGAGCTCTCCAGCTCGGCCTTCCGCCGGATGTGCAAGAGCGAGTACCTCAACTACCTGCGGATACGCGAGTGGCAGGACATCTACTCGCAGCTGCGCACCGTCGCCAAGCAGCTCGGCGTCACCATCGACGAGCCCCACCCCGATGCCGAACCGGACGCCGACCGGATCCACCAGTCACTGCTGGCCGGTCTGCTCTCGCACCTGGGCCTGTTCGACGTGGAGAAGCGCGAGTACGGCGGCGCGCGCGGCGCCCGGTTCGCGATCTTCCCCGGCTCCGGGCTGTTCAAGAAGCCCCCGCGCTGGGTGATGTCGGCCGAGCTGGTGGAGACGTCCCGGCTGTGGGCCCGGATCAACGCCAAGATCGAGCCCGAGTGGGTCGAGCCGATCGCCGGCCACCTGATCAAGAAGACGTACAGCGAACCGCACTGGGAGAAGAAGGCCGGGGCCGTCCTGGCGTACGAGAAGGTCACCCTCTACGGGATGCCGGTCGTCGCCCAGCGCAAGGTCAACTACGGCCGGATCGACCCGGAGCTCTGCCGCGAGCTGTTCATCCGCAACGCCCTGGTCGAGGGCGACTGGGAGACCCACCACAAGTTCTTCGCCGAGAACCGCAAGCTGCTCTCCGAGGTCGAGGAGCTGGAGAACCGCGCCCGCCGCCGCGACATCCTGGTGGACGACCAGACCCTGTTCGACTTCTACGACAGCCGCCTGCCGGAGGAGATCGTCTCCACCCGGCACTTCGACTCCTGGTGGAAGAAGGAGCGGCACGAGCAGCCGGACCTGCTGAACTTCGAGAAGTCGATGCTCATCAACGACTCCGCCGACGGAGTCACCGAGGCCGACTACCCGGACTACTGGCAGCAGGGCAAGCTCCGCTTCAAGCTCACCTACCAGTTCGAGCCGGGCAGCGACGCGGACGGCGTGACCGTCCACATCCCGCTCCCGGTGCTCAACCAGGTCACCGGCGAGGGCTTCGACTGGCAGATCCCCGGCCTGCGGGCCGAGCTGGTCACCGCGTACATCCGCTCCCTCCCCAAGGCGATCCGGCGCAACTTCGTGCCCGCGCCGGACTTCGCGACCGCCGCACTCAAGCAGGTGCAGAACCGTCAGGAGCCGCTGCTCCCGACGCTCGAGCACATCCTCAAGCGGATGACGGCGATCACCATCCCGCCGGAGGCCTGGGACGACGAGCGGGTGCCGGACCACCTGCGGGTGACCTTCCGGGTGGTGGACGGCAAGCGCAAGCTCGCCGAGTCCAAGGACTTGGAGGAGCTGCGGCTGGGGCTGGGGCCCAAGCTCAAGGAGACCCTCTCCTCGGCCGCCTCCGGCCAGGGCATCGAGCAGCGCGGTCTGACCGGCTGGCCGGAGAGCCTGCCCGTGCTCCAGCGCACCTTCGAGCAGCGCTCGCGCGGCCACTCGCTGCGGGCCTACCCGGCGCTGGTGGACGAGACGGAGTCGGTGGCGATCCGGCTCTTCGACACCCCCGAGGCCCAGGCCCAGGCGATGTGGGCCGGCACCCGGCGGCTGCTGATGCTGGGCACCAACTCCCCGGCCAAGTCGATCCAGGGCCGCCTGGGCAACCAGGCCAAGCTGGCGCTCTCGCACAACCCGCACGGCTCGATCCCGGCCCTGTTCGAGGACATCGTCGCCGCCGCGACCGACCGGCTGATGACCCTGAACGGCGGGCCGGCCTGGGACGAGGCGGCGTACACCAAGCTGTACGACAAGGTCCGGGCCGACCTGTACGAGCTGTCCGCCGACGCCACCCTCAAGACGGCCTCGGCCCTGATCGCCTTCCACAAGGCCTCGACCCGGCTGAAGGCGGTCAGCAGCCCGGTGCTGCTCACCGCCGTCAACGACATCCGGCTGCACCTGGCCTCGCTGATCCACCCGGCCACCCCCGGCAGCCCGGGCTTCGTCACCGAGACCGGCTGGCAGCGGCTGCCCGACCTGAAGCGCTATCTGCTCGCGGTCGACCGCCGCCTGGAGGCGCTGCCCAACCACCCGCAGCGCGACCTGCTGCACCTGCAGAAGGTCCAGCAGGTCCAGCACGCCTACGGCGAGCTGCTGGCCTCCCTGCCGCCCGGCCAGGAGCCCTCCCCGGCCGTCCGGCAGATCCGCTGGATGATCGAGGAGCTCCGGGTGAGCTTCTTCGCCCAGGGCCTGGGCACCCCGACCCCGGTCTCGGAGAAGCGCATCCTGAAGGCGATGGAGGCCGCCGCGGCGGCCGGGTAGGGCCTGCCTTCCGGGCCCCGGCGTAACCCGGAAGGCAGGCCCTGGAACCGGGTGTCCGGGGCCCCGGAGGACGCGGTTCGACTTCAGGGCCCCGGATGCCGTACGATCTGTCTTGTTCGCAGGCGAGAGCAGGCGGGCAAGGCAGTAAAGATCTGGTCCTGTGGAGCAGTTGGTTAGCTCGCCACCCTGTCAAGGTGGAGGTCGCGGGTTCAAGTCCCGTCAGGATCGCCGTAGGTGAGAGGCCCGGAGCCGAAAGGCTCCGGGCCTCTTGCGTTTCCTGGGTACTCCCGGGTACTCCTGGTGATGGCGCGTCAAGAGCGACCCCCCGTGACGCTCGTCACTTATATTTTCTTGACTCTCAGCTCCCTGGGAGTCCCCTGGGAGCCGCATAATTTAATATATAAAATTGTACTGGCTTTCCCACGCATTCCCCCCTCCCTTGGAAAGGGAACATTTGGAGGCATTGATTCCGGGCATGCCGAAGGGGCTGCACCCCCGACCCGGCGGAGTCAGGCGTACAGCCCCTTCAGAAATGCTTCAGCGGGCCCCTCAGGCCTCGGTACGCTGCGCCGGAATCCCAGCCAGCAGAGCACGCACCTCCGCCTCGCGATACCGGCGGTGGCCGCCGAGAGTGCGGATAGACGTGAGCTTGCCGGCCTTGGCCCAACGCGTCACCGTCTTCGGGTCAACGCGGAACATGGTGGCTACCTCTGCCGGAGTCAGCAGGGGCTCAGCATCAGGGGTACGAGCGGTCATGAGCGGCCTCCTCGGGAGAACCGAACCAGGGCGGTTCTATCCTTCAAATTCTGCACCTTGGCCCGCGATGCCCGAAATGGCATAGACGGGCCGAGTCGGTTATAGGACGAACGGCTTGTCCTGGTGTCTACAACTACACCATCCGTCCAGCCCTATCGGCCAAACCGCCAAAATTGACCCCTCACGGGCCCAAGAGCGGCGGATGGCCATGGACCACCCCATAACGGACAGTCATCCCAGGATGACAATCGGTTACGAGCGGACCAGACCCTTCGTTTCCCCGCAAAGCACGCACCACCGTCAGATCCACCCAATAGTGGACACACCAGAGTGAACTTGGGCTGGTTGTCCCATTTTTACACATAGGGGTAAGTACGCGTCAACGGTGAGTAGTGTCACGTTCGAGGGGTATTGACCCGAACCGGGACCAAGGTCCCCCTTCGGGGGCCGAAGGGCCCGTCCATCGTCACCGGCCGCACTGACAAGCCCTTTGAGCGCCCGTCAGCTGGCGTACCGCAGCGCCAGCACCTGCCGCCAGCGGTCCACCACCAGCCGGTACGCACGGGCGGCCTCAGCGCCGTCCCCGGCCTTCAACGCCCCCAGCCCCCGCTCCAGCTCGGCCACCGAATCCTCGGCCGCCAAGCGCTCCGCCCCCAGCAGATGCACCAACCCCCCGTAGTCCAGCTCGACCAGCGACCTCGGATGGAACTCCTCCAGCCACCGCCCGACCTGCTCCACCTCCCGTACCAGCGGCCCCAGCGGGATCCGCTCCCGCAGCACCCGGTAACCCCGCGCCACCCGTCGGCGAGCCTGGGCCATCGGCGTCAGATAGAACAGCGCCGCGGCCCTCCGGCCCCCCTCCGGCCTCTCCCCATTCTCCCCGTTCGCCGAAACGGACTCCAGCGGATTCCCGCCATGGCCTTCCGGTACGAAGCAGCGGTCCTCCGCGCCGAACGGCAGGAACCACCTCAGCGGCACCTCCCAGCGGCTGGTCAGGATCCATGGCCGGGCGTCCGGGTGGGCCCCCTGCCAGCGCTCCCGGTCCGCCTCGGCCGCCTCCCGGGCGGCGGGCGGCAGCACCGTGTCGAGCAGCGCGACCGGCAGGGCCGCCGCCAGCTCCTCCAGCGCCAGCCAGCTGCGCAGCCTGGTCGACCACGGGCAGACGTAGGTGACCGAGTCGACCACCCGGACGTAGGCCCGGCCGCTCTCCTTCTCCGGCAGCGCCCGCGGCGTGCGCGCCAGCAGTTCGGCCAGAGCCGCCCGCTGCTCGGTCAGCGCCGCGGCGGCGACCGGCTGCCCGGGGCCCACGGCGTCCGGGCCGTGGGCGGCGACGTAGGCCTGCCAGTGGGCCCGCTCCTGCTCCGGATAGGCGGCGAGCGGCTCGTAGACCCGCAGGTGGGCGGTGTAGGGCGGGAGCACCGAAGTGCGCACGGCGGTCACGTTCTGCATGGTCGCACGCACCCACCGCCGCCCGGGAGAGTGCCGTCACGGGGCCGCCGATCGTTATCCGGACGGGGCAGAACCGGCGCCCGCCCCGAAGCTAGGCTTCCCATAGGCGCCCACACCACAGCAGTGGGCCACAGATACTGGAGTCACCACAGTGACCGACGTACAGACCGTGTCCGCTCCGCACTCCGCACCCGGCGTGCTCAGCAGGATCTTCCGTACCGAGCAGGCCGGCGACGGGCACGAGCAGGTCGTGCTCTGCCACGACCGCGAGTCCGGCCTCAAGGCGATCATCGCCATCCACTCCACCGCCCTGGGCCCCGCCCTCGGCGGCACGCGCTTCTTCGACTACGCCTCCGAGGAGGAGGCGCTGGACGACGCGCTGCGGCTCTCGCGCGGCATGAGCTACAAGAACGCCCTCGCCGGGCTCGACCTCGGCGGCGGCAAGGCCGTCATCATCGGCGACCCGAACAAGGTCAAGAACGAGGCCATGCTGCGCGCCTACGGCCGCTTCGTGCAGTCGCTGCGCGGCCGCTACATCACCGCCTGCGACGTGGGCACCTACGTCCAGGACATGGACGTGATCGCCCGCGAGACCGAGTTCGTCACCGGCCGCTCCCCCGAGCACGGCGGCGCCGGCGACTCCTCCATCCTCACCGCCTTCGGTGTCTTCCAGGGCATGCGCGCGTCCGCCCAGGCCCGCTGGGGCCAGCCGACCCTGCGCGGCAAGCGCGTCGGCGTCGCGGGCGTCGGCAAGGTCGGCCACTACCTGGTCGGCCACCTGGTCGCCGACGGCGCCACGGTCGTCGTCACCGACCCGTTCGAGGCCGCCGTGAACCGCGTCCGCGCGGCCCACCCGGACGTCGAGGTGGTCGCCGACACCGCGGCCCTGCTCCAGGCGAACCTCGACGTCTACGCCCCCTGCGCCCTGGGCGGCGCGCTCGACGACCACACGGTGGGCGCGCTCGGCGCGGCCGGCACCTCGGTGGTCTGCGGCGCGGCCAACAACCAGCTGGCCCACCCGGGCGTGGAGAAGGACCTGGCGGACCGCGGCATCCTCTACGCCCCGGACTACCTGGTGAACTCCGGCGGCGTCATCCAGGTCGCCGACGAGATCGACGGCTTCAACTTCGAGCGCGCCAAGAACAAGGCCACGAAGATCTTCGACACCACCCTGGAGATCTTCACCCGCGCCGTCTCCGACGGCGTGCCGCCGGCCGTGGCCGCCGACCGCCTGGCCGAGAAGCGGATGCGGGAGATCAGCGCTCTGCGCACGATCCTGCTCCCGGGCGCCCGCAAGGGCTGACCCCCCGCGGGGGGTGCCCGCGGGCGTCCGTGGGCACCCCCCGCTCCGGGTCACGATGTGGAACCGGATTCTCGCTTTGTCCGCCGAACGGGCTATGCCGAGCCCCCTCCCGGGGGATAATCGGTCCCGGAACGACGGACCGTGGCATGCTGCAACCAGCCTGCCAACTTCCGGCAATCCCCTCATGACCTGGAAAGACCTGGTTTCGAGGGGCGACAGTGCGCGCCACGTCACACCGGCGACGTACCGTTCGGCGACGGAAACAGGTACCGTTAATGCTCCAAGGGACGGCACTCCCACTTCGGGCAGCGCCGCTCCTGATCATGAACACGTGTCAGACTCGGGGCCGTGAGCCCCATCGTTGAGGGGGTCGACCCATGGGGCGCGGCCGGGCCAAGGCCAAGCAGACGAAGGTCGCCCGCGAGCTGAAGTACAACAGCGGCGGCTTCGACGCCAACCGTCTGTCCAGCGAGCTGGGCGTATCGCCCTCCACTGCTTCGATCAAGCCAGCACCGATCGAAGAAGAAGAGGACGACGATCCCTACGCGGCTTACGCGGACTACTACAACGACGAGGACGACGAAGAGGCGGACGCGGGCAGCAGCCCGTCCGGCCGTCGCGCCTGAGTGCCTGCACAAGACCGGCTCGGCCCCCTGAGGCGCTGAGCCGGTCTTCGTCGTACCCGCACCTGACTGCTCCGCGGTAACGGGCACCCCAGGACGTCCTGGGGTGCCCGTCGCGCCTTACGCCAGCTCGAAGCCCTCGTACGCGTTGTAGAGCGCCGCGCCGTCCGCGTGCTCGTCGGTGCGGTCCACGATGTCGCCCAGCACCCAGGCCTCGACGTCCCGGTCCGCCAGGATCGACAGCACCACGTCCACCGAGGACTGCGGCACGACGGCGACCATGCCGACGCCCATGTTGAGCGTCTTCTCGATCTCCAGGGTCAACATCCCGCCGACCTGCGCGACGGTCTGGAAGACCGGCAGCGGGGTCCAGGTACCGCGGTCCAGGCGGGCGTGCAGGCCGGCCGGGATGACCCGGGCCAGGTTGGCCGCCAGGCCGCCGCCGGTGACGTGCGAGAAGGCGTGGATCTCGGTGGCGCGGGTGAGCGCCAGGCAGTCCAGCGAGTAGATCCGGGTCGGCTCGAGAAGCTCCTCGCCGAGAGTCCGGCCGAACTCCTCGACCTTGCGGTCCAGCGACCAGCCGGCCTGGTTCAGCAGCACGTGGCGCACCAGCGAGTAGCCGTTGGAGTGCAGGCCGCTGGCGGCCATCGCGATCACCACGTCACCCGCGCGGACCCGCGCGGCGCCCAGCAGCTGGTCGGCCTCGACCACACCGGTGCCCGCGCCCGCGACGTCGAAGTCGTCCTCGGCCAGCAGGCCCGGGTGCTCGGCCGTCTCGCCGCCGACCAGCGCGCAGCCGGCCAGCGCACAGCCCTCGGCGATGCCCTTGACGATCGCGGCGACCCGCTCGGGGAACACCTTGCCGACGCAGATGTAGTCGGTCATGAACAGCGGCTCGGCGCCGCAGACCACCAGGTCGTCGACGACCATGCCGACCAGGTCGTGGCCGATGGTGTCGTACTTCTGCATCGCCTGGGCGATGGCGACCTTCGTCCCCACGCCGTCCGTCGCGGAGGCCAGCAGCGGGCGCTCGTAGCGCTTGAAGGCGGAGGCGTCGAAGAGCCCGGCGAAGCCGCCCAGGCCGCCCACGACCTCGGGGCGGTTGGCCTTCTTGACCCACTCCTTCATCAGCTCGACGGCGCGGTCGCCCGCCTCGATGTCGACGCCCGCAGCGGCGTAGGTGGCGCCGGCGCTCTGGTTGCTGGTCACGTGCGATGGCCCTTCCGGGTCAGGTGGGGGTTGGAAAACCTTTGGCAATCACAGCAAGCACAGCAGGGGCGCGGGGAACTGCGCGACCAGCCACGACGAACGTGAACTGTTGATCGCGTAGTCCCCCACGCCCCTGCTGTTGTTGCTCACGGTCGACGAAGAGCGTCCGCTGCGCCGTGCCCGCCGATCAGCGTCTGGACACCGTCCAGGTCGGAGGTCGGCTTGCCCCGCGTCGCGGGCTTCTGCTGACCGCCGGCGATCTCCGCCTCGAGCAGCAGCTTGCCCAGCAGCGCCGGGTCGGGCAGCTCCATCGGGTACTCCCCGTCGAAGCAGGCCCGGCAGAGCCGCTCCTTCGGCTGCGCGGTGGCCTCGATCATGCCGTCCAGCGAGATGTACGCGAGCGAGTCCGCGCCGAGCGTGCGGCCGATCTCCTCGACGCTCATCCCGTTGGCGATCAGCTCGGCCCGGGTGGCGAAGTCGATCCCGAAGAAGCAGGGCCACTTCACCGGCGGGGAGGAGATCCGGATGTGCACCTCGGCCGCGCCGGCCTCGCGGAGCATCCGGACCAGCGCGCGCTGGGTGTTGCCGCGGACGATCGAGTCGTCCACGACCACCAGGCGCTTGCCCCGGATGACCTCCTTGAGCGGGTTCAGCTTGAGCCGGATGCCGAGCTGGCGGATGGTCTGGCTGGGCTGGATGAAGGTGCGGCCCACGTAGGCGTTCTTCACCAGGCCGGAGCCGTACGGGATCCCGCTGGCCTCGGCGTACCCGATCGCGGCGGGGGTGCCGGACTCGGGCGTCGCTATCACCAGGTCGGCCTCGACCGGCGCCTCGGCGGCCAGCTTGCGGCCCATCTCCACACGGGAGAGGTGCACGTTGCGGCCGGCGATGGTGGTGTCCGGCCGGGCCAGGTACACGTACTCGAAGACGCAGCCCTTGGGCTTGGCCTCGGCGAAGCGCGAGGTGCGGATGCCGTTCTCGTCGATGGCGATCAGCTCGCCCGGCTCCACCTCCCGGATGAAGGAGGCGCCGCAGATGTCGAGCGCCGCCGTCTCGGAGGCGACCACCCAGCCGCGCTCCAGCCGGCCGAGCACCAGCGGGCGGATGCCCTGCGGGTCACGGGCGGCGTAGAGGGTGTGCTCGTCCATGAAGACCAGCGAGAACGCGCCCTTGACCTTGGGCAGCACCAGCTGGGCCGTCTCCTCGATGGAGAGGTCCGGGTGGCCCGCGAGCAGGGCGGTCACGAGGTCGGTGTCGTTGGTCGCCGCGGAGCGGCCGGAGCGCGAGACGTGCTCCTCACCGGGCAGCTCGGCCACCATGGCGGCGAGCTCGGCGGTGTTCACCAGGTTTCCGTTGTGCCCGAGGGCCAGCGAACCGTGAACGGTCGCCCGGAAGGTCGGCTGGGCGTTCTCCCAGACCGAGGAACCGGTGGTCGAGTAGCGGGCATGTCCGACGGCGATATGCCCGTGCAAGGACCCCAGGGCGGCCTCGTCGAAGACCTGGGAGACGAGTCCCATGTCCTTGAAGACGAGAATCTGGGAGCCATTGCTCACTGCGATGCCCGCGGATTCCTGTCCGCGGTGCTGCAGGGCATAGAGGCCGAAGTACGAGAGCTTTGCGACCTCCTCGCCGGGAGCCCAGACACCGAAGACGCCGCAAGCGTCCTGGGGGCCTTTCTCACCGGGAAGAAGATCGTGGTTGAGTCTTCCGTCACCACGTGGCACGCCTTCGAGTCTAGGGCAGTTCCGTACGCGTTCCCGAACAGGGGAGCCCGTGGATATTGGCCGTTCGAATAGCAACGCGCGTAGACATAACCCCTTACCGGGGGGCGCATTTCCGCCCGGGCAATTCGGCGGCCCTTGCGCGACCAGCGCTGTACGGGCCTGGGCCGCTCGCGACACGCCGTCCGCGGGGGTCGGAACGTGACGCTGCTCACCCAGGCTTCACACGGGGTTCACCCGGCTGTGCGCGCCACTGCCCGTGTCCGCCCGTTCACGCCGCATCCGCTCGTCCACCCCGTATCCGCTCGTCCACCCCGCATCCGCTCGCTCACGCTGCATCCGCTCGCTCACGCCGCCGCCGGCAGGACCAGCGACCAGGCGCCCGGGTGCACCGTCCAGGTCCGGCGGTGCACCGGGCCCAGCGGGCAGCCGTCCGCCTCGTAGCCGAAACCCCGCCCGGCCACCGTCAGCCGGGCCGCGCTCAGCCGGTGGGCGGCGCCGGGGCGGCGCAGCACCAGCTCCATCGCGCCGGTGTCGGCGGGGAGGTTGACCTGGAGCAGCCGGATCGGCTGGTGCAGGTCGGCGAGGAGCCGGCCGTCCGCCTCGACCCGCAGGCTGGTGGGCTCCGGAGCGGTCGCCCGCTCGGCTGCAGCCAGTTTCGCCCAGAGCGAACGCAGTGGGCCGTGGTGGCCCCGCGGCTGGATCCGGACCCCGCCGAGGACCACCCCGCCGCCGTCGTCCACCAGCAGGTCGAGCTTGCGGGCACCGCCGCTGATCACGGCCCGGGCCGCCGCCACCGGCTCGCCCGGCACGCCGAGCGCCCGGGCCACCCCGACCGCGCCGGGGCGGCCCACCGGGACGAACCCCACGGCGTCCGCGCCGAGCTCGCGCTGCAGGTGGAGGGACTGCAGCACCCGCTGAAGTGCCAGGTCAGAGCCGATCACCACCGGTCGGCGACGGCCACGATGAGCCAGCAACCGGTCGAGTTCGGACCGGCTCTCCGGCAGGGCCACCTTGCAGTCGGCGCCGCCGCACAGCACGTCCTTGGCGATCCGCACCGACTCGCCGTCGGCCTGCTTGGCCGCCGGGTCGAGCAGCACGAGCAGCGGGTCCGGCCCACCTGGAGAAACGGCACGGGATTCGGGCGTGGACAGGGACGACACGACCGGTCCTTCCTCAGGTAATCTCTCGGTGCAAGAGCCCCTTGCGCTACTGCGCCAGGGGCTTCGTCTATCTCGGGGCAGACTGCGGCCTACGCAGGATGCCCCAACCGGAAGGGGTGTACGCCTGTGCCGGCACTCGTGCTCGTTGGCGCTCAGTGGGGAGACGAGGGCAAGGGGAAGGCGACCGACCTGCTCGGTGGCTCCGTCGACTACGTCGTCCGCTACCAGGGCGGCAACAACGCCGGTCACACGGTGGTCATCGGCGATCAGAAGTACGCCCTCCACCTGCTGCCTTCCGGCATCCTCAGCCCGAACGTGACCCCCGTGATCGGCAACGGCGTCGTGATCGACCCGGGCGTGCTGCTCTCCGAGCTCAAGGGCCTGAACGAGCGGGGCATCGACACCTCGAAGCTGCTGATCTCGGGCAACGCCCACCTGATCACCCCGTACCACCGCACCCTGGACAAGGTCACCGAGCGCTTCCTGGGCAAGCGCCGGATCGGCACCACCGGGCGCGGCATCGGCCCGACCTACGCCGACAAGATCAACCGCGTCGGCATCCGCGTGCAGGACCTCTTCGACGAGTCGATCCTGCGCCAGAAGGTCGAGGCGGCCCTCCACGACAAGAACCAGCTGCTGGTCAAGCTCTACAACCGCCGCGCCATCCCGGCCGAGCTGGTCGTCGAGGAGTACCTGGGCTACGCGGAGAAGATCCGCCCCTTCCTCTCCGACACCACCCTGGTACTCGACCAGGCGCTCAAGGCGAACAAGGTCGTCCTGCTCGAGGGCGGCCAGGGCACCCTGCTGGACGTCGACCACGGCACGTACCCCTTCGTCACCTCCTCGAACCCGACCTCGGGCGGCGCCTGCACCGGCGCCGGCATCGGCCCGACCAAGATCGACCGGGTTATCGGCATCCTGAAGGCGTACACCACCCGCGTCGGCTCGGGCCCGTTCCCGACCGAGCTGCTGGACGCCGACGGCGACGCGCTGCGCCGGATCGGCGGCGAGCGCGGTGTGACCACCGGCCGTGACCGCCGCTGCGGCTGGTTCGATGCCGTGATCGCCCGCTACGCGACCCGCGTGAACGGCCTGACCGACTTCTTCCTCACCAAGCTGGACGTGCTGACCGGCTGGGAGCAGATCCCGGTCTGCGTCGCGTACGAGATCGACGGCCAGCGGGTCGAGGAGCTCCCCTACAACCAGTCGGACTTCCACCACGCGAAGCCGATCTACGAGAACCTGCCCGGCTGGAGCGAGGACATCAGCAAGGCGCAGACCTTCGCCGACCTGCCGAAGAACGCCCAGGCGTACGTGAAGGCCCTGGAGGAGATGTCGGGCGCCCCGATCTCCGCGATCGGCGTCGGCCCCGGCCGCACCGAGACCATCCAGATCAACTCCTTCCTGTAGGTCGCAGGCCCTGGGAAGCCCCGTCCACCCGCTGCCGGGTGGGCGGGGCTTCTGCATGGGTTGGCATCTTTGCACTAGTGCAGATGCCTATTGCCTCTAGTGCAAAGAGTGGCTACCGTGGGGATCATGACTGCGAAGCTGCCCTCCCGCACCACCGTCCTGACCGGTGATCACATCAGCCTGGAGCCGCTCTCCCTGGACGACGTGCCCGACCTCTTCGGCATCGCCGGGGGTGACGAGGAGATCTGGCGCTGGCAGCTGGACGCGACGCCGCACACCGAGGCCGAGATGCGGACTCTGGTCGAGAACCGGCTGGGGGACGCCGACTGCGTGCCCTTCGGCGTGACGGACCTGATGAGCGGGCGGGTCATCGGCATCACCTGCTACTTCGGCTTCAGCGCCAAGCACGAGGAGCTGGAGATCGGCGGCACCTGGTACGCCCGGCCGTACTGGCGCACGGCCGTCAACACCGAGGCCAAGCTGCTGCTGCTGACCCACGCCTTCGAGGAGCTGGGCTTCGGCCGGGTGCTGTGGAAGACCCACCACAACAACGAGCGCTCCCAGAACGCCATCCGCCGCCTCGGCGCCAGCTACGAGGGCACCTTCCGCCGCCACCGCCGCATGCCGGACGGCACCTGGCGCGACAGCGTGCACTTCTCGATGCTCCGCGACGCCGAATGGCCCGCCGCGCGCGAACGGCTCACCGGCCGCCTGGCCGAGGGGTGAGAGTTGAAGCTGAGGGGGAGTTGCACCGTCCCCCAGGGGGTTCGGGGGCCTCGCGCCCCCTGGACGGTGCAACTGGTTCTCATCTGAGGAGCGGTCAGTGCTCCTCGGCCACCATGTGGTCGATGCAGACCGCGATGGCGAGCAGCAGCGGGGTGTCGCCGCCCTCATGGACCTTGATCCCGTAGGCGTCGCGGATGCTGAACCAGCGGCGGGAGATCTCGGCGAGCTCGCGCCCGTGCTCGTCCTCGATCCGGTAGTCCCGGTCGAGCAGGTTGCCGTGGATCTCCAGCTCGCCGCCGCTCTCCAGCTCCACCTTGTACTTGTCCCGGAACGGCGTGAACAGCTTCTCCCGCACGGTGGCGATCACCTCGCCCTCGGCGTCCTCGATCTTCATCGCGTCCCGCACCGTGACGACCTTCTTCTTCACCACGGCCACCACCTGCCCGGCCTGGTCCTTCAACTCGAAGGTCTCCCGCAGCCGCAGCACCTTCCCGTCCACCAGGAAGGCCTTCTCGCCGTGCTCGTCCTCGATCCAGTGATCGTCACCGAGCGAGAACATCCGCTCCTTCATCACGTACTTCACGCCGTACCTCCGCTGTGAGCCGGGCTGTCTCCCGACATCTTGCACCGGCCGTCAACGGACGTGACCCTTGAGGACCTCGGTGTCGTCCAGCGTGATCCCCACCGGGGCGGGCAGGGCCACGGTGTCACCGAAGAAGTACGTCCGCTCGTGGTACCGGCCGTCCACCGGCTCGGTGTGCACGACGATCCGGCCCCGCTCGCGGTCGATCAGCAGGTAGACCGGGATGCCCGACTCGGCGTACGCGGCAGGCTTCTCCACCAAGTCCCGGCGGTCGGCGTCCCGGTCGTAGGAGGTGACCTCGACGACCATCAGCACGTCGTCGGGGTCCGCCCACTCGCCCTTGCCGGTGAACGCGCCATCGGACGCCAGCGCCGCATCCGGGCGGGCCCGGCCGGCGCGGTAGCTCTCTACCGTGAGCCCGCGCTCCGGATAGAGCCAGAGATCGGGACGCTGCTGCATACAGCGCTTCTGGAGCCACTTGATGATCTCGTCGTGATCCCCGTCCGGCACCGGCTTCACTCCGATCCTGCCCTGAACGAACTCCATTCGGACGTCGTCACGCTCGGCGGTGGCGGCGATGTTCTCGAACGCCGAGACATCCATCTGGGGCGGATCAATGATTGCGGTCATCCCCGGCTCCTCGTCACGGTCCGACGGCGGCACCAGCGGTGCGGGCACCGTTGGCAGTCTACGAGCCCGGTCAGCGGCGGTGGGGGAAGTCGTCCTCTTCGTCGTCGTCGTAGAAGTCGTAGTCAGGCTCCTGGTGGTCGGGGGTGTCGTTCACCCAGCCCGCCGCCAGGACCAGGCGGGTGGGACGGTGCACCGCCAGGAAGCCGAAGGGACGGTCGATGGAGAGCGCGACGTGGCGGACGCGGTAGGGCGGCTGGCGCCAGGCCGCGCCGCCGACGGCGATTCCCATCGCCGTCACGGCCGCGGCCTCGAAGCCCTTCGCGCTGAAGGCCGCCATGGCACGCTGCTTGGCGGAGCCGACGGCCAGGGGCATGCTGCGGCTGACCCCGGGGAAGTGGCCCCGGCTGAGGTCGGCGGCGGCGGTGAGGCCGAAGAGGGCATGCTGCTGAAGCAGATTGTGCTCGGCCTCGACGGAGAACGGCACTGTCGTACAACGGAGTTCCGGCTCGGGCTGCCAGCTGAACGCCCACTCCACCGTCATCCCCGGGCCGGCCTCGGCGGCGGGCAGCACGTCGGCCGTGACCCGCTCCACCTCGCCGGTGAGAGCCCGGATGCCCGTCCGGAGCACTTCACCCGGCGCACGCCCCTTCTCACCGAGCAGCAGCCGGACCTCGACCCCGTCGTACCCCAGCACGGACAGCTCGGTGACCGCCCCGGCCTCGCCGCGCAGCACGGCCGCGCGGTTCAGCAGCGCGGTGCTGCGGGTCAGCGCGGTCAGCGTCCGCCCGGCCCACGGGCCGTGGCTCGGTACGAAAGCACGCTCGGCGAAGGGGCGGATCCAGCGGGTCCGGACGCTCAACCCGCTGGCCAGCACCAGGCGGGTCCCCTCGTCCAGCTCCACCGGCATGGCCGGGATCAGACCACCCGTCACCTTTGCCGCCCATTCGTCGAGCCGGGCCCGGTCCACCGCCTCGACACCGGTCAGCTCACCGTGACCGTGCTCGGGCAGCGCTGCCGCCCAGTCCGGCTCCAGCACCACCCGGCGGTCCGTCCACAGCCCCACCGCCGTGGACACCCCGGGGATCCGGCCAACGTCCGCCAGCAGCCGGCGAGCCCCCTCCGCCGCCGCTTCGGCCGGCAGCCCGACCGCCGCCGCCAGCTCCGCCCGGGCGGGCCCGTCCGCCCCGGCCGCCAACACCCCGAGCAACGGCCACACCCCGACCGGGGAGTACACCGTGCTCTCCCCCGCCATCGTCGAACCCCACCGCCGGGCCAGCCCGTTCACGGCCCTGACCACTGCTGCCCTGCTGCTCATCCCGCCCCCGGCTCGTCCCGATCAGCCGACCCTACGGGCTCCACGCCACCCGTCAGCACCGGTTTTCCACTCCGCCGCCGGACCAGCGCGGCCACTCCGTCGACGGTGGCCGCCAGCCCGATCCCGGTGAAGCCGAGCGGGAAGAGCGTCTTGCCCCAGCCGAGTTGGCCGGGGAACAGCACATGCCCCCGGCCGTCCACCAGCACCGTCACCTCCCGGCCCTCGACCAGCCCGTCCGGCGCCGTGCGCGGGTCGTCCACCTCGACCGTCCTGCCGTCCCCGGCCAGCCGCACCTCGACTGCCTCGGCATCCTCCCTGCCGGTCTTCGCGTAATCGGCCCGCACCACCACGGCATCCGCCCGGGCCGCCCCGTCGAAGTGCACCCGGTCGGCGATGTCCGCCGCCCCGAGCACTCCCCCGATCGCCACGAACAGCGGCCCGAGCACCACCCCCAGCAACCGCCTCCGCCGCTCGGGCGGCCCCGGCTCCTCCGCCGCCTCGGTCCACCCCTCCGGCACCACCGCGTCGTACGGCCCCATGCTCCAGCCCCCTCAAGCGTCAGCCGACCGTAGGCCGCCGGTTGTCACGCGTCCACCGGCTTTTGACGGGCACCCTCAGCCGGCGTCCGCGAGCACCCCGGCGACGTGGTCGATGCGCGCCATGTCGGGCCCGACCTTCCGGGCGGAGGCCACGGCCCGCTGGGCTTCGGCGGTACGGCCGGTGCGGTGCAGCGCAAGGGCCAACGTGCAGTAGGCCATCGAGCGGCGCAGCGGCACACTGCCCACGTGAGCTGCGGACCTTGCCTCACCGACCGCCAGCACGGGCTGGTCCACGACCAGGTGGTACAGGGCCTGGAGGTCGCTCCCCGAGGTCAGCTGTCCTGGTGCCCGGCGCAGTCCACGGTGCAGGGAGAGGAAGTCCTCCCGATCGGACGGGTCGGACGGCCCGAGCTCCATCAGGTAGGCCAGCGCCCGGGCCCGGGTCAGCCGGCAGCTCAGGTGCTGTACCGGCAGCAGATCGGGGTCCTGCCCGAGCTGTTCGGCGTGTGTGGCGGCCTCGCGGTAGCGTCCCTCGCCCATCAGCACCGCCAACTCGGCCAGCCTGCCATGGACCGACTCCGCGACCGCCGGATCCGTCCAGCCGTCGATCAGACGGCGGGCCTCCGCCACGCTCCGGTTGGCGGCCCTGAGCGCCTCACCGGCCTCGGCGTCCCCGACCATCAGCCTGTCGGTACGCGCGGAGGCTGCGGGTGTCGCGGCCTGCAGCAGCTGACCTGTCTTGATCACAGCTATCCCCAGGCAGGAGATCGAGGCCGCCGGCCCGAAAGGCGGCGCGACCGCCAGCAGGGCCCAGCCCGCAGCGGCCTGGCCTGCCAACGTCACGGCCGCGGCGAGCACGTAGCCCGCCCGTCTCACCCCGCCAGGCCCTGGCCCGGCCGCGACCAGGATCCTCGGGAAGGGCACCCGACGCAGGATCACGACCCGCTTCTCCCGCTGCCAGATCCGCGCTGCGGGCCCCACCCCCAGCGAGACGACCTTCGCCGTCAGCCCCCACCACCGCCCCAGGAGCAGCACCGCCAGGGCCCACACCAGCATCGACAGCCACCCCCCGGCCACCACGCCCGCCGACGCACCGAGAATCCGCCCCAAGGTCACGGGCGCCCCCAGAAGCGTGAAGCCGTAGGCGCCGCAGCCGACCAACACGGCGAGGGCGCGGAATGCCACGGGTCCACCGGTCCAAGATCTTCGAGTCATGGCCGAGATCGTTCCAGAGCGGCCGCCGGTGCTCCCACCGGGGTGCTTCGTGACCGACCATCAGCCTTCATGCGGCACCGGGGCCGCTACGGCCGGCCCACCTTGATCCCCGTGTGGCCCGAGGCGCTGACCAACCGCCCGATGTCCCCCAGGTCGTCGGTGAGAATCGGCGCCTCCAGGTGCTCGATCGCCGCAAGGACGACACTCGCATCCACCACGTCGCAGCTGCCCGCCCGATGGCAGAGCTCCGCAGCCGCCTTGGCGCGCTCCTCCGTCAGTGCGAGGACTTCGCAACCACGCAGCACCCGGTGCAAGACAGCCGAGGACGCCCGCACATTCCACACCTGGGCCAACACCCCGGCCGGTACCAGCGGCCGGACCCGGGCGGAGAGCAGCGTCTCGTGCTGGGCCACAAAGGCCCGGTCGTTCTTCTCCGCCGCGATCAACGCGCCGGAGTCGTAGACGATCGCACTCACCCGGCCTGCCGCTCCGCCCCGGCCGCCCACCCCATCAGCTCGTCCACCCGCTCCGAGGCGGCCCGGCGCTCGTCAGCCGTGAAAGCCCCGTGCTCGTGCTGGTACTCGGCCATGGCGGCCAGCCCGTCCAGCCGGCGCTCCTCGTTGGCGAAGTAGTCCACCAGGGCATGCGTCACCACGGTGGAGATCTGCTCCTGCCGCTGCGCCGCAACGGCGCGCAGCCGGGCCCCGAGTTCCTCCTCGATGCTGATGCTCAGCTTGGACTTCTCGCTCATATTCCAACCGTAATACGATTGGGCGAGCCCCGTCCATGCCCGTCAGGAGCGAACCTGAATCTCCGCCCGGTGGCGGAGGTACTCGTCGGCGTGTGACCGGGCGATCGCGGCGGCGCGGTCCACGAGATCGTGCAGCTCGGCCGGGTACGACTCCTTGCGGAGGGGCAGGCCGGGGAGGATGCAGCGCCGGACATCCAGATCCTCATTACGGGCGAACTCCCTCAGGGCGGCCTCGTACCATTCCTTCACGAGGGCGGACCTGTTCACGGAGTCCGCTTCGACCGGCAGGTCCGTCCAGTAGGGGCGTTCGAGGAGAGCCGCTTCGACTTCCTGCTCGCCCGGTGGCTTCCCACACCCAGTGCGCACGCCCGGAATGCCGCCTGACATCGTGCGGTTTGATTGGGGCATGGCTTCTCGTGCACGCGTTCGCGCCCCTGAACTGGTCGGGGCTGGTGGTTGGCTCAACACCGGCGGCAAGGATCTGTCCCTGGCGGACTTCCGAGGTCGCATTCTGATCCTGGACTTCTGGACCTTCTGCTGCATCAACTGTCTGCATGTGCTGGACGAGCTGCGGGAGTTGGAGGAGAAGCACCGGGACACCGTGGTGATCGTCGGCGTGCACTCGCCGAAGTTCGTGCACGAGGCCGACCACCAGGCGGTGGTGGATGCCGTGGCGCGGTACGAGGTGCACCACCCGGTGCTGGACGATCCGGCGCTGGTGACGTGGAAGCAGTACGCGGTGCGGGCCTGGCCGACGCTGGTGGTGATCGACCCGGAGGGGTACGTGGTCGCGCAGCATGCCGGGGAGGGGCACGCGCACGCGATCGAGCGGCTGGTGGAGGAGCTGGAGGCCGAGCACGGGGCGAAGGGGACGCTGCGGCGCGGGGACGGGCCCTACGTGGCGCCGGAGCCGGTCGCGGGGGATCTGAAGTTCCCGGGGAAGGCAGTGCGGCTGGCCGACGGGCACTTCCTGGTGGCGGACTCGGGGCACCACTCGCTGGTCGAGCTGGCCGAGGACGGCGAGACGGTCGTGCGGCGGATCGGTGACGGCGAGCGCGGGCTGGTGGACGGTGACAAGCCGCGGTTCAGCGAGCCGCAGGGGCTGGCGCTGGTACCGGCGGACCTCGGGCTGGACTACGACGTGGTGGTGGCCGACACGGTGAACCACGCGCTGCGGGGCGTACGACTCAGCGACGGACACGTCACCACGCTGGCCGGGACGGGCAAGCAGTGGTGGCAGGGCTCGCCGACCAGCGGGCCGGCCCGGGAGGTGGAGCTGTCCTCGCCGTGGGACGTGGCGTTCTTCGACGGCGAGGTCTGGATCGCGATGGCCGGGGTGCACCAGCTCTGGGCGTACGACCCCGTGGCGGGGACGGTCCGGGTCTCGGCCGGGACGACCAACGAGGGCCTGGTGGACGGGCCGGTGGCCGAGGCGTGGTTCGCCCAGCCGAGCGGGCTGGCGGTCTCGGCGGACGGCGAGAAGCTCTGGGTCGCCGACTCGGAGACTTCGGCGGTCCGGTGGGTTTCACGTGAAACCGGCGAGGTGCACACGGCCGTGGGCACCGGGCTGTTCGACTTCGGGCACCGGGACGGTGCGGCCGCTCAGGCGCTGCTGCAGCACCCGCTGGGGGTGACGGTCCTGCCGGACGGTTCGGTGGCGATCTGCGACACCTACAACCACGCACTGCGGCGCTTCGACCCCGCGAGCGGGGAGGTCTCGACGCTGGCGACCGACCTGCGGGAGCCCTCCGGCGCGGTGCTGGTCGAGGACGACCTGGTGGTGATCGAGTCGGCGCGGCACCGGCTGACCAGGCTGCGGCTGCCCGAGGAGGCCGTCCGGGTCGAGGCGGTCGCGCACCGGACGCAGCGGGCCGCGACGGAGGTGGCGCCGGGGGCGCTGCGGCTGGACGTGGTGTTCGAGGCACCGAGCGGGCAGAAGCTGGACGAGCGGTACGGGCCGTCGACGCGGCTGCTGGTGAGCTCGACCCCGCCGGAGCTGCTGGTGTCCGGGGCGGGGGCGGACAGCGCTCTGTCCCGGGAGCTGGTACTCGCCGAGGGCATCAGCGAAGGCGTGCTGCACGTGTCGGCGATGGCCGCCTCGTGCGATGACGATCCGGAGATCGAGTACCCGGCCTGCCATGTGCACCAGCAGGACTGGGGTGTGCCGGTGCGGGTGACCGCCGGCGGGGTCAGCCGGCTGCCGCTGGTACTGGCCGGGATGGAGTAGCGCCCGCGGGGGTGGGGGCTGCGCGCTGCGGAGGGTGGCACCTGAGTGCCTTTCCAAAGCGCGCAGTTCCCCGCGCCCCTGAAAGCAGATAGTGCAGCTGACCCGCTTGCCGAAAGGGTGTGCCCCTCAGCCCTGGAGGAAAGCGCGGATCGCGTTCGCCAGGTGGTGGGGGTCCTCGGCGCCGCAGAGTTCGCGGGCGGAGTGCATGGAGAGCGCCGCGATGCCGCAGTCGACGGTGGTGATGCCGAGGCGGGCGGCGGTGATGGGGCCGATGGTGGTGCCGCAGGGCATGGCGTTGTTGGAGACGAAGGTCTGCCACGGCACGCCGGCCTTCTCGCAGGCGGTGGCGAAGACGGCCCGGCCCAGGGCGTCGGTGGCGTAGCGGTTGTTGACGTTGACCTTGAGGATCGGGCCGCCGTTGGGGAGCGGCTGGTGGCCCGGCTCGTGGCGCTCGCTGTAGTTGGGGTGGACGGCGTGGCCCATGTCGGAGGAGAGGCAGACGGTGCCGGCCAGCGCGCGGGCGCGGTCCTCCGGGCTGCCGCCGCGGGCGAGGACGCTGCGCTCCAGGACGTTGCCGAGCAGGGGGCCCTGCGCGCCGGTGTCGGACTCGCTGCCGGTCTCCTCGTGGTCGAAGGCGGCCAGGACCGGGATGTAAGGGAGGTCCTCGCCCGCGACGGAGGCGAGGGCGGCGGCGCCGGCGTGGACGGAGAGCAGGTTGTCCAGTCGGGGGCCGGCCAGGAGCTCCTTGTCGCGGCCCAGGTAGCCGGGCGGCTGGATGTCGTGGGTCATCAAGTCCCAGCCGAGGATGTCGGCGGCGGCCACGCCCGCCCGCTCGGCGACGAACTCGATGAGCGAGCCCTCGGAGACCTCGCCGATGCCCCAGATCGGCGTGAGGTGACGCTGGCGGTCGAGCTTGAGACCGTCGTTGACCTGGCGGTCGAGGTGGATGGCCAGCTGCGGGACGCGCAGCAGCGCCTCGTCGATCTGGACCAGCACGGTGGAGCCGTCGCGCATGGCGAGGCGGCCGGAGAGACCGAGGTCGCGGTCGAGCCAGGTGTTGAGCGGGACGCCGCCGTAGATCTCCACGGCGATCTGACGCCATCCGGCCGACCCGGTGTCAGGCACCGGCTTCACCCGGAGGTTCGGCGAGTCGGTGTGGGTACCGACCACCCGGAACGGGGTGGCGGGGGTGGCGCCCTCGGGCACGTACCAGGCGATCAGCGCGCCGCCCCGGACGACGTACCGCCCGCCGGTACCGGCCTCCCACGCGTCGGTCTCGGCCACCCGGCGGAAGCCCGCCTTCTCCAGGCGCTCTGCCGCGCTCGCCACGGCGTGGAACGGCGACGGCGACGCACTCAGAAAGGCGATCAGGTCGTCGGTGTGCGCCCGGTCGAAGTGGGCCGGGCGGGCGGCGGTCGACATGCTGCTCCTGGGTTGAGGGAGGGCTGAAAGCCGGACGGGGAACCCGGTCTCCGACCCCGAGCATATGCCCGTACACGGACACGTCGAGGTTGTCTTCAACAACGGTGACACAACGGTGAAGGGCCACGACGGACCGTGGGGAGATGGCCCGGCACTCGATGGTCGCACAAGCACGGAGGGGGTCTACGCGCTGTGCGTAGACCCCCTCCGTGCTGAGGGTGGGTCAGGAGGTCTTAGAACACGTCCTCGGAGAGCTCCATGATCTCGTTGTCGATGCCCTCGGCGATGAGGCGCTGGGCAGCGGTGGTGGCGAGGACGTTGCGGGCGAAGAAGCGGGCCGCGGCGACCTTGCCCTGGTAGAACGGGACGTCCTTCTCGGAGGCGCCGGCCTCGAGCTTGGCCAGGGCCACGACGGCCTGACGCAGCAGCAGCCAGCCGACCACCACGTCGCCGGAGACCATCAGCAGGCGGGTGGTGTTGAGGCCCACCTTGTACATGTTCTTGACGTCCTGCTCGACCGAGGAGAGGTCGGCCAGGAGCTTGCCGACGATGGCCTCCAGGTCACCCGCGGCCTTGGCGAGCAGCTCGCGCTCGGTGGCCAGGGCGTCGCCGCCGGAGGCCGCGCCGAGGAACTTCTGGATCTGCTCGGAGACGGCGGTGAGCGCCTGGCCGCCGTCCTTGACGATCTTGCGGAAGAAGAAGTCCAGGCCCTGGATCGCGGTGGTGCCCTCGTAGAGGGTGTCGATCTTGGCGTCCCGGATGTACTGCTCGATCGGGTACTCCTGCAGGTAGCCGGAGCCACCGAAGGTCTGCAGGGACTGCGCGAGCTGCTCGTAGGACTTCTCGGAGCCGTAGCCCTTGACGATCGGCAGCAGCAGGTCGTTCAGGCGCTCGGCGGCCTCGTCGTGCTCGCCGCGCAGGCGGGCGGCCATCACGTCGTCCTGGGTGGAGGCGGTGAAGAGCACCAGGGCGCGCATGCCCTCGGCGTACGCCTTCTGCGTCATCAGCGAGCGGCGGACGTCGGGGTGGTTGGTGATGGTGACGCGCGGGGCGTTCTTGTCCAGGAAGTTGGAGATGTCGGCGCCCTGCACGCGCTCCTTGGCGTACTCGAGAGCGTTCAGGTAGCCGGTGGAGAGGGTGGCGATCGCCTTCGTGCCGACCATCATGCGGGCGAACTCGATGATCTTGAACATCTGGCGGATGCCGTCGACGGTCTCGCCCAGCAGCCAGCCCTTGGCCGGGTGCTTGGCACCGAAGGTCATCTCGCAGGTGTTCGAGGCCTTGAGGCCCATCTTGTGCTCGACGTTGGTGGCGTAGACACCGTTGCGCTCGCCGAGCTCGCCGGTCTCCCAGTCGAAGTCGAACTTCGGCACGATGTAGAGGCCGAGGCCCTTGGTGCCCGGCTTACCGCCCTCGGGGCGGGCCAGCACCATGTGGATGATGTTCTCGGACATGTCGTGCTCGCCCGAGGTGATGAAGCGCTTGACGCCCTCGATGTGCCAGGAGCCGTCCTCCTGCTTGATCGCCTTGGTGCGGCCGGCGCCCACGTCGGAGCCCGCGTCGGGCTCGGTGAGGACCATGGTCGAGCCCCACAGGCGGTCGGTCATCCGCTGGGCGATCTTGAGCTGCTCCTCGGTGCCCTCGTCCGCGATGACGCCGGCGAAGGCCGGGCCGGAGGAGTACATCCAGATGGCGGGGTTGGAGCCGAGGATCTGCTCCGCGAAGGCCCAGATCAGCGAGGCCGGGGTGACCTGGCCGCCGATGGACTCCGGGATGCCCAGGCGCCACCACTCGGCGTCCATGAAGGTCTGGTAGCTCTTCTTGAACGAGGCCGGGATCGGCGCGGTGTTGGTCTCGGGGTCGAAGACCGGCGGGTTGCGGTCGGCGTCGACGAAGGAGGCGGCCAGGTCGTTCTCGGCCAGGCGCGCGATCTCGCTGAGGATGTTCTTCGCGGTGTCGACGTCCATGTCGGCGAACGGACCGGTGCCGTACACCTGGTCGCGGCCGAACACCTCGAAGAGGTTGAACTCCACGTCCCGCAGGTTGGACTTGTAGTGACCCATGGCCGTTTCTCCGGTTCGTCGCTTCCGGGGGAACGCCGCTTCGAGCGCCCCACTTACCCACCAGTAGACATCATGATGCTACCCGTAAGTAACTTGTTCAAGAGGCCAGGGGCTAAAAGCGTGCCGAAGCGCGCTATGAAGGTGGTCACGTCGGCCGCTAACCTTGGGCACGTGTACGGCTACGAGCAGACCGGGTACCAGGGCGCCCCCTACCAGCAGCAGGGTGGCATGCCCGGCCCCGGCCCGTACGGCGACCCGCAGCAGGGTGTGCCCCAGCAGTCCCTGTACCCCGAACCCTCGCCGCCCACCCTCGCCGACGCCGTCCGGGCGTTCACCACGGGCTCGATGCCGGTCGAGGACTTCCAGGCGATCTTCATCACCTCCAAGGTGCACTGCCCGCGCGGCGACCGCCCGGGCTTCCTGGCGCTGCACAACACGCCGACGCCGGTGATCCCGATGTTCTCCTCGCTGAAGGAGCTGCGCCGGTACGCGGGCAAGGACTCCAAGCACTTCAGCGTCTCCGGCGCCGAGGTGCTCGACCTGCTGCCCACCGGCTACGGGTTCGCCCTCGACATGGAGGGCGAACACCGCATGGTCTTCGATGCGAAGGCCGTGGAGCAGATGGTGGACTTCACCATGCGCCGGATGTACGGCTAGGAGGACCTGCCGGCCCGCTCGTCCTTGATGCCCCTCTCGTCCTGGATGATGGCGGCGAGCTTGTGCAGGCCGAGGCCGACTTCGAGCGCCGCCGTGCGGTGGTCCTCGATGCCCTGGCTGCTGAGCAGCGCGTGCATCAGCCACAGCCGCATCTCGCCCAGGTGGTCCGGCGAGCCGTGCACGTCGTCGAACTCCTTGAAGCGGGCTTGAGGCATCCGGTCGGCCAGCAGCTTGCTGTCGGCCCGCGGGATGATCTCGTCCCGGGTGGAGACCACGTAGCCGACCGGGACCTGGACGGCGTCCAGCTCCTCCTCGGTCAGGGCCCAGCCGTGCAACTCGGCGCGCAGGGCGGCCGGGTCGGTGATGCCGGTGAGGTGGGCCAGGGTCTGCTTGGTGACGGCGGGGACGCTGGTCTCCCACCACTCGTCGTCGGTGAAGAAGGCCGAGACCGGCGCGCCGACGGTCAGCACCCGGCCGATCCGGTCGTCCGTGGCGGCGGCGCGCAGCGCGAGGTGGCCGCTGAAGCTGAGGGTGAGCAGCGAGACGTCGGTGAGCCGGGCGCGGCCCTGCAGGGCGTCGAGCAGGGCGGGCAGCAGGCGCCAGGAGTCGGCGTCGTAGGTGAGGCCGTTCTCCCCCACCCCGGGGAACTCGGTGACCACGGCGGCGAAGCCCTGCTTGGCGAACTTGGGCAGCTGCGGGGCCCACTGCTCCTTGGTTGAGACGATGCCGCCCATCACCACGATCAGCGGGCGCGGGTCGGCCGCGTCCAGGCCGGCCGTCCAGGCGCGGACCTTGCCCTTGCCGGGGACGGCCACCTCCAGCGGTTCGATGCCGCCGTGCGCGCTGCGCCAGCGGTCGAAGGCGGCCACGGCGGCGCGCTGGGCCTCGGCGCGGGGCTCGTCCGAGGGGTAGGGGAAGCGGGCCGTCGCGTAGTGGGCGCAGGCCTCCAGCTCCCGGCCCCGGGCGGCCAGGGCGTCGCCGACGGCGTGCCAGACGTGCGCCCAGGAGTGCTCGTCGCCGGGCGTGTCGTTGGTGATCCGGTCCAGGACCTCGGCGACCCGCCGGGCGTCGACGCCCTGGCCCCGGGCGTGCAGGCGCGCGTAGGCCTTGAGTTCGTCCAAGTCGTACATGGCTGACCTTCCGACAAGTCGTCAGTGGATGTGCCCGTCCGGGTGGCGCAGGCCGATGCCGGTGGCCCGGTCGATGGCGATGTGGGCCAGCCAGCCGAGGCCGCCGACCACGAGGGGCTGGTTGAGGGTGACCAGGCCGAGCGCGATGGTGGCGGCCGGGGCGATCGGGTGGTGCAGGTCGTTGTAGAGGCCCACGGTCTCCGTGGGGACGTAGCCGGGGCCCTTGGTGGGCCGGCCCCTGCCCTTGAGGAAGGCCAGGTCCGGGCCGATCAGCCCGGCCCAGAAGGTCCAGGTGACCGGCCCGGCCAGCGCGGTGGCGGTGGCGAGCGCGCCGACGCCGACCACCGCGCTGAGCAGGCGGCCCTCGGGGTGGCGCCAGGTCCAGATGTCCGGCGGGGCTTCGTGCGCGGTGATGCTCATCTCGGATCTCCTCACCAGTCGGCGGCGCCGCCGTACTCGGGTTCCTCCTCGCCGAGGGCGTCGATCAGTGCCTCGAAGAGGCCTTCGTCCAGGCGGGTGGTGGTCTTGGTGTCGGTGCCGAAGCCGGAGTCGACCACGGCCACGCTCAGCACGTAGTCGGGGTCGTCGGTGAAGGTCTGGGAGGACCAGCGGCCGGTGTCGGCCAGCGTGCCGTCCGGGCCGCGCAGGCCCTGGCAGCCACCGCCGCCGTCCACGCTGAAGCTGCCGAAGGAGGACATCAGGCCGGTGCCGATGGCCTTGGTGTACGCCTCCTTCAGCGTCCAGATCCGGATCAGCTCGGCGTTGCGGCGCTCCAGCGGGAGCGCCTCGACCCGGGCCAGCTCGGCCTCGGTGCACAGGTGCCGGGCCAGGCCCTGGGCGTACAGCTCGCGGTCGGCCGGCTCCACGTCCACGCCGATCTGGCCCTGGGTGGAGAGGCCGACCAGGAGCAGGCCGTCGGTGTGGCTGATGCTCACGTCCACCGAGTCGTTGCCCCGGATGAAGGGGCGGCCCTTCTCCCGGTAGCCGAGCTCGACCTCCTCGGGGCCGACGTCGTAGAGCTTGCCGACGGCGGTCTTGAGCAGGATGCGGGAGGCCGCGAAGCGGACCCGGACGTCGGCGTGGGTCAGCTCCAGGTACTTGGACCAGTCCCGGCCGAGCAGGCGTTGCAGCCGGGGGCCCGGCGCCTTGTCGGGGCGCCAGTCCTCCAGGTGGGCGTAGACCAGGGCGGTGCCGTGCCGGGCGACGCTACCGAGGACGGGCGGCCAGGGGCCGGTCCGCCCCTTGATCCTGATCGGTGGGCCGAACGGCTTCGCCGCGGCCGTCTCCGCTCCGGTCATGGAACTCCTCCAGTGTCTTCTTGAGATCGCCCAGGACGTCCGCGGCGGTGGCACCGTCGACGACCCGGTGGTCGAAGGCCAGCCCGAGCCGCATCACCGGGGCGATCACCACCTGGCCGGCCCGGGCCACCGGGCGGTCGGTGATCCGGCCGGCGTTGATCGTGACGGCCGTGCCGCCGACCGAGTGGAAGCCGTCCACCGGGCGGTGGCCGAGCGAGCTGACGGCGACGGTGCCGAGGATCTGGGCCCGGCGCGCCGGCCGGCGCAGCGCGGCGGTGAAGGCGAGCCGGCCGAGCGGGGCGGGCAGCTTGCCGAGCTTGCGCACGGCGGCGAACTCCGGGAGGTCGGCGGCGTCCGGCCCCCGGTAGCGGTCGACGGTGTCCTGGATGCCCGCCAGGGTCTGGTGCTCCAGACCGGGCAGCAGGGCGGAGAGCACTGTGCGCTGCCCCTCGACCGGGCGGTCGAGGGCGAGTTTGGCGGTGACGGACGGGAAGCGGGTGACCTTCGGGGTGCTGAACCGGGACGGCCAGCCGGGGGCGAGCACCGCGTTCGCCTCCGGGTGGCGGCCCAGCACCTCGCCGACCGCGAGCAGCAGGTAGCTGACCAGGGAGTACCGGCGTTCGCTTCGCGCCCGGTGTGCGGTGACCAGGCTCATGTCCACCTCGGTGTCGAGGTAGACCGGGCGCTGGTCGGCCGCGTACTCCAGGAAGAAGAGCGTGTGCCGGCGGGTGCTGACCGGCTCGGTGCTCACCTGGCCGGCGGTCATGAGGCGATGGCCAGTCGGTGGATCTGGCCGAGCGAGCGGGCCTCGAGCAGGCGGCCGACCGGGACCTTCTGGCCCGTCGCCTTCTCCAGCGCGGTGACCAGCTTGAGCAGGTGCAGCGAGTCCCAGCCGGGGAGCGCGTCGAAGTCGGCCTCCAGCTCGGCGAGTTCGACCGGAATGCCGATGTCGTCGTTGACCAGCTGGACGAACTCCTCGGTGGTGATGCTCATGTGGGGCTCCCTAGGGTCTTCTGGAGTTACAGCTTTTCGAGGGCGAAGCCACCCTTGATCCACTTGCTGGACTCGATGGCGACGGCGAGGGCCTTCTCACCGGTCTTCATCTCGGCGAGCAGCCGCTCGGTCTGCAGGAAGGGCAGCGCGTTGCCGTTGTTGCCGGTGTCGGCCACGCAGGAGATCTCGCGCACGTTCGGGATGTCGAGCCGGTCGTAGATCAGGCTGGTCATCCGGCCGGACAGCTGCGGCGGCAGGATGTAGTTCAACTCCTCGACCGACCAGTCGAGTTCGCCGAGGAGCTCCCAGAGGATCTCCACCGCCATCACCGGGACGGACTCCTCGATGGCCTTGTAGTCCTCGTTGATCGCCTGCTTGTCGGTGTCCTTGTCGGCCACCCCGAACCACTCGATGGTCTGGCCCGGCGCCCGGCCGAGGCCGGTGAGGCGGTTCAGCACCCGGCGCAGCGCGACGCGTTGGCCGATCGGCTCGGGGGTGAGCACCGCGGCGCCCGCGCCGTCGCCGAAGAGCACGAAGTTGACCAGCTCGCTGGAGGGCGCGTCGGTCAGGTCGCGGCGCAGGTCGAGGTGCTTGCTGCAGACGTCGCCGCCGATCACCAGGCCGGTGGCGCCGGTGGCGGTGACCAGGGTGCGGCCGAGTTCGAGCGCCTGGACGGCCCCGGCGCAGCCCGACTGCAGCTGGTAGGTGGGCAGTTGGTCCAGGCCCAGCTGGTCGGCGACGTGGTTGACGGTGGCCGGCATCAGCGTGTCGGGGGTGGCGGTGCCCATCACGATGAAGTCGATCTGCGCCGGGTCGATCCCGGCGGAGGCGATCGCCTTCTCCCCCGCCTGGGCCGCGAGGTCGGCCAGCGACCAGCGCACCTCGTTGGTGCCGATGTCCCGGGCGAAGTGTCTGGTCCTGGTGCCGATGAAGAGCTCGACCCACTCCTGGTTGACCCCCAGGGCCTTGGCCAGCTGCTCGTTGTCCACGGGCGCGCCCGGCAGGGCCGTCCCGATCGAGGCGATGTAGGCCTCGTTCATCGCTGTGTCCTTTCCCGTGCTCATGACGCCACCGTGACCCGGCTGCGGCGCTCCTCGAAGAAGGTGATCAGGGTGCCGACCGAGCCCAGGTGCGGCAGCAGGTCCTGCACCGGGATCGCCTCGGGGAGGGCGAGCTTCTTCTCGATCCTGGTCTTGAGCTCCATCACCATGACGGAGTCGAAGCCCAGGTCCTCGTACAGCCGGGAGTGCGCATTGAGCTCACTCACGGCGTAGCCGCCGACCGTGGCGACGGCCGCGAGCACCGCCTCGGCGGTCGGGCCGGTCAGCCCGGCGCCCCGGCCGAGGGTGAGCCGGGTGGTGGCCGGCTGCGGAGCCGCCACCGGGGTCTCGGCCACCGGCTCGGCGGCGGCGGGGGCGCCCCGGCGGACGGGCTTGCTCCAGTACCGGTGGGCGTCGGAGAAGACGTACGGCGCCAGGCGCAGCGCCTGCCGGTCGGTCTCCGGGTAGAAGGCGTCCCAGTCGACCGCCTGGCCGTCCCGGTGCAGGGCGGCGAGCAGTTCGGCCAGGTGCGGCAGGCCCGGCTGCTCGCCCTTGGGGGCCTGGGCGGGGTGCAGGGTGCGCAACCCGGCGGGCGGGCGCAGCCGGCGGACCAGGCCGTTCAGCACCGGCCTCGGGCCGATCTCCACCACATGGGTGGGCCCGGCCTCGAAGAGCCGCTCGGCGGCCTCGGCGAAGAGCACCGGGGCGCCCACGTGCTCGACCCAGTACGCCGCGTCCATGGGCTCGTCGTCGCGCAGCAGCCGCCCCCGCACGGTGGAGTACACCGGCAACTGCGGGATGCCGCCGCCGACCTCCTCGGCGATCAGGCCGAAGCGCTCCAGCATCGGCCGCATCAGCGGGGAGTGGAAGGCGTGCGAGACCTGCAGCGGCTTGGTCTCGACCGCACGCTCCGCCAGCACGGCGGCGATCCGCTCCAGCGCCTTCAAGTCGCCCGAAAGGACCGTGCCCTGCGGGCCGTTGACCGCGCCGATGCCCACCAGCGGTTCGGCGTCGATGAGTTCGCGCACCTCGGCGACCGGTGCCTGCACCGAGAGCATGCCGCCCCCGGCCGGGAGGGCCTGCATCAGCGCGCCGCGGGCGGCGATCAGCCGGGCCGCCTCCTCGAGGCCGAACACCCCGGCGGTGACGGCCGCCGCGTACTCGCCCACGCTGTGGCCGAGCAGCAGCGCCGGGGCGACGCCCAGCTCGCCGAGGGTGCGGGAGAGCGCGTAGCCGACGGCGAACAGGGCCGGCTGGGTGTAGCGGGTGAGGTGCACCCGCTCGTCCCCGGCCAGGATCAGCTGCAGCACCGACTCGTCCAGGTGCGGGCGCAGCGCGGTGTCCGCCTCCTCCAGGTACGCCCGGTAGCGCGGGGATTCGCGGTACAGCCGGGCCGTCATGCCCGGGGTCTGCGCTCCCTGGCCGGTGAAGAACAGGGCGGTACGGGGGCGCCCGGCCGGCTGGGCGGCCAGCTGGGCGAGCACGTCCTCGTCCTCGGCGGCCGCGCGCAGCTTCGCCGCCAGCTCGGCGGTGTCGGTGGCGGGCACCGCGAAGCGGACCCGGTGGCCGCCCTTGACCCGGTTGCTGCTCCAGCAGACCGGGCCGACCGGCACCCGTCGGCGGCCGAGCTCGGCGGCCTGGGCCAGCAGGTTGCGGGCCAGCGCCTCCGGGCTGGTGGCGCTCAGGGTGAAGACGCCGACCGAGTCGCCGGCGCCGGCCGGGCGCACCGCGCTCGGCGGGGCGGACTCCAGGATCGCGTGCGCGTTGGTGCCGCCCATGCCGAAGCTGGACAGGCCCGCCACCGTGCTGCCGGCGGGCAGCCGCAGGGGCGCCTTGAGCAGCTTCAGGCCGTGCCTGGTGAGGTTGAGCTTGGCGTTCTCCTTGGTCGCGAAGCGGCTGGCCGGGACGACCCGGTGGTGCAGCGACAGCGCGACCTTGATCAGCCCGGCGATGCCCGCCGCGCCCTCGGTGTGCCCGAGGTTGCCCTTGACCGAGCCGAGCGCCATCGGCTTCTCCCGGCGGGCGTGCAGCCCGCCGAGCGCCTTGACCTCGATCATGTCGCCGAGCTCGGTGCCGGTGCCGTGGCCCTCGGTGAAGGCGACGTCGGCGGGCTCCACCCCGGCCCGCGCGTACGCGGCCGCGAGCACCTCCTGCTGGGACCAGCGGTTGGGGGCAGTGATGCCGTTGCTGCGCCCGTCCTGGTTGACGGCGGTGCCGCGGATCACGGCGTAGACCTGCTGCCCGTCGGCCAGCGCGTCCTCCAGGCGGCGCAGCACGACCACGCCGACGCCCTCGCCGCGGCCGATGCCGTTGGCCTCGGAGCTGAACGGCTTGCACCGGCCGTCCGGGGCGGAGAGCCCGGCCTGGGTGTAGAAGATGCCGAGCGCCGGGGTGAGTTGGACGTTGACCCCGCCGGCCAGCGCGTAGTCGCACTCGCCGGAGAGCAGCGCGTTGCCGGCCAGGTGGACGGCGACAAGTGAGGAGGAGCAGGCGGTGTCGACCGCGAGCGAGGGCCCCTTGAGGTCGAGGTGGTAGGAGATCCGGTTGGCGGTCATGCAGTAGCCGTTGCCGGAGCCGACCTGGGCGGTGATCCGGTCGTAGTCGGTCAGGTGCAGCTGGGCCCACTCGTTGCCCATGATGCCGACGAAGACGCCGGTGCGGGTGCCCGCGAGGCTGCTCGGGGCGACCCCGGCGTTCTCCAGGGCCCGCCAGGCGGTGTGCAGCAGCAGGCGCTGCTGCGGGTCCATGGCGGCGGCCTCGCGGGGCGAGATGGTGAAGAACTCGTTGTCGAAGACGTCCGGGTCGGTGATGAACCCGCCCTCGGTGGTGTTGGTCCGGCCCTCCGCGCCCTCGGGCGAGTAGAAGTCGCTGCCCGACCATCTGGTCCCGGGCACCTGGCCCACGCCGTCACCGGAGCGCATCAGCAGCTCCCAGTAGGCGGCGGGGTCAGGCGCACCGGGGAAGCGGCAGTCCAGGCCGACCACCGCGATGCGGCGGTCCGGCCCGGTCTTCTCCTCGGGACTGCTCATCGCGCGCCTTCGGCGGCCTGGGCGGCGAACTCGTCCAGCAGGTGCCCCGCCAGCGCCTCGACCGTCGGGTAGTCCCAGGCCGCGGTGGGCTCCAGGATGAGGTCGAAGTCCTCCTCGATGTCGCCGCACAGGCCCAGCGCCGCCACGGAGTTGAGGCCGTACTCGGCGAGCGGGACGGTCGGGTCGATCTCGGAGGGGTTGCGCTTGAGGTAGACGGCGATCCGGTCGGCCAGCCAGACGGTCAGGGACTCGGCCGTGTGCCCGGCCCCGCCTGCGGGCCGGTTGGTGGTGGGGACGGACATGGTGAGCTCCTCGGGTCGTTTTCAGATGACGGGTTCAGCCCGCGAGGGGCGTGTCGTACAGGTCGTAGCTGCGGTGCTCGGTGAAGCGGCGGACGACCTCCTCGTGCAGCCGCTCCTCGCAGGAGGCGGGCAGCGGCGGCGGCTGGTGGCCGAGCCGGCGGGCCAGGCGGTGCAGGGCGGCGGCGGCCCAGGCCGGGTCGGCCAGGAACGGATCGCCACCGCCGCGGGCCTCGCGCCAGACGCCGAGCACGGCGGAGGCGGCGAGCAGCACCGCGTAGCGGTCGGCCAGCGAGAAGCTGCTCGGGCTGGCGAGCGCGGTGCGGTCCTGCGGGGAGAGCTGGAGGGCGGCCTCCTGGAGCTGGCGCAGCTCGTCCATCAGGCGCAGCGCCAGGCTCTGGATCGCCCGCTCCTCCGGGTTGGTGGTGGGCAGCTGGTCGACGGCGGCCACCAGCGCGGCGGAGAGGCTGTCGCGGCCGGTGGCCAGCGCGAGCTGCTCGTAGCGGATCGGCGGCAGCGGGGTGCGCGGCTGGAACAGCTCGGCGGGCGCGGGCTCGGCCTTGAACCAGGACCGCCGGGCCAGGCGCGGGAGTTGGGGGATGATGGTGGCCTGGCAGGCGGCCGAACCGGCGTGGCCGAGGCTGAGCACCGGCAGGTCGCGGACGTGCTTCTGGAAGATCCCGAACTCACCCTCGCGGACGTAGAACCGGGCGCCGAGCACGATGGACAGCTCGTACATCGTCTCGGTGAGGATCTTCGGGACGAGGTACTTGACCGCCGAGGCGTAGACGCTGGTCTCGTCCGGGAGCAGGTGCACCGCGCGGGTGCCGACCAGCGAGAGGCTGTCGCTGATCAGCAGGTCCAGGAAGGCGGTGGACAGGGTGGCCCGGGCGTGCGGGATCTCCATCACCGACTTGCGGTACAGCTGGCGCCCGAGGGCGAAGCCGACCACCGTGCGCAGCGCGGTGTCGGCCGCGCCGAGCGCCATGCCGGGGATCGCGCTGCGGGTCATCTGGAAGGAGCGCAGGGCGAGTTCGACGCCCTGGCCCTCGGCGCCGACCAGCGCCTCGGGGCCGACCGGGGCCTGGTCGAAGTCCAGGCCGGAGAGGTGGCAGCCGCGCACCCCGACGGTGCCGTAGCGGGGCAGCACCCGCAGCCGCTCGGTGTCGATCCCGGCCCGCTCGACCATCAGCACGGAGTGGCTGCGGCTGCCCGGGTCGTCCGAGGTGCGGGAGAAGAGCAGCCAGGCAGCCGCGCGGGCGGCGTTGTTGATGACCTGCTTCTCGCCGCCGAGGACGTACCCGCCCTCCGGCGCCGGGTCGGCCCGGAATTCGTTGCGGACGAAGTCGTTGCCGTGCGCCAGCTCGTGGTAGGCCACCGAGACCTTGCCGCCGCGCAGCAGGATGTCCGCCAGGCGGCGCTGCTGGTCCGGGTTGCCCGCGGCCCAGACGTTGACCGAGGCCATGAAGGAGGTCACGCCGTAGCCGAGGCCCAGCGCGATGTCCCGGCGGAAGACCTGGCGGACGACCCTGGTGAGGGTGTCCAGCTGCTCCAGCCGGCCGCCCAGGGCCACGGGCACGAACTCGGCGTTGAAGACCAGCTCGTCGAGGATCTTCTCGCCCTCGGTCGAGATCTCCCCGGCCTCGTCGGCCTCCAGCAGCCGGGCGAACCCGACCGGGTTGGTGGCGTCCGCGGGGTCCCCGAAGGCCCGCTCGATCTCGGCCACCCGGGCGACGGCGCGGGCCTCCGCCCCGAGGTCCGGGCCGACCACGTGGTCGGCGGCTTGATTCAGCATGACGTCCCCTCGTCCTTGTGCTTCAGGGCCAGCGGGAGGAGCGAGGGGAGCAGCCCCTCGCCGCGCACCGCCCTGACCTGCTCCAGGAGCGCCTCGGCGGCGTCCCGGTCGTCGGTGGGCTCGCCGAGCCGGGTCAGCACCCGGGCGAGCGCGGCTCTCAGCCAGAGTCCGTCCTGCCAGAGCCCCTTGGTCCGGCCCTGCTCGGCCGCCTGGTGGTTGTGCCGCCAGATGCCGAGCGCGGCGGCGGCGGCGAAGCACAGGGCGTACCGGCGGGCGGCCTCGAAGGCGGCCGGCGGGATGTCGGTGAGCGCGTTCTGGTGGGTCTCCATCGCCTCGTGGACCTCGCCGACCAAGGCCAGCAGCCGCTCGGCGTGCGCGAGGGCGGGCTTGTACGCCGGGTTGGCGTCGGCCGCCTCGCGCAGCGCCTCGACGGAGCCGGGCAGCGAGGCGATGACGCCGCTGCCGTACCGGGCGACGAGCGAGAGCCGCTCGGGCGCCAGGGGCGGCAGCGGCCGTGCCAGGTCGTACGCCGCACCGGCACCGTCGAGTCCGCCGGTGCCCCGGCGGTACCCGCGCACCAGCGAGCGGAACTGGCTCACCAGGGAGCTGAGGTTGACAAGGGTGTTGCCGTCGAACAGGCCGACGATCCGGTGGTCCCGGTCGACCTTCTGGAACATCCCCCGGGCGTGCACGTCCTTGAGGAAGGCGCGGGCGCCGAGCAGCTTGGTGAGGTCGGCGATCACCCCCTCGGTGCCGGTGGGCACCAGGTACTTGGTGACGGCCGAGGTGACGGACAGCTCCTCGGTGAGGGTGTGCACGCTGCGCGAGGCGGCCAGCGAGAGCGCCTCGTCCAGCAGCACGTCGGCGGCGGCTCCGGCCAACAGGTGCCGGGCCTGCGGGAGTTCGACCAGCTTGCGGCCGTACAGCTCGCGCTCCTCGACGAAGTCGAGCACGATCGCCAGCGCGTGGTCGGCGGCGCCGAGCGAGAGCGCGGCACACATGGTGCGGGTCAGCTGGAGGGCCTTGAGCACCACCTCGATGCCGGTGCCGGCCTCGCCGACCACGGCCCCGGCCGGCACCGGCGCCTCGGTGAAGGTGATGCCGGAGATGTCCGCACCCCGGATGCCGTGGGTGTGGATCTTCGGCAGGTGCCGGTAACTCGCCTGCGGAATGGCCCGCTTGTCGACCAGCAGGACGCTGAAGGCGCGCGGGCCGGCCTCCGGGTCGGTGCGGGTCAGCAGCGAGAGCAGGCTGCCCCGGGTGGCGTTGTTGATCAGCCACTTCTCGCCGGAGACCAGGTAGCCGCCGTCACCGGTCGGCACCCCCTGCACCTCGCCCGCCAACAGGTCACTGCCGTGGGCGCGTTCGGTCAGCCCGAGCGAGACGGGCAGCCCGGCCTTGATGTCCGCGCCCAGCGCCGTGGCCTGCTCGGGCGTGCCCGCCACCCAGACGCAGACCCCGCCCAGGTACGTCTTGCCGTGCCCGATCGCCACCGTCAGGTCGCGCCGGGCCACCGTGCGGATCAGCTGCAGCACCTGCTCGTAGGACTCCAGCCGCCCGCCGTACTGCGCCGGGACGTAGTACTCGTGGACGCCGAGCTCCTCCAGCCGCCGGCAGATCGCGGCCGGGAACTCCTCCGTCTCGTCCAGGGCCAGCGAGTTGGCGTGGCTGAACACCACGCCCGGGCCCTCCGGGTCGCCGAGGTCGTGTTCCAGCTGCTCGGCCAGCAGGTAGGGAGCGTGGTCCATGTCAGCCCACCGTGGCCAGCGCGGCGGCGTCCACCAGGGCCTTGACCCCGTCCTCGAGCACCTCGTGCAGCGGGGTGAGCTTGCCCTCGATCAGCAGCTGGCGCATCAGGGTGCGCTGCAGCTTGCCGCTGGTCGTCTTGCGGATGGTGCCCGGCTTGACCAGCACCACGCTGCCCGCGACGGTGAACTCCTTGCTGATCAGCGTGCGGACCTGCGCGGCGAGCGCCGGAAGGTCGGCCGCCGAAGGGGAGTTGGGCTTGATCTCCTGGACGATGACCAGGTGCTCCTCGCCGGTGTCCACCGAGAAGACCGCGCCGTTGCCGGGGGCCAGCGCCGGGTCCAGTGCCTGCACGGTGCGCTCGACGTCGTGCGGGTAGATGTTGCGGCCGTTGATCAGGATCATCTCCTTGAGCCGGCCGGTGACGTAGAGCTGGCCGTTCTCCAGCACGCCCAGGTCACCCGTGCGCAGCCAGCCGCCGCTCGGGCCGTCCCCACCGCCCTCGATCACGGCCTGGAAGATCTCCTTGTTGGTCTCCGGGCGCTTCCAGTAGCCGCTCGCCACGCTGTCGCCCTTGACCCAGATCTCGCCGACCCCGCCCTCGGGGCGCTCGGTGTGCTCCTGCGGGTCGACGATCCGCACCTCGAAGTCCTGCGGCTGGATCACCCCGCTGGAGACCAGCGTGCGGGCCGGGGCGCCCTCGGCGGGCTCGCGCAGGGTGCCGAGCTCCAGGGCCGCGATGTCCGCCTGGCGCACCAGCGGGACCTGGCCGTACGGGGTGCCGGAGACCAGCAGGGTGGTCTCCGCCATGCCGTAGCAGGGGAAGAACGCCGCCGGGTCGAAGCCGGCCGGGGCGAACCGCTCGGTGAAGGCCCGGATGGTCTCGGCCCGGACGGGCTCGGCGCCGTTGCAGGCGACCTTCCAGCTGGACAGGTCCAGGGTGGCCAGCTGCTCGTCGGTGACCCGGCGCACGCACAGGTCGAAGGCGAAGTTGGGACCGCCGCCGATGGCCACCTTGTACTGGTCGATCATCTGCAGCCAGCGCAACGGCCGCTTGAGGAAGGACACCGGGGACATCAGCGCCGCCGAGCTGCCCAGCCAGAGCGGCTGCAGGATGTGCCCGATCAGGCCCATGTCGTGGTAGAAGGGCAGCCAGCCGCCGAGCCGGTCGTCCGCACCGCTGCCCGCCGAGCGCTGGATCGCGGCCTCGTTGGAGAGCAGGTTGAAGTGCGAGACCATCACGCCCTTGGGGCTGCTGGTCGAGCCCGAGGTGTACTGCAGGAAGGCCAGCGACTCGGGGGTCAGCCGCGGGGCCTTCCAGGCCGCCGCGTCGCCGTGGCCGGGCAGGTCGGTGGCCAGGCAGGCCACGTCGGTGAAGCCGGCTTCGCGCAGCCAGGCGCTGATGTTCGGCTCGTTGGCGCTGTCGGTCAGCACCGCCTTCACCTCGGCGTCGCGCAGGATGCCGGAGACCCGGGCGAAGTGGTGGCCCTGGTCGCCCGGCAGCGGGGCCGGGACGGCCACCGAGCCGGCGTACAGGCAGGCGGTGAAGGCCTTCACGAAGTCGGCGCTGGAGGGGTAGAGCAGCAGCACCTGGCCGCCCTCGGCACCCTGGGCCTGCAGCCAGGAGGCGATCCGCTTGGCCTCGGCGTCGAGGCCCGTGTAGCTGAGGTGCTCGGCACCGGAGCCGGCCGCGTTGTCGTGCAGGAAGATGAAGGCGTCCTTGTCGCCAAGATCCGCCGTGCGGTGCAGCACCAGCTCGGTGAATGTCTCGAAACCCGTCAACGTCTTCCCCTCGCCTCTGACTTCGCCGACGGCAGGCCGTCGGATCTGGACCAACAGGTGTGATGCTCCGCCGAAGGGCTTTAGGCGCCCTTGCGGCGGACCAGTCAGTTGCACGCCTCTCACTGCTGCGTGGCTCGCGCCCAGAGGGAGCGTTCCTCCTCCGTCGGAGGCAGCCACGGGACCGGCCGCTCCGGGTGGCCGGGGGCCGGTCCTCGCAGGCCGAGGACCAGAGCGGCCAGGTCCTCGTTGGCGTAGCCGTGGAAGATGCCGAAGACCACCATGCCGCGCCACCAGGACCAGGAGGCCGGCTCCTCGGGCTCAGGAGCGGGCTGCGACCCGGACATGGCCGGGCACCTCCAGCCGCTCGGCCAGGTCGTGCGAGAAGTCGGGCTCGTCGTCGGAGCCGCCGTCGCGGACGAACCCGACCGAGGGGTAGAACTCCCGCACCTTGTGGTTCTTCTTGGTCGGCCGGTAGGAGGCCGTCACCCGCCGCAGGCCCCGCCCGGCCGCCTCGGCCAGCACGGTGGCGATCGCCGTCTGCTCGATGCCGCGGGAGAAGACCCGGCAGCTGAGGATCACGTTGTCGATCCGCAGCGTGTCACCCTCGGTGTGCGCGAACACCCCGCCCACCAGCCCCTGGTCGCCGAACCGGTCGGCGGTACGGACGGCCAGCACCAGCTGGGCGTCGTCGGCGAGGCGCTCCCGTACGTCGGCCACCTGCAGGCGCTCGGTGGTCAGGTTGAACTGGTTGGTACGCAGGGTGAGTTGGGCGAGCCGGGCGATCTCGTGCTCGCGCACCGGGGAGAGGTCCACCGTGACGTCGAGCTGCGCCAGGTACTCCGCCATCGAGCCGGTGCTCTCCAGCAGCGTCTGCCGGGCCTCCTCGCTGCGGTACAGCCCCGCCCGGGCCCGGTCCTCCGCCGTCAGCGCCCGGACGTCGAACCAGTTGTCCGCCAGCAGCTTCGCCACGTGCAGGGCCGGCTCCTCGTCGAGGCGGACCACCGCCACCTGGGGCAGCGAGCTGGCCACCAGGCCGGTCTCGAAGGAGGAGTCGTCGGCGAAGACGAAACTGTCCACACCGAGGTTGAGCCGCTGCGCGATGTCCTGCAGATTCGCGTCCTTGGGCTGCCAGTTGGCATTGATCCGGACGAAGTCCCCGGTACGCAGCACCATGTCCGGGTGGTTGCCCAGCACGTCGAGCACCGGCTCCTGGTCGTTCTTGCTGCTCACCGCGAGCAGCACGCCCTGGGAGCCGATCTGCTTGACCAGCTGCTGGAACTTCCCGAAGGCCTCGCCCCGGAAGGTCACGGCGGCCGCGATGCCGTCCGCGCCGTCGTCGCCCAGGATGCCGTCCCACAGGGTGTTGTCGAGGTCGACCACCAGCACCTTCTTGGTCCGGCCCTTGACCGTGCGGGCCAGGTGGCCGACCTCGCGGGCGTACCGGCCGAGCAGCTCGTCGCTGTACTCGGCCTTGGCGTACACCGCCAGCCGCGGGTCGTTGACCGGGCCGGCCTCGGCCAGCAGCGGCTCCAGGTCGAGCACCACGACCCGCTCGTACTTGGCCGCGAGCTTGAGCAGGCCGGTGTTGAACTCTCGCCAGATCACGCCGAGTTCGGCCCGCGAGGCGAGGTCGACCAGCTGGTGGGTCCAGGTGCGCAGCAGCGGCACGGTGTTGAGGACGAGCGTGCCGGTGCCGTGCTCCAGGTAGTGCGCGGCCAGCCGGTCCACCTGGGCCAGGGTGGCGGCGGTCGCGGTGGCGGCGTCGGCGGCCTGCCAAGGGTTCGGCAGCGAGCGCAGTACGGCGGCGGCGTCCAGCACGCAGAGGGTGAGGTCGGCCTTGGCCTGGTACAACTCGCTGGTGGTGTCCTGCAGTTCGGCTATCCAGCCGTCGAAGTCGCCGACCCAGGGGTCGAGCAGCAGGCTGTGCCGGGCCAACTCCCCGGTGAGGGCGGGCAGCAGGCCGCCCAGGGTCGAGGAGCCGGTCACCGCGACGGCCACGGTGTCGGTGCCGGGGTGCAGCTCGAGCACCTCGGCCGGCTTCAGACGGGAGAGCTGGCGCCCGGCGCGGGCGACGTCCTCCGGGCCGGCGCCGGAGAGCAGCGGCGCAACCGCCGGGTAGTGGACGGCCAGTCCGCCGTCGGCGGCCAGGGCTCGCAGCCGTTCCTGCACGGTCGCTTCGTTGGTGGCGATGGTCAAGGGAGTCTCCCCGCTCTGGCTCTCGGAGCTCGGATGGGTGGCCCTGAAACCTTGTCGCCCGTGACTAAAGGGTGAGTTGCACTATCAAGGGGCGCGGGGAACTGCGCGACCGGCCATGCAACTCCGTGCATGCCTGCGCGCGCAGTTCCCCGCGCCCCTGGGTGGTGCAACTGAACGTGGCTGCCTTCAGTGGCGGAAGAGCCAGAACACCCGGTCCAGCGCCGTGAGGTGGTAGATCACCAGGATGACCACGAGCACCATCGCCGGGGTCTTCGCCCCCGCGTGGTACAGCGCCCAGGCCGCACCGAAGAAGATCACCAGCTCCAGCAGGAACCGCAGCGGCCCCGGAGTGGCCACCACCGTGCCGCCGTTGCGGGACGGGTCTCCCGGGGTGGCGAAGACCGACCAGAGGACGGCCGTGATGATCGGCAGCGCGATCGCCGCGATCACCCGCGTGCCCCCGGGCGCCGTCCGCCACCCCCAGTAGCCGAACGCCGCCAGGGCGGACAGTTCAAGCAGGAATCGAACTCCCAGACTGACCGGGCTGAAGCCCATCTCGCCAACCTCTTTCCGCTGTGGTCCGCAGGGCCTCCAGCCATGCGCCGGTGGCCTGTTGGAGTCGGTCACTGTCGTAGAACAGGGTGAGCAGAAGACCCGACATGGACTCCTCGACGGTCAGCACGGTGCCGCCGTCGGCCGCCTGGGCGAGCAGGTGCCGTCTGACGGCACGGGCTCCGGAGCAGACTCCCGTCCAGCTGATCTCCTGCCCGGGTATCAGCGTGGCCACGGTCGAGCGGATGCGGTCCTTCCCGCTGCGCCAGCGGAACTGTGTCCCGGGCTGGACCGGGCCGGGGGTCACCTCGATGCCGGAGACCGCCGGGAACCAGCCGGCCCAGCCGGCGAAGTCGGTGATCAGGGCGAAGACCTGACCCGGTGGCGCGGCGACGGCGACCTGGTGCCGCGCCTGGACGGGAGCCGCGCTGTCGACACGTCCGGCCCGGGCGTAGTCCCGGTCCAGCGTGGCCAGCGAGGGCCCGACCCGGAGCAGCCCCGAGAGACGGCCGTTCACCACGCCACCGGGAGCCGGCTGACACCGTGCACGAGACGGCCGGTGTGGCGGGGGATCTCCTCCAGCTTCGCGTTCAGCCGGAGGGTGGGGAAGCGGGTGATCAACGACTCGATGACGATCTGGAGTTCGGCCCGGGCCAGGCCGGAGCCGAGGCAGTAGTGGGCGCCCTGGCCGAAGGTCATGTGGTCCACCTGCTGGCGGCGCACGTCAAAGACCTCGGAGCTCTCGAAGTGGCGCTCGTCCCGGTTGGCCGAGCCCAGCGAGGGCAGTACGGCCTCGCCGGCCCTCACCAGGGAGCCGCCGACCTCCACGTCCTCCAGGGCGATCCGCAGCAGGGTCTCGTCCCCGGGCGGGAACAACCGCAGCAGCTCCTCCACCGCGCCGGGCATCAACTCGGGCTCCTTGCGGAGGATTTCGAGCTGCTCCGGGTGGGTCAGCAGCGCCAGCATGCTGTTGCCGATCGCATTGGCCGTGGTCTCGTGCCCGGCCAGCAGCAGGCTGACGCCGAGGAAGGTCAGCTCCTCCTCGCTGAGCCGGCCGTCGTCCGAGTCGGAGATCTGGGTGAGCGCGGAGAGGAGGTCCTGCCCCGGCTTCTCGCGCTTGGCCACGATCAGGCCGGAGAGGTAGACGTACAGCGCCCGTTGGGCCGCCAGGATCTCTTCCACCGAGCGGGCGGTGATCGCCATGAAGGCGTCGGACCACTCGGCGAACTGCTCGCGGTCCTCGAACGGCACGCCCAGCAGCTCGCAGATCATCAGGACCGGCAGCGGGAACGCGACGGCCTTGACCAGGTCGATCTCGCGGCCCGGGGTGGCCGCCATCTCGTCGAGCAGCCGGTCGGTGTACTCCTGGATCCGCGGGCGCAGCCCGGCCACCCGGCGGACGGTGAACTCGCGGGAGACCAGCCGGCGGACCCTGCTGTGCTCCGGGTCGTCCATGTTGAGCAGGGTCTTGAACTTCTGCGGCGCCGGGCCGTAGCGCGGGGCGCCGTCCGCCATGGTGGCGGCCCGGCTGAAGCGCGGGTCCGAGAGCACCGAGCGGACGTCCTCGTACCGGGTGACCAGGTGCCCGACGTCGCCGCTGGGCATCCTGACGGCGGTCAGGGCCGCCTCCTCGCGCAGGCGGGCGTAGTGCGGGCAGGGGTGCAGGGGCGAGGTGCGTTCGAAGGGGAAGTCCTGCGGCTCGGCTCCGGTCATCGGGGCTCTCCGTTCGTGGCGGCGGGCGGGGAAGGCGTCAAGTGGCGCTGTTTCAGCGGGCGTTGTCCGCCACGGGGGCGGGAGCGGCGACCGGCCGGGCGGTCGGGGCCAGCTCCAGCGGCTTGCCGCTGCGGCGGACCTGCTCCTGCAGCTGGTAGTAGACGCCGCCGACGATCGTGCGCTTCAGGGCCGGGCTCAGCGAGACCACCCGGTAGACCGCCCGGCGCAGCGCGACCGCGAGCGGGTGGGAGAGCGCGAAGGCGCGCTCCTGGCGCATCTGGAGGCGCCGGGCGGTGGAGACGGCCTCCTCGCGGGCGGCCTGGAAGGTGCGGCCTGCCGCGTCCAGCGCCCGGTACGGGTCGACGGAGGACAGCGCCCGGTTGACCAGCGGGGCGAGCGTGATCGCGTCCACCATGGCCTGGTTGACGCCCTGGCCGAGCACCGGGGTGAGGGTGTGGGCGGCGTCGCCGATCAGCACCAGGCCCGGCATCGACCACTCGGGCACCACGGCGGTGAAGATGTCCAGCATCGAGGTGTCGGACCAGCCCTTGACGTGCTCCCGGACGCCCTGGGAGAGCTCGGGGGCCAGCTCGTCGATCCGCTGGTGCAGCGCGCCGATGCCCTCCTTGCGCAGCTCGCGCAGGCCGCCCTTGGGGATGTTGAAGCCGATCCGGATCAGGTCGGGCACGGTGGGGATGAACAGGCCGTGCCGGTCGCCCAGGATGCGCACCCGCAGGGTGTGGCCGTCCCAGCCCTCCGGGATCGGCACCTTGAACCAGACGAAGTCCCGCTCCAGCGGGATCTTGTCGTAGCGCATCCCGGCCATCTCGCGGATCTTGCTGAACCGGCCGTCGGCCGCCACCACCAGCTTGGCCCGGATCTCCAGCGGCCCGTCCGGGCCGGTGCAGGAGACGCCGGCGATCCGCTCGCCGTCGTAGACGAGCCCGGTCGCGGTGGTGCGGCGCAGCAGCGAGAAGCCGGGGTGGTACGCCGCCTCGGCGGCCAGTGCCTCCAGGAGCACGGGCTGCGGCAGCTCCATCGGGAAGCGGCTGGGCTCGTCGAAGTCGGCGAAGTCGGCCGAGAGCACGTCGCGGCCGCCGTCGGTGATGACGGTGCGCTCGGTGCGCAGGGTGCTGTGTCTGACCTGGTCGAGGATGCCGAGCTGTTCGAGCATCCAGACCGAGTCGGGCGAGATGGACTCCCCGCGGAACGAGCGGTTGAAGTGGCCGCTCTGCTCGACGACGACCACCTCGCGGGAGTACCGGGCGAGTTCGAGCGCGAGGGCGAGACCCGCCGGGCCGCCTCCCACCACACACACCTGGGTGTTCAGTGCAGCTGTCATCGCCTTCCCTCTCCTGGAGTCCCACAGAGCCGGGGCCCAGCCTTGGCGGGGGCGCTAAAGCCCGTCTTGTACGACCGCGCCGGGTACGGATGATCAGCACACGTATGGTCAACGGATGGTCAACTCAGCGCTTTAGCGCGGCTACAGAGCGTCTGCCTACCGTGACGAAGGCGACCGTCCTCCACCGTCATCCGTCTAAGGAGCAGCCACCATGAAGACCGAGTCCGCCGAGGCAGCGCGTGCCTCAGGCCCTGGTTCCGGGGCCTCCGCCGACCAGGCGCCAGGAGCCGCCGCTGTGGAAGCGAACCCCAAGCGGTGGTGGGTGCTGATCGTCGTCTCCCTCGCGCAGTTCATCATCGCCATCGACTCCTCGGTGGTGAACGTGATGGGCCCGCGGCTGAAGGAGTCGATCGGCCTGTCCACCACCGGCCTCCAGTGGGTCATGAACATCTACGTCCTGCTCTTCGGCGGTCTGCTGCTGCTCGGCGGCCGGCTGTCCGACGTGATCGGGCGCAAGGCGATGTTCATCGGCGGTCTGGCCGTGTTCACCATCGCGTCCTTCACCGCCGGCTTCGCCCACAGCGAGGGCCAGCTGCTGGCCTCGCGGGCCGCTCAGGGCATCGCCGCGGCCGCCCTGTCGCCCGCCTCGCTCTCCATCCTCGTCACCTCCTTCCCCGACCCCGGTGAGCGCAGCAAGGCGTTCGGCATCTGGGGCGCGGTGATCGGTATCGGCGCCAGCGTCGGCACCATCATCGGCGGCGCGATCGCCAACGCCGACTGGCGGTGGGCGTTCTGGATCAACGTGCCGGTCGGCCTGGTGGTCGGTCTCGGCGCGGTGGCCCTGGTCGCCCGCTCCACCCGCACCGGCGCACGTCAGCCGGTCGACCTGGTCGGTGCCGTCACGGCCACCGGCGGGGTGCTGCTGCTGGTCTACGGCATCGTCACCACCGACCAGCACGGCTGGGGCTCGGCGACCACGCTCGGCTGCTTCGCCGCCGCGATCGTCCTCCTGATCGCCTTCGTGGTGGTCGAGAGCAAGAGCTCCGCCCCGCTCGTCCCGCTGCGGCTGTTCCGCAGCCGGGCCGTGGTCTCCGGCGCGCTGGGCGAGTTCCTGACCGCCGGCCTGATGATGCCGCTCTTCTTCCTCATCCCGCTCTACCTGCAGAACGTGCTCGGCTACTCGACCCTGCAGACCGGTCTGGCCTGGATCCCGACCAGCCTCGGCCTGATGATCTGCGCGCCGATCGCCTCCCAGCTGATCACCAAGGTAGGCGCCCGCCCGATGTACCTGGTCGGCACCGCGGTGCTCGGCGGCACGCTGGCCGTCGCCATCGGCATCCCGCAGCACAGCAGCTTCTGGGGCTTCATGCTCCCGCTCTCCGGCCTCTTCGGGGTCGGTCTGGTGCTCTGCCTGATCGCCACCCCGGTGGTCGGCACCTCGCAGGCCACCGAGGAGGACGCGGGCACCACGTCCGCCCTGCTCAACGCCTCCACCCAGCTGGGCGCCGCCTTCGGCCTGGCGATCGCCGTCACCGTCTTCAACAACCGCGTCACCCACCAGCTGGCCACCGGCCACAGCGCCAACGCCTCGCTGGTGAGCGGCATCAGCATCGCGGCCACCGCCCTGCTGGTGATGCTCGGCCTGAGCATCGTCAACGGTCTGGTCGGCTTCCGCGGCCTCGGCAAGCCGGACCCGGCCGCCGCCGAGCAGATCACCGCCCACTGACGGCCCCACCGGGCCACCGACCCAGGCCGCCGCTTCCGCCCATCCCCCTGGCGGAACCGGCGGCCTGTTCCTTTCCCACAACCGAACTGCCCTAGGAGCAGCATGAGATGGGACAATCTCTACATAGCCGGTCTGGGTGCCTACCTGCCGCCGACGGTCAGCGCGGCTGACGCGGCCGCCTCCGGCGCCTACGACCAGCAGGACTTCCTGGACTACCAGATCCGCGCCGTGACGGCCGCCCCGCCCGGGATGCCCGCCGTCGACATGGCGGTGGCCGCGGCCTCCAGAGCCGTCCGGCGCAGCGGACACAAGACGCCCGACTTCGGACTGGTCCTGCACGCCTCGATGTACCACCAGGGCCAGGACATGTGGACGCCCGCCCACTACGTCCAGCGCGAGGTGCTCGGCGGCAACGCCCTGGCCCTGGACATCTCCCCCGGCGCCAACGGCGGCCTGGCCGGCCTCGACCTCGCCGCCGGCCACCTGGCCTCCCACCCGGACCACCGGGCCGTCCTGGTGACCTGCGCGGACGCCTTCCGGATGCCCCGCTTCGACCGCTGGCGATCCGACAACAACGGCGTCTTCGGGGACGGCGCGGCGGCCCTCGTCCTCTCCCGCTACGGCGGCCCGCTGCAGCTGCTGGCCAGCACCTCCGTCTCCATCCCCGAGCTGGAGCCGGTCTGCCGCGGCTACGACGGCTGGACGGACACCCCGTTCGAGCGGCCCGGACCGGTGGACATCCGCGGCCGCAAGATGGCCTGGTTCGCCAAGGAGGCCAACCCGGCGGCGGCGATGGCCGGCCTGGCCGAGCGGATGCTGACCGTGGTCGGCGCGGCTCTGCGGGAGGCCGGCGCCACCCTCGGCGAGATCAACCACCTGGTGCACGCCAACTTCGGCACCCCCTTCGCCGAGGCCCAGTTCCACAAGCCCCTGGGCATCGAGGCCGACCGCACCATGCACGACTGGGGCCTGGACGTCGGCCACGTCGGCGGCGCCGACCAGCTCCTCGGCCTGCACGAGCTGATGGAGACCGGCCGCGGCCGCAAGGGCGACCTGGTCCTGCTGCTCGGCGCCTCGATGGGCTTCAGCTGGACGGCAGCGGTGGCCCAGGTGACCAACTGGGCACCCTGAGAGCCCACCGCCAGTTGCAACACCTAGGAAACACGCCGACGCACAGCCAGGCGATGTAGACCGGGATGCCGTCACGGCTCTTCAGGATGACACCGAAGACCAGGTAGAACACCGCACAGTTGAG
>NZ_JBEOWY010000053.1:0-57516 GCF_040296285.1 Kitasatospora sp. NPDC002227
TGACTCCGCCGCGAGCGAAGTGGTGGTTCAAGGGATTGGCCGCCCCGGGACCGTCCGCGCTGCTGCGTGTCCGGTGCTCCCTGCCGAGCGACTAGGGAACACTACGCCGATCCGGCGACGCATGCAAACGTCCCCCAACCGGTGCTGGCGGATGGGGGACGTCGGCGCGAACGCCGGGCGGTGAGGCGCCTTGGCGCTACGCGTTCGTGGGGAAGCCCAGGTTGATGCCACCGTGCGACGGGTCGAGCCAGCGCTGGGTGACGGCCTTGCCTCGCGTGAAGAACTGGACGCCGTCGGCGCCGTAGGCGTGGGCGTCGCCGAAGAGCGAGGCCTTCCAGCCGCCGAAGGAGTAGTAGGCGACCGGGACGGGGATCGGCACGTTGATGCCGACCATGCCGACCTCGACCTCGTGCTGGAAGCGGCGGGCGGCGCCACCGTCGTTGGTGAAGATCGCGACGCCGTTGCCGTAGGGGTTGGCGTTGATGAGCGCCAGGCCCTCCTCGTAGGAGGCGACGCGGACGACCGAGAGGATCGGGCCGAAGATCTCGTCGTTGTAGACGGACATGCCCGGCTTCACGTGGTCGAACAGCGTCGGGCCGAGCCAGAAGCCGTCAGCCGTGGGAGTGCCGGAGGCGTCCTCGGCGGCGATCAGGTGCTTTCGGCCGTCCACGGCCAGCTCCGCACCGTCGGCCAGGCCGGATTCCACGTAGGAGGTGACCTTGTCGCGGTGCTGGCCGGTGACCAGCGGGCCCATCTCCGAGTCGCCGTTGCAGCCGGGGCCGACCTTGAGGGTGGCCATCCGCTCCTTGATCTTGTCGACCAGCTCGTCACCGATCGGGTCGACGGCGACCAGGACGGAGACGGCCATGCAGCGCTCGCCCGCCGCACCGAAGCCGGCGTTGATCGCGGCGTCGGCGGCCAGGTCGAGGTCCGAGTCGGGCAGGACCAGCATGTGGTTCTTGGCACCGCCGAGCGCCTGCACGCGCTTGCCGTAACGGGTGCCGGTCTCGTACACGTAGCGGGCGATCGGGGTGGAGCCGACGAAGCTGACCGACTTGATGTCGGGGTGCTCGAGCAGGCGGTCCACGGCGGCCTTGTCACCGTGCACGACGTTGAACACGCCGTCCGGCAGCCCGGCCTCCTTCCACAGCTGCGCGATGAAGTTGGCGGCCGACGGGTCCTTCTCGGAGGGCTTGAGCACGACGGTGTTGCCGGCCGCGATGGCGATCGGGAAGAACCAGAGCGGCACCATCGCCGGGAAGTTGAACGGCGAGATGATCGCGACCGGGCCGAGCGGCTGGCGGATCGAGTAGACGTCGATACCGGTGGAGGCCTGCTCGGTGAAGCCACCCTTGATCAGCTGCGGGATGCCGCAGGCGTACTCGATGACCTCCTGGCCGCGGGCCAGCTCGCCAAGGGCGTCCGAGTGGACCTTGCCGTGCTCGGAGACGATCAGCGAGGCCAGCTCGTCCTTGCGGGCGTTGAAGAGCTCGCGGAAGGCGAAGAGCACCTGGGTGCGCTTGGCGATCGAGGCGTGGCGCCACTCGGCGAAGGCCGAGGCGGCGGCGGACACGGCCTGGTCGACCTCGGCGATCTCGGCGAAGTCCACCTGACCGGTCACCTGGCCGGTGGCCGGGTCGAAGATGTCGCCACGGCGCGGGGCGGCACCCGCGGTCGGGACGAGGGCACCGTTGATCCAGTGGATGGTGTGCTTGTTCTCGATGGGCTTGCTCAAGGTCTTCTGCCTCCGAAGTCCGGTACGGCACACCGGCCGCCGGTCCATGCCGGTCCCTACCTACTGCGCCACCAGGTGTCGGCCCCGACGGCGGGAACACGGGCTACCGCGCTCTCCTCCCAGTCTCGACCGCGACCGGCGGCGGCTCAACGAGCAGCCTGACGGGTTTTCGAGATTCAGCCTTACAGGTCGTCCGGAGTGGACCCGGCTTGACGGCGGAGGTGCAGGCGGGCGGCGGCCTCGTGCAGGGCGAGCTCCAGGAGCAGCGGGTCGACCAGCCGCCCCGAGCCGTCCGGCGGCACCCGCCAGTGCAGCATGCTGCCGGGGTGCGGTACGGCCAGCCAGGTGCCTTGACCGGCGCTGCGGATGCCGGTGCCGACCCATCGGGCCGCCGTGCCGACGGGGACGAGGAAGCCGAGCTCGTCGCCGCTCTGGAAGACCGGGCCGCCGGTGAGGCTGGTGAGGTCGCCCAGGAGCCGGGGCACCAGCAGCACGTCCCAGCGCTGTCCGGCGGGGAGGAGTGTCACTCCGGCGGTGGCCCACTCCAGCCGGCAGGCCGCTGGGTCCGGCGCGGCCGCCGCCAGCCAGTCGATCGCGTTCTGCAGCTCCATGACCTGTCCTCTCGTCGGCCCCCCGAAGGAGGAGAGGGCGCAGGAGCCGGGGTCTTACACCGGTCGGCGGGAAACACCGAGGGGGCATGTGGCCCAAAGCCACACGCCCCCTCGGGAGCCCCAGGGCCCTCAGCTGTCGAAGCCGAGGCCCATCTTGTCCAGCGTCCGCAGCCAGAGGTTGCGGTGGCCGCCGTTGTGGTCGGAGCGGTCGAGGGACCACTTGGTCATCTCGATCCCGGCCCACCGGATGGGCTCGGGCGGGAACGGCAGCGGCTTGTTGCGGACCATCTCCAGCGCGGTGCGCTCGGTGGTCTCGCCCGAGAGCAGGTCGAGCATGACCTCGGCGCCGAAGCGGGTGGCGCCGACGCCGAGCCCGGTGAAGCCGGCGGCGTACGCGACCCGGCCCCGGTAGGCGGTGTCGAAGAAGGCGGAGAAGCGGGTGCAGGTGTCGATCGCACCGCCCCACGCGTTGGTGAAGCGCACGCCCTCGAGCTGCGGGAAGGTCTGGAAGAAGTGCCGGGCCAGGGTCTGGAAGGTCTCCGGCCGCTGGTCGTACTCGGCCCGCACCTTGCCGCCGAAGTTGTAGATGGCGTCGTAGCCGCCCCACAGGATCCGGTTGTCCGCGGAGAGCCGGAAGTAGTGGAACTGGTTGGCGCTGTCGCCGAGGCCCTGGCGCCGGCTCCAGCCGATCGCCGCCATCTGCTCCTCGTTCAGCGGCTCGGTCATCAGCGCGTAGTCGTACACCGGGGCGATGAAGGGGCGGACCCGCTTGACCAGGGACGGGAAGACGTTGGTGCCCAGTGCCACCCGGCGGGCGTACACCCGGCCGTAGGAGGTGCGGACGGCCATGCCGCTGCCGTACTCGGAGAGGTCGGTGGCCTGGGTGCGCTCGAAGACCCGGACGCCCTGGGCGACGCAGGCCGCCTTCAGGCCCCAGGCGAGCTTGGCGGGGTGGAGCATGGCCACCCCTTCCTTGTCCCAGATGCCGCCGAGGAAGGTCGGCGAGTCGACCTCGGCGCGCAGCTGGTCGGCGTCCAGGACGGTGAGGTCGAGGCCGTACTCGGCGACGGCCTCGGCGACCTCGTGCAGCTCGGCGAGCTGGTGGGGCTGGGTGGCGACGTCGATCTCGCCGGTGCGCTCCCACTCGCAGTCGATGCCGTACCGCAGAATCGCGTCCTCCATCGCCTGGAGGTTGGCCAGGCCCTGGCGCTCCAGCTCGCCGAGCTCGCCCGGCCAGCGCTGGAGCCCGTTGCCGAAGCCGTGGGTGAGGCTGGCCGCGCAGAACCCGCCGTTGCGCCCGGAGGCCGCCCACCCCACCTCGTGGCCCTCGATCAGCACGACGTCCAGCGAGGGGTCGCGCTCCTTGGCGATCAGGGCCGTCCAGAGCCCGGAGTAGCCGCCGCCGACGACGAGCAGGTCGCACTTGGTGTCGCCGACGAGAGCGGGCAGGGCCTCCGGCCGACCCGGATCCTCCAGCCAGAAGGGGGTGGGGCGGGCATCACTGAGCGCACGGGCAGAGTCCATGCTGTATCAGCTTCTTTCTGGTCCTGGAGGGGGTTGGAGGGTGGGGGGACGGGTCACGAGGTGAACGAACGAGTGGTCAGGCGCGTGCCTTGCGGCGGTTGCCGAGCCACTGACCGGCGACCGTCAGCACCACCGCGGCGATGAACATCGCGGTACCGATCACATTGACCTGCACCGGGATGCCGCGCTGGGAGGCGCCCCAGACGAACATCGGGAAAGTGACCGTGGTCGGTCCCGAGTTGAACTGGGTGATGATGAAGTCGTCGAAGGAGAGGGCGAAGCTGAGCAGCGCTCCGGCGGCGATGCCGGGGGCGGCCAGCGGGAGGGTGATCCGCAGGAAGGTCTGCGTGGGGGTGGCGTAGAGGTCCTGGGCGGCCTGCTCGAGCCGCGGGTCCATGCTCATCACGCGGGCCTTGACGGCTGTCACCACGAAGCTGAGGCAGAACATGATGTGCGCGATCAGGATGGTGAGGAAGCCGAACTGGATCCGCATGTTGAGGAAGAGCGTGCCCAGCGAGGCGGCCATGACCACCTCGGGCATGGCCATCGGCAGGAAGATCAGCGCGGTGGTCGCGGCCCGGCCGCGGAAGCGGTAGCGGGCCAGCGCGAAGGCGACCATGGTGCCGAGGACCGTGGCCCCCAGGGTGGCGAGCAGCGCGATCTGCAGGCTGAGCCCGAGCGAGCCGCACATGTCGGCCACGCCGCAGGGGTTGGTCCAGGCGTCGGTGGAGAAGTGGTTCCACTCGTAGTTGAACTTGCCCTCGGGCTTGTTGAACGAGAAGGCGAGGACCACGAGGTTCGGGACGACCAGGTAGGCCAGGGCGGCGACGCCGGCCAGCACGACGAGGTGCTTGCGCACCCACTTGACGATGCGGGACATCAGACCAGCTCCTCCGTCCCGGCCTTGCGCATGTAGACCGTCACCATGCCCAGGATGAGCGCCATCAGGATGAAGCTCAGCGCGGCGGCCGTCGGGTAGGCCAGCACGTTGAGGAACTGCTTCTGGATGCCGTTGCCGACCATCTGCTCGCTCGGGGAGCCCAGCAGCTGGGCGTTGATGTAGTCGCCCGAGGCGGGGATGAAGGTCAGCAGCGTGCCCGCGACCACGCCGGGGAGCGAGATCGGGAAGGTGACCTTGCGGAAGGTCGTGATCGGGCGGGCGTAGAGGTCGCCGGCGGCCTCGTGCAGACGCGGGTCGATCCGCTCCAGCGAGGTGTACAGCGGGAGGATCATGAACGGCAGGAAGTTGTAGGTCAGACCGCAGACCACGGCGAGCGGGGTGGCCAGCACCCGGTGCCCGGAGGTCAGGCCGACGGCGTCGGTGACCGCGAGCAGGTGCAGGTGGTTGAGCAGGCCGACCACCGGGCCGCCGTCCGCGAGGATCGTCTTCCAGGCCAGGGTGCGGATCAGGAAGCTGGTGAAGAACGGCGCGATCACCAGGATCAGGATGACGTTGCGCCAGCGCTTGTTGGCCTTGAAGGCGATCGTGTAGGCCAGCGGGTAGCCGATGGCCAGGCAGAGCACGGTGGCGATCGCCGCGTAGGTGAACGAGCGGACGAAGTGCCACTTGTACTCGACCAGGGCGTCCCAGTAGGTGCCGAAGTGCCAGGTCAGCTTGAAGCCCTGCTCCAGCGAACCGGTCTGCAGCGAGGTGGAGCCCTGGTAGACCATCGGGACCGCGAAGAAGACGACCAGCCAGGCGATGCCGGGCAGCAGCAGCCAGTAGGCGGTGAGCTTGCGGCGCGTCTTCCGTGGTTCGAGCGGTACGACCTGGGCCGGTGCGGCCTCGGTGGTGGTGGTCACGCGGCGTCCTCCCCCGTGCCGGCGTCGATCGCCTGCGCGGCGTCGAGGCCGAAGGAGTGGGCCGGGTTCCAGTGCAGGACGACCGGGGAGCCGGCGGCTATCCGGGTGTCCCGGTTCATGTTCTGCTCGAAGACGGCGATCTCCTGGCCGGTCTCGGAGCGCACCACGTACTGGGTGGAGACACCGATGAAGCTGGAGTCGACCACGGTGCCGGCGATCCTGTTGCGGCCCTCGGCGACCGGCTCGGAGGCGTGGTCGATGGTGAGCTTCTCGGGGCGCACGCCCAGGTAGACCTTCTTGGCGTCCGTGGCGCAGCGGGCCTTGGGTACCGCGAGGCGCACGCCGGAGGCGCTGAGCAGCAGGTCGCCGTCGCTGCTGCCGGTGACCTCGGCGGGGATCAGGTTGGACTGGCCGAGGAAGTTGGCCACGAAGGTGGTGCCCGGGTTCTCGTACAGGTCGGCGGGGGCGCCGAGCTGCTCGACCCGGCCGCCGTTCATCACCGCGATGGTGTCGGCCATGGTCATGGCCTCCTCCTGGTCGTGGGTGACGTGCACGAAGGTGATGCCGACCTCGGTCTGGATGCGCTTGAGCTCCAGCTGCATCTGGCGGCGCAGCTTGAGGTCGAGGGCGCCGAGCGGCTCGTCGAGGAGCAGCACCTGCGGGTGGTTGATCAGGGCTCGGGCGACGGCGACGCGCTGCTGCTGGCCGCCGGAGAGCTGGTGCGGCTTGCGACGGGCGTACTGGCCGAGCTCGACCAGCTCCAGCATGGACTCGACCTGCGCCTTGACGTCCTTCTTGCCGCGGCGGCGCAGGCCGAAGGCGACGTTCTCGAAGATGTCGAGGTGGGGGAAGAGCGCGTAGCTCTGGAAGACGGTGTTGACCGGCCGCTTGTAGGGGGGCAGGTCGGTGACGTCCTGACCGCCGATCAGGACGGTGCCGCTGGTGGGCTCCTCCAGGCCGGCGATCATCCGCAGGGTGGTGGTCTTGCCGCAGCCGGAGGCGCCGAGCAGGGCGAAGAAGGAGCCCTGGGGCACGGTCAGGTCCAGCGGGTGCACGGCGGTGAAGTCGCCGTAGGTCTTGCCGATGCCGGTGAGGCGGACGTCTCCGCCTGCCGTCGCCGCGTCGCGCAGCTGCTCAGTCATGGTGTCTCTCTGTCAGGAGGCCGTACGGGGGGCCGGGCCGGGTGTGGGGGGTGGTCAGGCGCCGATGAGCTTGGAGAACTTGTCCTCGAACTCGCTCTCCTCGGCCTCGGTGAGGCTGCGGAAGACGTGCGCCTTGGCGGCCATCTCCGCGGTGGGGAGCACGAGCGGGTTCTCCGCCATGTCGGGGGCGAGCTTGGCCAGCTCGTCCTTGATCCCGGTGACACCGGACACGTAGCCGATCGAGGCCGTGAGCTCGGCCGCGACCTTCGGCTGGTAGTAGAAGTCGATCAGCTTCTCGGCGTTCTTCTTGTGCTGCGCCTTGGCCGGGACGAGCATGTTGTCGGTGGAGGCGAGGTAGCCGTCCTCCGGGATGACGTACTCGATGTCGGGGTTGTCGGCGCGCAGCTGGATCAGGTCGCCGCCCCAGGCCAGGCAGGCCGCGATGTCGCCGGAGGAGAGCTCCTGGCCGTAGTCGTTGCCGGTGAACTTGCGGATCTGCTTGCTGTCCACGGCCTTCTGCAGCCGGGCGATGGCGCCGTTGTAGTCGTCGGCGGTGAACTTCTCCGGGCTCTTGCCCTGGGAGAGCAGCACCATGCCGACGGTGTCGCGCATCTCGGAGAGGAAGGTGACGCGGCCCTTCAGCTCCGGGTCGTCGAGCAGCTGGGCGACGCTGGTGACGGCCTTCCCCTTGGTGGCCTTCTTGTTGTAGGCGACCACGGTCTGGATGCCGGCCCAGGGGTAGGAGTAGAGGCGGCCCGGGTCCCAGTCCGGGGCCCGGAAGCGGGCCTCGAGGTTGGTGATGGCGTTGGTGACGTTGGCCATCTCCAGCTTCTCCACCCAGCCGAGCCGGATCAGCTTGCCCGCCATCCAGTCGGTCAGCACCATCAGGTCACGGCCGGTGTCCTGACCGGCCGCCAGCTGCGGCTTGACCTTGCCGAAGAACTCGACGTTGTCGTTGACGTCCTCGGTGTAGCGGACCTTGACGCCGGTGGCGGCGGTGAACTGGTCCAGGGAGGCGTGCTTCTCCTTGTCCTTGTCGTCCACGTCGATGTAGAGCGGCCAGTTGGAGAAGTTGACGACCTTCTCGGTGTCGGAGAGGTCCTTCGCCTGGTTGGCGGTGGAGTCACCGGTGGCGACGCTCTTGGCCGGCGGGATGCCGCAGGCGGCGAGCGAGCCCGCGCCGACGGCAAGTCCGGTGGCGCGCAGCAGGGTCCGCCTGGTCAGGGCGGCCCTGCCGTTGGTCATGCTGCGTTCCCACGCCTTGCGAACGGGCTCCGGCAGGCCGGCGGTTATCTCGTGGAGCTCCATGCGGGGACACCCTCCTGGGGGAAGAGGCAGAGGAGACGACGGGGGTTATCTGTCTCCGAAGATCGTGCGGTGCCAGTCCTTGCGGGCGACCGCCGTAGTGTCATACATGACGTGCTTGACCTGCGTGTATTCGTCGAGCGAATACTGCGACATGTCCTTGCCGTAGCCGGAGGACTTGTAGCCGCCGTGGGGCATCTCGCTGATGATCGGGATGTGGTCGTTGACCCAGACGCAGCCCGCCTGGATCTCCCGGGTGGCGCGCAGCGAGCGGTGGACGTCGCGGGTCCAGGCCGAGGCGGCCAGGCCGTAGGGGGTGTCGTTGGCGAGGCGCAGCCCCTCCTCGTCGCTGTCGAAGGGCAGCGCGACCAGCACCGGGCCGAAGATCTCGCCCTGGACGACCTCGCTGGTCTGGTCGACCCCGGTGATCAGGGTCGGCAGGTAGTAGGCGCCCTTGCTCAGGTCGGTGCCGTCGTGGCCGAGCGTGGGGGCCTGACCGCCCGTCACGACGGTGGCGCCGTAGCCGCGGGCCCGCTCGACGAAGCCGGCCACCCGGTCCCGGTGGGTGTAGGAGACCAGCGGGCCGAGGTCGGTCTGCGGGTTCAGCGGGTCGCCCAGGCGGATCGCGGCGAACAGCTCGGCAACGGCCGCGACGAAGGCCTCGTACAGCGGGCGCTGCACGTAGGCGCGGGTGGCGGCGGTGCAGTCCTGGCCGCTGTTGATCAGCGAGGCGGCGACCGCGCCGTGCACGGCGGCGTCCAGGTCCGCGTCGTCGAAGACCACGAAGGGGGCCTTGCCGCCGAGCTCCAGGTGGGTGCGCTTGACGGTGGCGGTGGCCAGCTCGGCCACGCGCTTGCCGACCGGGGTGGAGCCGGTGAAGGACACCATCGCCACGTCGGGGTGGGAGACCAGGCGCTCGCCGGCGGTGCGCCCGGCGCCGGTGACGATGTTGACCACGCCGTCGGGGATGCCGGCCTCGGTGCAGGCCCGGGCGAACATCAGCGAGGTGAGCGGGGTCAGCTCGGCCGGCTTGAGCACGATGGTGTTGCCCGCCGCGATGGCCGGGAGGATCTTCCAGGCGGCCATCTGGAGCGGGTAGTTCCAGGGGGAGATGGACCCGACCACGCCGATCGCCTCGCGGCGGACGTAGGAGGTGTGGTCGCCGGAGTACTCCCCGGCGGCCTTGCCCTCCAGGTTGCGGGCGGCGCCGGCGAAGAAGGCGGTGTTGTCCACCGTGCCGGGCACGTCGAACTCGGTGGAGAGCTTGATCGGCTTGCCGGTCTGCGCGGTCTCGACCCGGGCGAAGTCCTCGGCGTGCTCGGCCAGGATGCCGGCCAGCCGGTTCAGCGCCTCGGAGCGGGCGCCGGGGGTGGCACCCGACCACTCGGGGAGGGCAGCCCTGGCGGCGGCCACGGCCGCGTCCACATCGGCCTCGGAGGCGAGGGTGACCTGGCGGACGACGCTGCCGTCGGCGGGGTTGACGACCTGGAAAGGCTCGGTGCCGGTGCCTTCGGTCAGCTTGCCGCCGAGGTACTGCGCGCCTGCACTGAAGTCGGTCAGGTCCATGGGTTCTCCGTTCGTTCGTACTCAGCGGATCACCGGGTTTGCGCGATCCTGGCAGCTCAGCCTGGCTGCGACAAGGGATTCCGCGGTTGCGTTCTTGTTACGCAACGGAATCCGACAGTTACGCCCGTTCCCGGCCACGGCCGACCCGCTGACGATGCCCCGGATCAGCCGTGAGTGACAAGGGTCACTGCGGCAAGCCGCCGAGCAAGAGCCTTACACACTGCAAGGCTCCCGAGTGGGCAACAGACCGTCGCCACCAGCGATGATTCACCTGACAACCTGAACCCCCACTGCTCGGCTCGGAGGTCCCCCGTGCTCCCCACCGTCGCCCGTGTGCTCGATCTGGACGCGATGCGGCGCGGACTGCCCCAGGTGGTCGCGGGCGCCGCGCACCTGGAGCGCCCGGTGCGCTGGGTGCACGTCAGCGAGCTGCCCGACGTCGCCGGTGTGCTGCAGGGCGGCGAGCTGGTGCTGACCACCGGCATCGCGCTGCCCGAGGACCGGGACGGGCTGGCCCGGTACGTCCGGGAGCTGGACGAGGTCGGGGTGGCCGGGCTGGTGATCGAGTTCGGCCGGCGGTACTTCGACAGCCTGCCCCGGGCCCTGGTGCACGCCGCCGAGCAGCGCGGACTGCCGCTGATCGTGCTCCGCCGGGAGCTGCGCTTCGTGGCCGTCACCGAGGCCGTCCACGCGCTGGTGGTCAACGCCCAGCTGGAGCAGCTGCGCACCTCCGAGGCCGTGCACCAGGTCTTCAACGAGCTGGCCGTCGAGGGCGCCGAGCCGGCCGAGGTGGTCCGGCAGGTCGCCCAGATGGCCGGGGCGCCGGTGGTGCTGGAGAACCTGGCCCACCAGGTGCTGGCCCACGACCCGGCCGGGCGCTCCGAGGTGGAGCTCCTGGAGAGCTGGGAGCGCCGCTCGCGCGGGGTCCGCCCGCCGGGGCGCACCGGGCACGACCCGCGCAGCGGCTGGCTGGTCACCACCGTCGGCGCGCGCGGGCAGGACTGGGGGCGCCTGGTGCTCGTGGGCGAGCCCGGACCACTGCCCACCGACACCCCGCACCCGCACGCGATGCTGCTCGAGCGCGGCGCGGCCACCCTCGCCCTCAACCGGCTGGTGGTCCGCGACCGGGAGAGCCTGGAGCGCCAGACCCACCGCACCCTGCTCTCGGGCATCCTGACCCACGCGCTGACCGTCTCCGAAGTCGCGCTGCGCGCGCAGGCGCTCGGCGTGCCGCTGGAGGGCCGCCGGCTGGTCGGCGTGGTGCTGCGGGAGCGGCGCGGGCCGATCCCGGCCGCGCTGGAGGCGCAGGCCCGGCTGCGGGACTTCACCGAGCTGGCCGCCACCGCCGTCCGCGGCTGCCGGCTGGCGGCACTGGTCGGCGCGCTGGACGACGAAGGGGTCGGCCTGCTGATCGCGCTCGGCTCGCAGCAGGACGAGCACACCGCGCTGGAGGCCTTCGCGGCCGCCCTGCGCAAGCTCGCCGCCGAGGCCGCGCGCGGCGAGACGGCCCCCGAGCCGGTGATAGCGGTCGGCTCCTCGGTCGGCTCCGTCCGCGACGCCCGCCGCACCCTGCTCGAGGCCACCCAGGTCGCCGACGCCGCGCTGCACGAGGCCCCCGGCGGGCGCCCCGCCGCGTACTACCGCCTCCCGGACGTGCGCCTGCGCGGTCTGCTGCACCTACTGCGGGACGACGCCCGGCTGCAGACCTACGTCGAGCGCGAGCTGGGCCCGCTGCTCGCGTACGACGCCGAGCACGGCAGCCAGCTGGTCCAGATGCTGCGGATCTACCTGGAGCAGGGCCGGAACAAGTCCGCCGCGGCCGACGCCGCGCACCTGTCCCGGCCGTCCTTCTACGACCGCCTGCACAAGGTCGAGCGGATCCTCGCGGTCGACCTCGACCAGGTGGAGTCCTGCCTGTCCCTGCACGTGGCGCTGCTCGCACTCGATGCCGTGCGGCGCTGAGGCGAGGGGCGCGGAGCGCCCCCCGGTTCACACCCCGGCCACCTGGCCCCAGATCTGGTGCAGGCCCGGGCGCTCGTCGGCCGTGACGTCCCGCATGGTGTGCAGGCGGGCCCGCATCTCGTCGGTCGGGAACATCAAGGGCTCGTCGGCCATCGCCGCGGTGTCCGCGTCGTCGCTCTTGGCCAGCACCTCGCGGGCGGCCGGCACCGGGCAGATGTACTGCACGAAGGCGGCCAGCTCGGCGGCGACCTCCGGGTCGTAGTAGTAGTCGATGAGCTTCTCGGCGTTGGCCTTGTGGTCCGCGCGGTTGGGGATCATCAGGCTCTCGGCCCACAGCTCGGCGCCCTCCTCGGGCACCACGAACTCGATGTCCGGGTTCTGCGCCTTGAGCTGGATCGCGTCGCCCGAGTAGGCCTGACAGGCCACCGCCGCGCCCGAGGCCAGGTCGCTGGTGTAGTCGTTGCCGGTGAAGCGGCGGATGTGCTTGGTGTCCACCAGCTTCTGCACCTGGCTCATCACCTTGTGCGCGTCGTCCGCGCTGAACCTGGCGATGTCGGTGCCCTGGGCCAGCATCAGCAGCCCGAGCGCCTCGTCCATCCCGGCGAACAGCGTGACCCGGCCCTTGAGGTCGGGTGCCCACAGGTCCGAGGTCCTCCTGATCTCCCGGCCGAGCGTCTTGCGGTTGTAGGCGATGCCGGTCAGGCCCGACTGCCACGGCACCGAGTGCGAGCGGTCCGGGTCGAAGGCCGGGTGGCTCAGCTGCGGGTCGAGGTACTTGGTGACGTTCGGCAGGTTCGCCTTGTCCAGCGTCTGCACCCAGCCGAGCGCCACGTACCGGCCGGCCATCCAGTCGCTGATCACCATCAGGTCGCGCCCCGGGTCGCCGCCCTGGGCGAGCACCGGGCTGACCTTGCCGAAGAACTCGTCGTTGTCGTTGATGTCCTCGGTGTAGGTGACGTCGATGCCGGTGCGCTTCTGGAACTCCTCCAGCGTCGGCCGCTTCCCCGCCTTGTCGACGTCGATGTACTGCGTCCAGTTGGAGAAGTTCAGCTTCTTGTCCCGCTCCGAACGGTCGGCCGTGCCGCGCCGCTCCTCGGGGATGTACGCGGCGGGGATGCCGCAGGCAGAGAGGCTGCCCAGACCGAGCAGACCGGCGGCACCGAGGGCGGCGCGGCGGGACAGGGTGGCACGACGCATGGGGGGATCGTCTCCGTAGCTGCATGGACTCGAGGCTGGGCATGGCAAAGGGACGGCCCCGGGCAGAGCGCTGCCCGGGGCCGTTGGGGAGCTGGACCTGAGGTCAGACGGTGTGCGCGTCCGTCAGGGTGAGCACCTCGTCGAGGACGGCCAGACCCTCGCGGATCTCCTCCTCGGTGACGGTGCACGGCGGCACGACGTGGAACCGGTTCATGTTCACGAACGGCCACAGACCGCGCTTCTTGCAGGCGGCGGCGAGCTCGGCCATCGGCGCGTTGTCGGCACCGGCCGCGTTGTACGGCACCAGCGGCTCGCGGGTCTCGCGGTTCTTGACCAGGTCGAGCGCCCAGAAGACACCCAGGCCGCGCACCTCGCCGATCGAGGGGTGGCGCTCGGCCAGCTCGCGCAGGGCCGGGCCGAGCACGTTCTCGCCGATGTGCTTGGCGTGCTCCACGATGCCCTCCTCGGCCATCGTGTTGATCGTCGCCACGGCGGAGGCGCAGGCCAGCGGGTGGCCCGAGTAGGTGAGCCCGCCGGGGAAGGGGCGCTCGGCGAAGGTCGCCGCGATCGCCTCGGAGATCGCCACGCCGCCCAGCGGCACGTAGCCGGAGTTGACGCCCTTGGCGAAGGTCAGCAGGTCCGGGGTGACACCCCAGTGGTCGGCGGCGAACCACTCACCGGTGCGGCCGAAGCCGGCCATGACCTCGTCCAGGATGAAGACGATGCCGTACCGGTCGCAGATCTCCCGGACTCCCGCGAGGTAGCCCGCCGGCGGGATCAGAATGCCGGCGGTGCCGACCACGGTCTCCAGGATGATCGCCGCGATGGTGCCGGGGCCCTCGAAGGCCACCACCTGCTCCAGGTGCGCCAGCGCGCGCTCGCACTCCTGCGCCTCGTTCTCGGCGTGGAAGTTCGAGCGGTAGGCGTACGGGCCCCAGAAGTGCACGACGCCGGAGGTGCCGGTCTCGTTGGCCCAGCGGCGCGGGTCGCCGGTGAGGGCGATCGCGTTGGCGGTGGCGCCGTGGTACGAGCGGTAGGTGGACATCACCTTCTGGCGGCCGGTGTGCAGCCGGGCCATCCGGATGGCGTTCTCGTTCGCCTCGGCGCCGCCGTTGGTGAAGAAGATCTTGTTCAGGTCGCCCGGGGTGCGCTCGGCGATCAGCCGGGCCGCCTCGCTGCGGGCCTCCACGGCGAAGCCGGGGGCGATGGTGCAGAGCTTCGCCGCCTGCTCCTGGATCGCCGCGACCACCTTCGGGTGCTGGTGCCCGATGTTGGTGTTCACCAGCTGCGAGGAGAAGTCGAGGTAGCGGTTGCCCTCGTAGTCCCAGAAGTACGAGCCCTCGGCACCGGCCACCGGCATGGGGTCGATCAGCGCCTGGGCGGACCACGAGTGGAAGACGTGCGCGCGGTCGGCGGCCTTGACAGCCTGTCCGGCAGCCGGGTCAGCAGTGGGGATGCTCATGCCTGTAAGGCTAAGCAAGCCCCGTCCCGACGTGCAGATGCATCCTGTCAGGCGGACTGCTCCGAGGCCGACACCATGAAAAGGGGCGCACCGCTCAGCGGTGCGCCCCTTTGCTCCGGCCTTACAGCGCGGTCATGACGTGCTTCACGCGGGTGTAGTCCTCGAAGCCGTAGCCCGAGAGGTCCTTGCCGTAGCCGGACTTCTTGAAGCCACCGTGCGGCATCTCGGCGACCAGCGGGATGTGGGTGTTGATCCAGACGCAGCCGAAGTCCAGGCGGCGGGACATCCGCATGGCCCGGGCGTGGTCCTTGGTCCAGACCGAGGAGGCGAGGGCGAACTCGACGCCGTTGGCGTAGGAGACGGCCTGGTCCTCGTCGGAGAACTTCTGCACGGTGATGACCGGGCCGAAGACCTCGTTCTGGATGATCTCGTCATCCTGCTTCAGGCCCGAGACGACGGTCGGGGCGTAGAAGTAGCCGACCTCGCCGACCCGGTGGCCACCGGCCTCGACCTTGGCGTGGGCGGGCAGGCGCTCGATGAAGCCGGAGACCTGCTTCAGCTGGTTGGCGTTGTTGAGCGGGCCGTAGAGCACGTCCTCGTCGTCGATGCCACCGGTCTTGGTGTCGGCCGCGGCCTTGGCCAGCGCGGTGACGAAGTCGTCGTGGATCGACTCGTGCACCAGCACGCGGGTGGCGGCGGTGCAGTCCTGGCCGGCGTTGAAGAAGCCGGCCACCGAGATGCCCTCGACGGCCTCGGCGATGTCGGCGTCCTCGAAGACCACGACCGGGGCCTTGCCGCCCAGCTCCAGGTGGACGCGCTTGACGTCCTTGGACGCCGACTCGGCGACCTGGATGCCGGCCCGGACCGAGCCGGTGATGGAGGCCATCGCCGGGGTCGGGTGCTCGACCATCAGGCGGCCGCTCTCGCGGTCACCGCAGATGACGTTGAAGATGCCGGCCGGCAGCTCCATGTCCTTGAGGATGCCGCCGATGATCTCGGCCAGCAGCACGGTGGAGGCCGGGGTGGTGTCCGAGGGCTTGAGCACGACGGCGTTGCCCGCGGCGATCGCCGGGGCGAACTTCCAGACGGCCATCATCATCGGGTAGTTCCACGGCGCGACCTGGGCGCAGACACCGACCGGCTCACGGCGGATGATCGAGGTCATCCCGTCCATGTACTCACCGGCGGCCTTGCCCTCGAGCAGGCGGGCGGCACCGGCGAAGAAGCGGATCTGGTCCACCATCGGACCGATCTCCTCGGAGAGGGTCAGCCCGCGCGGCTTGCCGGTGTTGCGGCACTCGGCGTCGACGATCTCGTCGGCCCGAGCCTCGACCGCGTCGGCGATCTTCAGCAGCAGCTTCTGCCGGGTGCTCGGCGTGGCGTCGCGCCAGACCGGGAACGCCTCGGCGGCGGAGGCCATCGCGGCGTCGACGTCCGCGGCGCCGGACAGCGGCGAGGTGGCGTACACCTGGCCGGTCGTCGGGTCGACGATGTCCAGGGTGCGGCCGTCGGCCGCGTCGACGAACTCACCGTTGATGTAGTTGCGCAGCGTACGAAGCTCGCTCACGGGCTCTCTCCTCGGTCTGGGCCTGCCACGTTGCAGAACCGGCGCCAGGGTACCGGGCGCCGAGTGGCCGGGCTGTCGAAGCCGCGGTCCACTGGGTCTGTGCACGTCAGCGCGCGCACCCGGCAAGGGTACCTCTACCGCTGTTGGTATCGGCAGTGGTCATCTCGGGAGACAACGCAATCCGCATGCATTTTTCGAATCAACGACGAAATCAGCAGCAGGGCGGCTTGCACGGACGCGGGCGATCAGGCACAGTGGCGTCGTGGCCAACCGAGACCGGAACGCCAGCGTTCCCCTTGATGCCGCCTCCAAGGCGATCATCGAGCAGCTCCAGGAGGACGGGCGTCGCCCGTACGCCGCGATCGGCAAGGCCGTCGGCCTGTCCGAGGCGGCCGTGCGGCAGCGGGTCCAGAAGCTGCTCGACCAAGGCGTGATGCAGATCGTCGCGGTCACCGATCCCCTCACCGTCGGGTTCACCCGGCAGGCGATGGTCGGGATCCGCGTCGAGGGCGACGTCGAGCTCGTCGCGGACGCGCTGGCCGCCTTCGACGAGGTCGACTACGTGGTCTGCACCGCCGGCTCGTTCGACCTGCTGGCCGAACTCGTCTGCGAGGACGACGAGCACCTGCTCGAAATGATCAACAAGCGCATCCGCGCCCTTCCCGGCGTGCGGAGCACCGAGAGCTTCGTTTACCTGAAGCTCCGGAAACAGACCTACACCTGGGGCACCCGATGACAGCCGACCCGGCGCAGAAGGACCTTTCCAAGACCGCCTACGACCACCTGTGGATGCACTTCACCCGCATGTCGTCGTACGAGAACTCCCCCGTGCCGACCATCGTGCGCGGCGAGGGCACCTACGTCTGGGACGACAAGGGCAAGAAGTACCTGGACGGGCTCGCGGGCCTGTTCGTCGTCCAGGCCGGGCACGGCCGCGAGGAGCTGGCCGAGGCCGCCGCCAAGCAGGCCAAGGAGCTCGCCTTCTTCCCGGTGTGGAGCTACGCCCACCCGAAGGCCGTCGAGCTGGCCGAGCGCCTGGCGAACTACGCCCCGGGCGACCTCAACAAGGTCTTCTTCTCCACCGGTGGCGGCGAGGCTGTCGAGACCGCCTGGAAGCTTGCCAAGCAGTACTTCAAGCTGACCGGCAAGCCGACCAAGTACAAGGTCATCTCGCGCGCCGTCGCCTACCACGGCACCCCTCAGGGCGCCCTGTCCATCACCGGCCTGCCGGGCCTGAAGGCCCCGTTCGAGCCGCTGGTGCCGGGCACCCACAAGGCGCCGAACACCAACATCTACCGCGCCCCGGCGTACCTCGCGGGCCCCGACGGCACCGTCGACCCCGAGGCCTACGGCCGCTGGTGCGCCGACGAGATCGAGCAGGCGATCCTGTTCGAGGGCGCCGACACCGTCGCCGCCGTCTTCGTCGAGCCGGTGCAGAACGCCGGTGGCTGCTTCCCGCCGCCGCCCGGGTACTTCCAGCGCCTGCGCGAGATCTGCGACCGCCACGACGTGCTGCTGGTCTCGGACGAGGTCATCTGCGCCTTCGGCCGTCTGGGCACCATGTTCGGCGCCGACAAGTTCGGCTACGTGCCGGACATGATCACCTGCGCCAAGGGCATGACCTCGGGCTACTCCCCGATCGGCGCCACGATCATCTCGGACCGCATCGCCGAGCCGTTCTACAAGGGTGACAACACCTTCCTGCACGGCTACACCTTCGGTGGCCACCCGGTCTCCTCGGCGGTGGCGCTGGCCAACCTCGACATCTTCGAGCGCGAGGGCCTCAACCAGCACGTGCTCGACAACGAGTCGAAGTTCCTCGGCACGCTGAACAAGCTGCGTGACCTGCCGATCGTCGGCGACGTCCGCGGCAACGGGTACTTCTACGGCATCGAGCTCGTCAAGGACAAGGTCACCAAGGAGTCCTTCAACGACGACGAGATCGAGCGCGTGCTCTACGGCTTCCTCTCGAAGGAGCTGTACAACAACGGCCTGTACTGCCGCGCCGACGACCGTGGCGACCCGGTCATCCAGCTGGCCCCGCCGCTGATCTCCGACCAGTCGACCTTCGACGAGATCGAGCAGATCCTGCGGGTCACGCTGACCGACGCCTGGGCCAAGATCTGATCACCTGATCTTTCCGTCCCACCCTCCGCCGAAGGGCGGCCCCACTCCCCCGGGGCCGCCCTTCGGTGCAGCTATTTCCGGGCAAACACGCCGGATTAGGGGGGAATTGCCCCCGGATGGGTCAGTGTGCCGCAACCGCGGCGTGACTCTGTCGTTCTAATCTGACGACTGTCATATCCCTGCGCAGCACCCAGGATGGATCTTCATGTCCGCGGCCCCGCCTGACAACGACGTGCTGTGGGCACGGGGGATCGTCAAGTCACACGACGGCACCCCGGCCCTGCGTGGCGTCTCGATCGGTGTCCGGGACGGCGAGGTGCTCGCCATCACCGGCCCGCGCGGCTCCGGGAAGAGCACTCTGCTCGGCTGTCTCTCCGCCCTGCTGCCGGTGGACGAGGGCGAGGTCTGGTTCAACAGCTCCCCCGTGCACACCCTCGGCCGGGCCGGGCGTGAGCGGCTGCGCCGCGACCGCTTCGGCTTCGTCGGCTCCGAGCCGCACCTGGTGCCGGAGCTGACGGCCCGGGAGAACGTCGCCCTGCCGCTGTTGCTCGCCGGGGCCGGCCACAAGGCCGCCTACGCCGCCGCCTCGGAGTGGCTGGAGCGCCTCGACGTCGCCGACTGCGCCGGCAAGCGCCCCGCCGAGCTGATCCGCAGTCAGTGCCAGCGGATCGCGGTGGCCCGCGCGCTGGCCCCGCTGCCCCCGGTCGTCTTCGCCGACGACCCGACCGCGCCCCTGCACCGGGAGGCGCAGGACCAGGTCCTGCGGATACTCGCCAGCGCCGCCCGCTCCCACCAGCTCACCCTGGTGCTCGCCACCCACAACGCCGAGCTGGCCCGCTACGCCGACCGCACCGTGGCCCTGGTCGACGGCCGCCTCACCGGCCCCGCCGCCCCGGTCCTGCGCTCTGCCACCGCCGTCTCCGCAGCGCGCTGAAAGGGGGTCCGCATGCTCTACCTCCGTCTGGCCCGGGGCTACCGCTTCGCCGACCTCGGGCGGTGGCTGCTCACCGCGACGGCCGCCGCACTCGTCGCCGCCCTGCTGCTGCGGGCGCTCGGCCGGGCGCTCACCGACCCGGCGGCCGGGGCCCTGGTGCGGCTGCTGTGGTGCCTGCCGCCGCTGACGGCCGTCGCCTGGTTCGCCGCCGTCGCCGCCCGGGCCGTGCCCGCCGGCCGGCCGGACCGGATCACCGGCCTCACCGCCGCCGGGGCCGGTGCCGGGCGGATCCGCACCCTGATCGCCGGGGAGACGGCACTCGCCTGCGCCTTCGGCAGCGCCCTGACCCTGCTGCTCTTCCTGGTGCTGCGCAACGACGTCGCCGGGCCCTCGCTCGCCCCCGAGCTCGGCATGGGCGTGCCGATGCCGCCCGCCGCACCCGTCACCCTGCTCGCCCTGGTGCCGCTGGTGGCCGGTGTCTCGGCCGCGCTGGCCGTCCCGGCCCGGGAGGCCCTGCCGGGCCGCGCCGCCCAGCCCGCCGTGCCCGCCTTCGGCCCGCTCCGCCTGGCCGTCCCGCTCGGCCTGCTGCTCACCGGCTTCGCCCTGGAGCTGTACGGGCTGCGCCCCGGCGCCGCCGAGGACGGCCGCCCCGTCCACCTGCCGGCCGGGCTCGGCACCACCAGCCACGCCGCCCTCTTCGGCTGGGCGCTGGCCGCCGCCGGGCTCTTCCTGATCACCGCCCCCGCGCTCGCCTGGGCCGGGCGGCTGCTCTCGCTCGGGCGGCCGGCCCCGGTCCGGCTGCTGGCCGGCCGCGGCCTCACCGCCGAGGCCCGCCGCCTCGGCACCCCGCTGGCCGTGCTCGCCCTGGCGCTGGCGCTGCTGCTGACCACCTTCCGCTACTGGTTCGACAAGCCCGGCACGGCGGCGCCACTGCCCGCCGTCGAGGGCCTGCTGGTGCTCTGCTGCGTGGTCGGCGCCGTACTCGTCCGGGCCGCCGAGATCCGCAGCTCCCGCCGCCCGGTGACCGCCGCCCTCACCCAGCTCGGCGCCGCACCCCGGCTGCTCCTCGGCGCGGCCCTGCTGCGGACCGCCACCGCGGGCACGGTCCTGCTGCTCACCGGCGGCCTGACCGCCGCACTGGCAGCGGGCGCGCTGAACTAGGAACGCCGAAGGGGCGTGCGGCTCATGCCGCACGCCCCTTCCGTGTCACTGTCAGCCTGCGGCGGCGAGCTGGCCGCAGGCGCCGTCGATCTCCTGGCCGCGGGTGTCGCGGACGGTGGTCGGCACGCCGTGCGCCTGCAGGCGCCGGACGAACTCGCGCTCGTCCTCCGGGCGGGAGGCCGTCCACTTGGAGCCCGGGGTCGGGTTCAGCGGGATCAGGTTGACGTGGGCGCGGTGGTTCTTCAGCAGCCGCCCGAGCAGGTCGGCGCGCCAGGCCTGGTCGTTGATGTCCTTGATCAGCGCGTACTCGATCGAGATCCGCCGGTTGGACTTCTCCGCGTAGTACCAGGCGGCCTCCAGCACCTCGGCGACCTTCCACCGGGTGTTGACGGGCACCAGCTCGTCGCGCAGCTCGTCGTCGGGGGCGTGCAGCGAGAGCGCGAGGCGCACGCTCATCTCCTCGTCCGCGAGACGGTGCATCGCCGGGACGAGGCCCACCGTCGAGACGGTGATGCCGCGCTGGGACATCCCGAAGCCGTCCGGCGCCGGGTCGGTCAGGCGGCGGATCGCGGCCAGCACCCGGTTGTAGTTGGCCAGCGGCTCGCCCATGCCCATGAAGACCACGTTGGACAGGCGGGCCTCACCGCCGGGGATCTCGCCCGCCTTGAGGGCCCGCATACCGGCACCGATCTGCTCGACGATCTCGGCCGTCGACAGGTTGCGGGTCAGGCCCGCCTGGCCGGTGGCGCAGAACGGGCAGTTCATGCCGCAGCCGGCCTGCGAGCTGATGCACATGGTCACCCGGTCGGGGTAGCGCATCAGCACGGACTCGACCAGGGTGCCGTCGAAGAGCTTCCAGAGCGTCTTGCGGGTGGTGTCGTCGTCGCAGGAGACGTGCCGCACCACCGACATCAGCGAGGGCAGCAACGCCTCGGTCAGCTTCTCCCGGCTGGCGGCGGGGATGTCCGTCCAGCTCGCCGGGTCGTCGGACATCCGGCCGAAGTAGTGGTTCGACAGCTGCTTGGCGCGGAACGGCTGCTCGCCCAGCTCGGCGACGGCCTCCTTGCGCTCGGCGGGGCTCAGGTCGGCGAGGTGTCGCGGGGGCTTGGCGCCGCGCGGCGCGACAAAGGTGAGTTCTCCGGGCTTAGGCATGGTTGTTCCAGTGTCGCAGATCTGGAGAACTGGCCCGTGCCCCACTTGGGGCGGAGCACTCGGCCTCGGCCGTCACCTGTCATCGCTGGCCGACCTCGCACGGCCCAGAGACGGCCCGGGATCCCACCACTCGGCGGGCCCGGATCAGTCCCCATGAGCACGTTATTCAGCTCCGCCGGATTGGGCAGGCACATACTCCGCCGACCTCCGACTGTCGGCGATCACCACCAGAACCATCCCGGCGTCACCGTGTAAATAGGCAGCGCGTAGTCACACGTGCTCTCCGCTCGCCCTTGGGCCGCTACCTTCTGAGCCTGGCGTTCGCCATGGGCGTCGACGCCATCCGCAGCCACCAGAAGCATCACGACAGCGACAAGACAGGCAACGGCTGGGACGGCTGTTCTCGGCTCGAACCATACAAGTGCGAGGCCGCCCACCACCGCAGATATACAGGCCATCAGCACGAGCAGCAGGGCCACGTAAGTGATGCGGTCGACTGAGGACGAAGCGTGGCAGAAGACGTAGGAGCGGCCATCACGCCATGCCGAAAGTCGCTCTCCGAACGCTGCGAGACCTAGCAGCAGGCCGATCCCCGCGACATGCAGGGGCCGCAGGCCCCGGACCGGTCCAGCGGCTCCGCCACTCGCACTCATGAATCCCCCCACCTGGTGAGCCATTTTGTCGCTGCATGCACGTTACCGCGCGGGTGGCGGAGCGGTTTTGGCCGGTGTCCTGCCTGGTCTGGGGCCGAGCATGATCGGGGGGCCGTAAGCTGCTGCGACTCGGTCAGGGCTTTATGGGCCTGACCGCAATTTGGCCGAGTGGCCCCCCGGTCTTGGCGCTTGCCCCGGAAGGTGCCGGGTTCGGTCGCAAGCTCCGCTTCGCGGATCGCGGCAACGGCCTGCTCGGGGCCCTGCTTCTCCAACGTGCCGAGGAGCTGCTCCCAGGACCAGCCGTACCGGTCGACCAGCCGCGAGATGCCGTCCGTGACCAAGGCGAAGCTCTGCACCTCGCTCGTGGCGAAGCTCCCCGTGACAGCCCGGTCTGCGGCCTCCGGCTTGGTGCTGGCCACCCAGAAGCCCTCGTCCGAGTTCCGCAGACGGCTCAGCGAGTCCCGGTCGTACGCCGGAAGGTGCGCGGTACGGTCGTCCACCAGAGCGGTCACCACGCCGTCCACCGTCTTCACGATTACCGGGGTGTCGCACAGCGTGATGCAGTCCAACCGCCCCTCGTGCTCCCGGACGATGGCCACCGTGCTGGACGGACTGTTCGGGTTGGTCAGGTCGCACTGCGGGTGAAGGTTCCGAGTCCGGACGATGCCCTCCCGCAACACCTCCACCAACGAGAGCCCCGGCTCCTCGATCAACACGCCCGCCAACTGCCCACCGAGCCGGGTCGCCAGCCACCGGACATCGTGCTCGCACCCCCACGGCAGCCCGCTGGCGGTGGCACCGTCCAAGACGATGACGAACCGCTCCCCCGCAACGATGAAGTCCTCGTTGACCGCCGCGTCCGGGCTGGGCTGGCAGGTGTAGCTGATGTGCACGGTGCTCCTACTCGGGGGCGGGGAACTCGTAGGCGAAGACATGGCGGTCGGCGGCCATCACCGAGCGGAAGACCTCAACGGGCTGGTCTCCGGCGAACGCGATCCGGTGGAGTTCGGCGACGGGCGTACCCGGGACAAGGCGCAGGGCCTTGCTCTCCTCGGGCGTCGGCATCCGGGCCTCTATCTCCTCCCGGAACTTGGTTAGCCGGTGGCCCTTCTCCTCCAGCCGCTTGTAGCTGCCGCCGGGGCCCGTGTTCTCCTCACGGATGAGGGTGCCCTCGACGGTGTCGAGCTGGAAGTAGCTGTCCGCGAGCTGGGTCGGGTAGTTCTCGATCCAGGTGCGGCGACGCCGGACGAACACCAAGGCGCCGGCCTCGATACCGAACCACTCGGCCACCCACGCGGGCGCCGGAACGTCGGCGAGCTCGAGCATCTCCTGGCGCCAGTTCAGCCCCGCAGCTTCGACCTCGGCCTGGAAGGCCGCCTTGCCGGAGTCCCGGTGGTGCCGCGCTATGCGGTCCGACCCGACGCGGATGATCGGCGGCTTCTCCTGGACGAAAAGGCCCTTGCCCCGGACGGCGGCCGTCCGGGGCCTCGGTTCGAGCGGGGGTCAGCTGCCGACGAAGGCGGCGAGCAGCAGCCAGACCACGGGGGCGGTCGGCAGCAGGGAGTCCAGGCGGTCCATGATGCCGCCGTGGCCGGGGAGCAGGGTGCCCATGTCCTTGATGCCGAGGTCACGCTTGATCATCGACTCGGCGAGGTCGCCGAGGGTCGCGGTGACGGCCGCGCAGCCGCCCAGGATCAGGCCCTGCCACCAGGTGCCGTCGTCGATGACGTACTGCATCATCAGCGCGCCGGCCAGCATCGAGAGCGCGATGCCGCCCGCCAGCCCCTCCCGGGTCTTGCCGGGGCTGATCGTCGGGGCGAGCTTGTTCTTGCCGAACTTGTAGCCCACGGCGTACGCGCCGGTGTCGCTGCAGACCGTGACGATCAGGAAGAGGACGATCCGCCACGGGCCGTCGTCGGCGCTGAGCATTAGGGCGACGAAGGTGGCCAGGAAGGGCACGTAGAAGGCCGTGAAGATACCTGCCGTTATGTCGCGCAGGTAGTTCTCCGGCGGCTCGCTCATCCGCCAGACCATCACGGCCAGCCCGGTCAGCGCCAGCGCGGCGGCGGCCCACTGGGCGCCGGCCCAGTAGCCGGTGGCGAGCATCGCCACACTGCCGACGGCCAGCGGGACGAGCGGGGTGTGGATCCCCTTGCGCTCGGTCAGCCGACTGGTCAGCTCCCAGACGCCGACCACCACGGCGGCGGCCACCACGACGAGGAAGAGCACCTTCACCACGAACAGCGAGGCGATGATCACTGCGCCGAGGCCGACACCGACCCCTATCGCGGCCTGCAGGTTGCGGCCACCGCGCTGCTTGCGGGGCTGCTGGTCGGGCTGGGCCACGGGTGTCTCCTGCCCTGGGGCGGACGGCGGTGCGGGGTGCGGACGGCTCTGGCGTTGCGGTACTGCTTCGCGCATGGACTGAGTCTGTGTCGCGCGAGGCCTCCGGTACACCGGCGGCCGCCGTGAGTGACCCGTTTGGGGCCTGCCGGGCTCTGTCGAGCCGGCCGGGCCGTCCGGGGCACTCACGGCGGCGGCAACCGGGTGCGGGAGCGGGGTACTGCTGAGGAGCGGGTACTACCGAGGTGGGGTACTACCGGGCTGCGGGTACCAGCGGGGTGCGGGTACTACCGAGGTGCGGGTCGGTCAGACCTCGAGCAGCTCGGCTTCCTTGTGCTTGAGCAGCTCGTCGACGACCGCGACGAACTTCGCGGTGAGGTCGTCGAGCTCCTTCTCGGCACGGCGACCGTCGTCCTCGCCGACCTCCTTGTCCTTCACCAGCTTGTCGAAGCCGTCCTTGGCCTTACGACGGATGGCGCGGATGGAGATCTTGGAGTCCTCGCCCTTGTTGCGCGCCTGCTTGATGTACTCGCGGCGGCGCTCCTCGGTCAGCGCCGGCAGCGTCACCCGGATGATGTTGCCGTCGTTGGAGGGGTTGACGCCGAGGTCGGAGTCGCGGATCGCCTGCTCGATGTTGCGCAGCGCGCTCTTGTCGAACGGAGAGACGATCGCCATCCGGGGCTCCGGCACGGAGAAGGAGGCGAGCTGGTTGATCGGGGTGATCGCGCCGTAGTAGTCCGCGACGATCTTGGCGAACATCGCCGGGTGGGCACGACCGGTACGGATCGCCGCGAAGTCGTCCTTCGCGACGGCGATGGCCTTCTCCATCTTCTCCTCGGCCTCGAGGAGGATCTCTTCGATCGCTTCGCTCACTGTCTGCTCCCTGTCCGGTTCATCTGCTCTGGTGCCGTTTCCGGTGCCCGGGACGGCGGTGGTGCTGCGGCTGCCGCTACCGGCGGCCGTCGTGACTTCGACTCAGGCCCGGGCGGAATCCTGGCTGATGAGTGTGCCGATCTTCTCACTCTTCACCGCACGGGCGATATTGCCCTCGGCGAGCAGCTCGAAGACCAGGATCGGCAGGCCGTTGTCCTTGCACAGCGTGATCGCGGTGAGGTCGGCGACCTTGAGGTCGCGGGCGATGACCTCGGTGTAGTCGAGGGAGTCGAACTTGACCGCCTCGGGGTTGGTGCGCGGGTCCGAGTCGTAGACCCCGTCGACGCCGTTCTTGCCCATCAGCAGCACCTCGGCGTGGATCTCCAGGGCACGCTGCACGGCGGTGGTGTCGGTGGAGAAGTACGGCATGCCCATACCGGCGCCGAAGATGACCACACGGCCCTTCTCCAGGTGGCGGACGGCCCGCAGCGGCAGGTACGGCTCGGCGACCTGGCCCATGGTGATGGCGGTCTGGACCCGGGTCTCGATGCCTTCCTTGATCAGGAAGTCCTGCAGGGCGAGGCAGTTCATCACGGTGCCCAGCATGCCCATGTAGTCGGAGCGGGCCCGGTCCATGCCGCGGACCTGCAGCTCGGCGCCCCGGAAGAAGTTGCCACCGCCGATCACGACGGCGACCTCGGTACCGCCGCGGACCACCGTGGCGATCTCGCGGGCGATCTTGTGCACGACGTCCGGGTCGACGCCAAGGCCGCCGCCACCGGCGAACGCCTCACCGGACAGCTTGAGCAGAACGCGGCGCCGCGTCCCGTCGGTCGCGGACTCCTGCGTCTCCTGCATGGACTTCTCCTTCTCCACCTACTGGTTCACAGACCGGGCCGACCGGGGGTGCCGGGCCTCGGAGCTGCGCGTACACGCGAGGAGGCCACTGCCGCGGGAACCGGTAACGGTGTCCTGCACGGCAATGGCCTCCTCGTCGTTCATGGTGCCGACGTAGCCCGCCCTCTGACCTGGGGTGCGCTGGGTGAGCCCGACGGCGCGTCCCGGGCCGCCCTCGCGGGTGGCCCGGCGCTTCCTACCTTAGGCGGGTTCTCTGCCCGGGGTGGGAAGCGCGGAGGAACGTGTGATCAGGCGCCGACGCGGAAGCGGGCGAAGCGCTTGAGGGCGACGCCGTTCTCCTCGAGGACCTTGGCGACGGTCTTCTTGTTGTCCTTCGCGAAGGCCTGCTCCAGAACGGAGTTCTCCTTGACGAAGCCGGTGATGCGACCCTCGATGATCTTCGGCAGGGCAGCCTCGGGCTTGCCCTCCTCGCGAGCGGTGGCCTCGGCGACGCGGCGCTCGTTCTCGATGTCCTCGGCCGGGATCTCCTCGCGGGAGAGGTACTTCGGCGCGAAGGCGGCGATGTGCTGCGCGACGTCCTTGGCGACCTCGGCGTTCTCCTTGTCGAGCTCGACGAGGACACCGACAGTCGGCGGGAGGTCGGGGCTGCTCTTGTGCAGGTAGACCGCGACGAAGCCGTCACCGTCGAACTGGGCGAAGCGACGGAAGACGATCTTCTCGCCCAGGGTCGCGTTGGCCTCGTCGACGAACGCCTGGACGGTCTTGCCGGCCTCGATCTCGGAAGCCAGGGCGGCGTCCAGGTCGGCCGGGGAGGTGGCGGCGACGTGGGCGGCGAGCTTGTCGGCGACCTCGACGAACTTGTCACCCTTGGCGACGAAGTCGGTCTCGCAGTTGAGCTCGACCAGGACACCGGAGTTGTTGCCCTCGGCGATCAGGGCGGCAACGGCGCCGTTGGAGGCGTCGCGGCCCTCGCGCTTGGCAACACCCTTCAGGCCCTTGATGCGGAGCAGCTCGACGGCCTTCTCGACGTTGCCCTCGGCCTCGTCCAGAGCCTTCTTGCAGTCCATCATGCCGGCGCCGGTGAGCTCACGGAGCTTCTTGACGTCCGCGGCGGTGAAGTTCGCCATGGTGTGAATCTCTTCTCGCGTCTCGCGTGTCTGCGGGGAGTGGTGCGACGGAGCTGATGGTTCGGCCCCGGCACGGGAGAGAGGGGCACCTACCGGTTTCGTACCGGCGAGTGCCCCTCACCCTTGGTACGTCAGGCCTGCTCGGCCTCGGCGGCCGGGGCCTCGGCGGCGGGGGCCTCAGCAGCGGCCTCGGCGGCGGGGGCCTCGACCTCGGCGGCCTTCTGGCCCTCGAGGATGTCCTTCTCCCAGTCGGCGAGCGGCTGGTCGGCGCCCGGCTCGGCCTTGGCGTCGCCCTTGGCGACACCGGCACGGGCCTTGAGGCCCTCGGCGACGGCGTCGGCGATCACACGGGTCAGCAGGGTGACGGAGCGGATCGCGTCGTCGTTGCCCGGGATCTTGTAGTCGACCTCGTCGGGGTCACAGTTGGTGTCGAGGATCGCGACGACCGGGATGTTGAGCTTCCGGGCCTCGCCGACCGCGATGTGCTCCTTCTTGGTGTCCACGATCCAGACAGCGCTGGGGACGCGCTGCATGTCGCGGATACCGCCGAGGGTCTTCTCCAGCTTGTCGTACTCGCGCTGGAGGACCAGGAGCTCCTTCTTGGTGAGGCCGGAACCGGCCACATCCGTGAAGTCGATCTCGCCGAGCTCCTTGAGGCGCTGCAGACGCTTGTAGACGGTCGAGAAGTTGGTCAGCATGCCGCCGAGCCAGCGCTGGTTCACGTAGGGCATGCCCACGCGGGTGGCCTGCTCGGCGATGGCCTCCTGGGCCTGCTTCTTGGTGCCGACGAAGAGGACGCTGCCGCCGTGGGCAACGGTCTCCTTGACGAACTCGAAGGCGCGGTCGATGTAGTTCAGCGACTGCAGGAGGTCGATGATGTAGATGCCGTTGCGCTCCGTGAAGATGAAGCGCTTCATCTTCGGGTTCCAACGACGGGTCTGGTGACCGAAGTGGACGCCGCTCTCCAGCAGCTCCCGCATCGTGACGACGGCCATAGCCGTGCTCCTCAGGTAATGCGCCTGGCCGCTGCCGCGTTTCGCGGTGCTGCCAGGTCGGGCTCGGTTTGTCCGTGACGGTCAGGAGGACCGCCACGCCTGACGCCCCGAACGTGCCGAGCCTCCGGCCCGGGCGGTTGGACCGCGGCGGGCTCGGTGGACCGAGCGGCACTCGCACCTGGCGGGGATTCCGGCGCCCTCGCGGGGCCGGGCCCTGCCGGTGGCGGGGCGTGCGAAGTCGACCCGGCGGACCGGGTCGCGTGTGAAGTGTACGGGAAGCGCCGAGCGCCGAGCGACTCCGCCTTCGGTGGGCGGGCGGGGCGGGGGTGGTTGGTGCGACGTGCCGGGGCCGGGCAGGGGCCGAGCGGAGGCCTGGTGGGGACTTGGTGGAAGCCGGACGGGGGCCGGCTGGGGGCTGTGCTGGGCCGGCGGCTCGGGGGTGATTCACCCGTCCGGGTGAGGCGGGGCGTGGCTCGGGCTCGCCGCTTTTCCACAGGGGCCAGGTTGTCCACAGGTTTTCGGTGGTGGGTGGCCTGGGCTGTGGGGGCGGAGGACCCTCCCATGCCATGGCTGCTACCTGTGTCGTACCTACCACGTCGGCCCGTCCGTGGGCCCGCTCCTCGGCGCCGCCGCCCGCGCCCGACCGGCGGTGGCGGGTGCTGTTGCTCGCGCTGCTGACGGCAGTGCTCGTGCTCGGCGCGCCGCAGCCGTTCGCCCGGGCCTCCTGGCCGGCCACCGGGACACTGGTCAGCCAGGCCGGGCCGGGAGGTGGGCGGGCCTGGCCGGTTGGCGGGCCGGGTGGGGTGCTGCGGCGCTTCGACGCGCCACCCGTGCGGTGGGCCGCCGGGCACCGCGGGGTCGACCTCGCGGCCTCGCCCGGGGAGACCGTACGGGCCGCCGCCCCCGGGGTGGTGTCCTTCTCCGGCGTGGTGGCGGGCCGACCGGTCGTGACTGTCACCCACCCGGGCTCCGGCGACCCGCCGCTACGGACCACGTACCTACCCGTCGCCGGCTCGCTCCCGCCCGGCATCGAGGTGGCCGCCGGAGCGGCCATCGGGGAACTGGCCGCCGACGACTCCGGGCACTGCACCGGGGGCTGCCTGCACTGGGGGCTGCTGCGCGGCCACCGCTACCTCGACCCACTGGCCCTGCTCGGCTCAGGCCAGGCCCGGCTGCTCCCGCTGGACCACTCCCGAACGGCCACCACCGCCGTTCCCGGTGCTCACCGGAGCGCGGTGGCGCGCGGTGGAGTCGGACTCGGCGGTGGACTCAGCGGTGGACTCAGCGGATGTCCGACAGCTTGGCGCGCAGCTGGAGGACGGACTTGGTGTGGATCTGGCTGACCCTGCTCTCGGTGACCCCGAGCACCTGGCCGATCTCGGCCAGCGTCAGGCCCTCGTAGTAATAGAGCGTTACCACGGTCTTCTCCCGCTCCGGGAGGGTGTTGACCGCCGTGGCCAGCAGGCGGCGCAGCTCGCGGTCCTCGGCGATCTCGACCGGGTTGTCAGCGGCGATGTCCTCCAGGGTGTCCATCAGACTCAGCCGGTCACCGCCCTCGCCCGCCGGGTGCAGCAGTTCGTCGAGGGCGACCACGTTCGCCAGCGAGAGCTGACTGAAGATGGCGTGCAGGTCCTCCAGGGGGATGCCCATCTCCGCCGCGACCTCGGGCTCGTGCGGCGTCCGGCGCAGCCTCGCCTCCAGCGTGGCGTAGGTGCGCTCGACGGCCTTGGCCTTCTGCCGGACGGAACGCGGGATCCAGTCGAGCGCTCGCAGCTCGTCGATGATCGCGCCCCGGATCCGGCTGATCGCATAGGTCTCGAACTTGATCGCCCGATCGATGTCGAACTTCTCGATCGCGTCGATCAACCCGAAGATGCCCGAGGAGACGAAGTCCGCCTGCTCGACGTTGGTCGGCAGCCCGACGCCTACCCGGCCCGCCACGTACTTCACCAGTGGCGAGTAGTGCAGGATCAGCTGCTCGCGCAGCCGGGCATCCCCGGTCTCCTTGTACGAACGCCAGAGCAGGTTGAGCGCCGTGCGGTCGGTGACCGCCGGCTCGCCGCCCGCCGAGGTCGCAGCAGTTGCCTTCACTGCGGCCGTTGCTGCGGCAGGCGGTGATACGGAGGCGGGTGGTTGGGCGGCGGGTGGTTCAGCAGCAGGCGGTTCGGCAGCGAGTGGTCCGGCGACTGAGGGCTTGATGGCGGACGGGTCGGCGGCGGGCGGGTCGGTGACTGCCGGGCCTGCGGCTGTGACCACGGCAGACGATGCTGCGGTAGCGGACGTTACTGCGATTGACGGTTCGGCAACTGCTGGCGCGGCGGAGGTCGGTGCAGCTGCTGCTGGTGCAACGGCAGTCGGCAAGGTGGCCGCGTCGGCCGGCAGTGCGCCGCTGCGGCCTTGGCTGATGCCGGGAGCCAGGTCCACCGGCGGGGCGCCGGGCTCACGGCGGGCGGCGGGCGGGCGCACGCCCAGGCCTGTGGGGGTGTCGTCCTTGGCACCGAGGGCGGACCGCCCGGGCTGCCTGGCCAGGTTGGTCGCCCGTGGCGTCTTCGGCTGAAGATCGGCAGCGGGCCGTGCCTCCGCTCCTGACCCTCCCGAGGACCGGACGGCACCAGTCACCCTGCGTCCGGGAATGTGTGTGGGCATACGTTGGTCTGCGCCGTTCTGCCGAGTCATGTGCTGATAGGAGCCTATGCGAGCGTAGCGTGACCGAGTCGCTGCAATGCGCTACCGCCACTCGGTCGTCCCTCGATCCGGTGGAGTGCGGCTCACGCCGACCGGGGCGAGCCGCCTGCCGCGCCGCCGCGCCCTCGCACCACCCGCCAGTGCGCGCCGCACCGCTCGACGAAGCCGAGCGAGCCCAATTCGTAGAGCCGCTGCAGGACTTCGTCGCCGGAGAGCCCGACCTGCCGGGCCAGCCGCTCGACCGGGGCCCCGGCTGCGGTGGCCGGGACAGCTTCCAGCACCCTGGCCACGGCGGGCTCCAGCAAATCCCTCGGCAGCACCGGCCCGGAGTGTCGCGGTGCGAGATCGTCCCCGATCGCCCCGACCAGCTCGGCAACCTCGGCAGCATCCGTCACCAAGGTGGCCGCGCCGCTGCGGATCAGCGCATGCACTCCGGCCGACAGCTCCGAGGTGACCGGCCCGGCCACGCCCATGGTGTGACGGTTGAGGTCCCGCGCACGCCGAGCGGTGCTGAGGGCACCACTGCGCAGGGCCGCCTCGACCACCACTGTGCCCCTGGTCAACGCGGCGATGACCCGGTTGCGGAGCACGAAGCGGAACCGGTTCGGGTGCTCGCCCGGCGCGAGCTCACTCACCAGCAGGCCCTGTGCGGCGATCCGCGAGATCAGCTCGGAATTGCCCTGGGGGTAGGCCACGTCCACGCCGCAGGCCAGAATGCCGACCGTGATGCCGCCCACCGCGAGAGCACCCCGGTGAGCTGCCGCGTCGATCCCGTACGCGGCTCCGGAGACGATCACCCAGCCGCGCTCGGCGAGCTGGGCGGCAAGCTCACCGGCGACGTGCGCCCCGTAGGAGGTGCAGGCACGGGCGCCGACCACTGAGACCGAGCGGAGGGCCAGCAGCCGGAGGGAACCGGTGCCTCGGATCCAGAGCCCGAGCGGGCGGCTGTCGCCGAGATCGTCCAGTTGGGAGGGCCACTCACTGTCGCCCGGAATGATGAACCGCCCACCGAGCGTACGTACCCGTTCCAGGTCTCGATCGGGGTCGAGGAGGGGCAATCGCGCCTGGTACCCGGCCAGTCTGGTCGCGTCCAGATCGAGGAACCCCGGCACAGTCTGACCACGGATTGCCTCGATCAGCGTCGTAGCACTCACCGTGGTCAGCCAGCGGCCGATGGCGGCATCGCCGGGCTCGGTCAGTCGGCAGAGGGCCGCACGGGCCCGTCGCTCGGCGGTGGTCGCGGCATCCTGCCGGGCGGGAGGTTCCTCGGGCAGGGCGAGCGGGAGTCTGAGCTGGGAGCGGTTCACCTGCGCCTCCGTGCGGGTGAGTTGGGTGGGCTGGGTGGGTTGATGGGTGCGTGGGTGCTGGTGGTCGGGGTGGTGGGGTCGGTTGGGCCGCGGGGTGGTGGGAGCAGCGGAGTGGCGGGGCTCGATGGTGCGGGCCCCACGCCCGCCGCCCCCACCTGCCACCTGCCACCCGCCACCCGCCCCCGGCCCCCGGCCCCCGGCCCCCGGCGACAGGACTGGATCGGCCGGCGGCCGGTCTGCGGGTGAGCAGAGCCGGCCCGCCGTGGTGCGGTGGCCGAGCAGCAGCAGGGCGCGAAGGTCGGTCAGAGCTCGCCGCCCAGGTTGGAGTCGGGGTCTGCGGACCGGCCGGCGAGGGCACCTGCCAGCGGGCGGCCGCGTACGAAGCCGGTTCGGAGCATCAGTGCGGCCTGGACGTCGGCCCTGGTCGGCTGGTCGTGGCCGGCGAGGTCGGCCACCGTCCAGGCGACGCGTAGGACTCGGTCGAGACCACGGGCGGTCAGCAGCCCCCGCTCCAGGTCGCGTTCGGCGTCGGTGAGTGCGCCGGCGGCCGGTCTCCACCGGGTGCGGAGCGTGTGCCCGGGCACCTCCGCGTTGGTGCGCCACGGTGTGTCGGCGTACCGGGCGACGGCCCGCCGGCGGGCGCGGCGTACCCGGTCGGCCACCGCTTTGGTGGTCTCACTGGTGTCAACCGTCCCGAGCAGCTCAGCCCTGGTGACCGGCTCGACCTCGACCTGGAGGTCGACCCTGTCCAGCAGCGGGCCGGACAGGCGGCTCTGGTACCTGTTCACCATCGTCGGCGTGCACTCGCAGCCCCCGCCCCGGCGGGAGTGCCGCCCGCAGGGGCACGGGTTCGCGGCGAGACAGAGCTGGAACCGGGCCGGCAGCCGGACGGTGCCGGCCGAGCGGGCGATCACCACCTCTCCGGATTCGAGCGGCTGTCTCAGCGCGTCGAGGACGCGGACCGAGAATTCCGGCGCCTCGTCGAGAAAGAGGACACCCCGGTGAGCCAGGGACACTGCCCCGGGTCGGGGTTGGCTGCTGCCGCCACCGACGATCGCGGGCATGGTCGCCGAGTGGTGGGGTGCGTAGTAGGGCGGGCTCTCGATCAGCGGGCGGTCGGAGGGCAGCAGGCCTGCGACCGAGTGGACGGCGGTGACCTCCAGGGCCTCGCTCTGAGTGAGCGGCGGCAGCAGGCCGGGCAGCCGCTCGGCGAGGAGGGTCTTCCCTGCCCCGGGCGGGCCCTTGAGGTAGAGGTGGTGGCCTCCGGCGGCGGCGATCTCCAGGGCACGGCGGGCGGTGTCCTGGCCGACGACATCGGAGAGGTCGAGCTCGGGCGGCTTCTCCATCGGCCGCCCGCGCAGGATGGAACCGGGCAGGACCAGCCCGGCCAGGGCAGGGTCCACCGGACCGCCGACAGGGGCGGCATCCTCCTCAGGCACCGGCGATCCGGTGAGCAGGGCAACCAGCTGCCGCAGACTCCGGACGCCGAGGACGGTGACGCCGGGGACGAGTGCGGCCTCGGCGGCGGTCTGCTCGGCCACCACCACCTGGCGGTAGCCCGCGTCGGCGGCGGCGAGCACGGCGGGCAGGATGCCGCGGACCGGACGGACCCGGCCGTCCAGCCCGAGCTCACCGATGATCAGCAGGTCAGCGATCGAGCTGGGATCGAGCCGCTCGGCGGCAGCCAGGACGGCGCAGGCCACGGCCAAGTCGAACCCGCTGCCGCTCTTGGGCACGGACGCGGGGCTCAGACCGACCGTCAACTTGCGCTGCGGCCACTTCTCCCCGCTGTTCACGCCTTCCCTGATGATTGGATGTGTTCAAGGGGAAGGGAGGGCCGTCGTGAGCGAGTGGACTGTGGCGTGGGTGCCAGATCCGGGAGAGTGGGGGCTGCTGCCGAACGATGAGGTGTTGGGGGTCAGGGATCTGCCGGCGGCAGTGGCAGAAATAGGGCTGAAGCCGGGCGATCCGGTCTTCGTGTCACCGCAGTTCAGCGTGGATGTCGACTTGCTGGACTTCGTACGGTCGAAGGAGTTCCGCATCCTGGATCGGGAGACCAGGCGGAACTATGGGACGGACTACCGGCTTCTGCTGAGCTTCCTTTCGCTACGCGGCGTGAGGTGGCGGGATGCGAGTGAGCAGGACCTGTCGGACTACCGGGACTGGCGATGCAACTCTCCGCTGAACGAGAGGAGGATCGGCGGAGCGAAGTGGGACCGCGAGGCGGCAGCCTTCACGCGCCTGTACAGGTGGGCGAAGGCAGATCCGATGCCGGTAGACGTAGGACGGCGAGAGCACCGGGCAGCACACTCGGTCAGTTCACGGGTCTCGTGGCTGACACCCAGGACCTGGAGGTTGTGGTCAAACATCGGGTTGCGCGGCCACACCCACCTGGGGGTACCAGAGCCCGGGTGGGCTGCGCGGACCGAAGAGCGTAACACTTCATTCGTGCAATTGACGCTGAGTTCGGGGCTCCGGCGTCAGGAGGGCGGCGCCCTGCTGACGTTCGAGCTACCCACACAACGGCTGCGGCACGGGCGGTACTGCCATGGGCTCGTCGCCGCCGCCCTGACGCGGTCGAAGAGGAGTCGGACGTTTTACGCGAGTGTGGATGCCTTGGGCCAGGTTGACGCGTACGTGCAGTCCGAACGGGCTTGGGCGATCGCGCGGGCTCAAGAGGCCGGGCGGTACGAGCGGATCTCCCAGATGCGGCTGATCACGGAGGTGACGCACGGCAGGGTGCCGAAGGTCCGCTGGGTTGACCGCGCTGGAAGGGAAGGGGAGCAGAAGCTCGATCTCCTGGACTGGCGCGAGCGCCGGTGGCTGTTCATGGAAGGACCTGATGGGCCGGAGCCGGCGTGGCTGTGGCTGACCGAGCAGGGCCTGCCGATGCTGACGGACCGTTGGAACACTGTCTTCAGGAACGCCAACCTCCGTTGCGAGGAGGTGCTGCTGACCTCAGACCAGCGGAAGCTGGGGCGGGATTTCCGACTCGCCGAGGTGCGGGGCAAATCGCCGTGGGCGACACCGCACTCCGCTAGGCACTCCATGGCTCTCTACATGCTGATCCTGCTGAACAAGCTGATGGAGACGAGGTTCGGGCTGAAACCTGCGGACCGGCGGGACTTCGCGTTGTTGTTCGGCGACCCGTGGTTCCTGGTCATGACACTGTTGGGGCACGCGGACGTGGAGACCACTAGGCGCCATTATCTAGCACCGGTGTCGCACCTGCGCTTGGAGTCGATCCTCGCGATTACCGACACCGACCCCGGCAAGCACGAGATCGAGGACCTGGACGGGGTGTTCGCCCGGCTCGCACGGGAGACCACGGGAATCCAGGACGTGGAGATCTTGGTGGACAAGTTGGTCGATGCACTTCCGGCGGTGGGCTCATGAGCGGACGCGGGCGCCGGGCAACACTCCCCACTCACGATCACCATGCCGTTCAGCCCTTGCCACCCGGCGGGCTCGTGGTGACGGTAGTCAACAAGGCTGGCTTCTCCAAGGAGTTCGACTTCACCACGCTGGCGGCACCCGAACCGATGCAGCGTTCGCTGGCTGCTGCCTTCGCCCGCGCATCGCGTGGGTGGACCCAGCACAGCACGGCTCTGGCCTACTGGTCCACGCTGCTGGCCTTCGTGCGCTTCCTGGAGCATCGCAAGCCGATCCCACGCGACTTGGATGATCTTGATGTGGCCACTATGAGGCGGTGGCGCCAGATCAACATCGCCAGCAGTCACGGGAAGGGCATCCTCGCACGCCTCCGGGTGCTGCTGCTGCAAGACGCGCGCATGCGAACCGGGCCAGCAGCAGAGGAGGTTTCCCGGCGCGTCCCGGGGCCGAGGAGCGAACAGCAGTCCTTTGATGAGGCAGAACGCAAGCAGGTACTACTGGCCGCTCAGCGGGAGTTCCGGACCGCGAGGATTCGCATCCGTGAGAACACGGAGCTGTTGGAGCGATGGCGAGCCGGGCACCTCATCGAGGGCAGCGAAGACTGGCGGATCGGGAGGACGCTCGACCACCTAGCCCGCACCGGCGACGTTCCCCACTCGGTTACGCCAGGTGGCCACCGGGTCCTGTGGAACCGTCGCCTGCTCCGCTCCGCAGCCGCCGGACCGGTGTGGAATCGGCTGTTCCTGACGAATCGCGAGGCCACGGCCCTTGGTGTGCTCCTAACCGGCCGGTTCGGCTGGAACCTCAGCGTCCTCAACCACATGCCAGCGCCCACGACAGCGCCGTCGGCCGGCGAGACGAAGGCGATCACCTACCAGGTACAGATCCAGAAGCGCCGGGCCGGCAGAGGGCATTGGTTCTCCACCGAAAACATCACCGACTCCGGAGCAGATTCGCCAGGGCGGCTGATCACCCAGGCTCTGGAGGCCACCCTGCACGGCAGGGTTCTCGCGGCGGAGCTGGCTCCGGGTACCGATCTGCTGATCACGTTCCGCACCTTCAAGACCATGCGCGAGGACAAGAAGATGGACCGGCCACGTCCAGTTGGTCCTCTACGATTCGGCATCTCCGATCAGTCTGCGGGGAGCTGGGGGCGTTCACTAGGACTCCGCGGTTCACCGTTCCAGCGGGTCCGGCGGAGCACCGTCGTAGAGGAGGGGCGCCCTCTCCAGCACTCCCAGCGCACACATCAGAGTGTCTACGTCCTACCCGACCGGCGCGTTCAGGCTGCTTCCCGTGAGATCTTCGAGGAGGGTGCCACCGCGGCCCTGGAGAAGGCTCGTGCCACCGTCTTCGGTGGCCAACTGAGCGACATCCCAGACCCGGAACACCTGGAAACCGCCACCGCCGACTGCGCAGATGAGAACACCAGCCCGTGGCCGCACTCCGACGGCGGCTGCGGAGCGGAGTTCATGCTGTGCCTGGCCTGCCGGAACGCACATGTTCATCCCGGCCACCATGCCCGCCTCGCCCATCTGCACCAGCAGCTGGCAAGCATGCAGTCTGTTCTGCCTGAGCAGCACTGGAACGACCGCTGGCACGACCACCTGCTGAGGCTGGAGGACCTGCGCGACAAGGTCGGCCATTCCACCTGGCATGCCGCCCTGGCCAAGGTCAACGACACCGACCGCATGCTGGTAGACCTCCTTCTGAAAGGCGATCTCACCCCATGAGCGCCACTCTAGTTGCCGGTGACGACGACCCATATCGTCTGCCGGCGCCAACCCCGGACAGCCCGGTTGTGCTGGACCGGTGGATCAGCCCGGACAATCATCACCCCAACAGCCGCTATCGGGACGAGGTTTGGTCTCTTGCCCCGTTGATCGACAACCCCGCTACCAGCCTGGTGTCCATCCACTGGAAAAACAGTCCAGCCGAGGTGCACGACCAACTGAAGATGATCGCCTGGGCCACGATCAACGGTGAACTCCGCCCCAGTTACCTGAGGACCCGAGCAGTCGCGGCACGCTCTCGGATGGGGGCCGCAGAGCTGGTCATGACTTGCCACGAGTGGATGATCATGGCTCAGTGGCTGGTCGAGCGCGGCATCCGCAGCCTCTCAGATTGCAGCTCGGATGACTACACCGCCTACGCCGCTCATCGCGGCAGTGACGCCACCCGGACCTACATGGAGAGGGTACTGGGTCGGCTGACCGACCTCTGGGCATACGACCAGCTCACCGCGCACCCGGCCGGCGTTCCCCAGCCCCCCCTGGGCAGTCGAGGGTTTGGACGACTACCTGCCCGCCGAGCAGGGCGGCAGCGAGGTGGAGAACGCAACTGAGCCGTTCGACCCAGCAGTCATTGGACCGCTGCTGGTCTGGTCGATCCGGCTGGTCGAGGACTTCGCGGACGACATCCTGGCGGCCTGGAACGAGAGGCGACGCATGACCGATCTCGCTTCCACGCTCCGCGCCAGCCCTGAAGGGCGGGCTGCCTTGGAGGAGTACCTGCTGCCGCTTGTCCGCTGCGGAGCCTCGTTGCCGACAGTCGAGCACAAAGGCTTTCACCGCCTCGCCAGACTCTTTGTGGCGGCGACGACCGGGGCTAGCCCTGCCCAGGTCGATCATTTCAACCAGCGGCATGGCCTGACGGAAATCGCCGACGAGCGTCACACGCCTGCCCCACTCCCTATCAAGATAACTGGCCTGCTGAACGGGCAACCGTGGCGCGAGTCCATCAGCTGGGACGAGGCCGCCGAGTTGATCCGGCATCTGGGCACCGCCGCGGCGGTCATCTGCCTGTACCTGACCGGCATGCGCCCGCAGGAGGTTCAGAACCTGCGGTCAGGCTGCTGTCCCGAGCCTGACCCAGACGGCACAACCGGGCATCACCTGATCTTCAGCCGGCACTTCAAGAACGTCACCGATGAGGATGGCAACCACATCTCGGGAGGGGAGGACCGCGAGGTTCCCTGGACTGCGATCGCCCCCGTGGTTCGCGCCATCCGGGTTCTGGAGCGCATGGTCCCGGATGGCGAACTGCTGTTCAGCGCGGCCCACCATGACTTCCTCACCAACCGCCCTCTGCCCGGTGCCCTGAAGCTCGCCGGGCTGCGATACCGGATCGCGGACTTCGTGGAGTGGGCGAACGGGGAGGCTCAGTCCCGAGGGCTACCGGAGCAAGGAATCCCGAAGGACCCGTATGGCGAGGTCACTCTTATCCGGTTCCGCAGGACATTGGCGTGGCATGTCGCGCGACGCCCACGCGGGCTGATCGCGCTTGCGATTCAGTATGGTCATATGCGCACGGTGCTGGATGCTCGCACGTCCACCGGCTACGGCGTCCGCAGTCGGCGTGGTATCCACAGCGAGCTGGACGTCGAGACCGTGCTGGCGGCAGCCGACACCGCGGCGAACTTGACCGACCGCATGGCGGCCGGGGAGAAGATCTCCGGGCCTGCTGCCCGCCGGGCCCTGACCGCAGTCGCGGCCACTCCACGGTTCGAGGGCAAGATCGTCACCTCCAAGTTCGCCAAGAAGGCCGCCAACTTCTTGGCCCGTGACGGACTGGTCCTGTTCGACAATCCTGATGCTCACCTGATCTGCGTGTTCAAGCGCGACACCGCGCTCTGCGAGCCGGCCCCGAACGCCATCGCACCGAATCAATTCGCCTGTGAACTGGGATGTGGCAACGCTGTCCGCACCGACACTCACGCCCGCGGTCTGCGTGTACGCGCAGACGAGCTCGACGCACTGGCCGCTGCATCTCCCGAACCGGTAGGCCGGAGGTTGAAGCGCAATGCGGACCGCCTACGCGAAGTCGCCGATACTCACGATGCCACTGCCCTACCAGCCGAGGACCTGAGATGAACGACCAGCACCAGGATGAGCGCACCCGTATCCGTGCCGCCATCGACCGGCTCCTGAGCGGCCAGCCCACCGTCTCCAACGGGAGCCTGACCGTGGTCGCCTTGGCGGCCGAGGCCGGTGTCCATCGCATGGCCCTGATGAAGCGGCACGCGGACCTGAAGAACGCGTTCTACGAGCGTGTCCGCGCCGAGACGACCCAGGTCCCGGAGGCCGAGGCGCGGCTGCGGAAGAAGGTCTCCGAGCTGAGGAAGAGCGTTTCCGAGCTGACGAAGAAGAACGATGGACTGAAGGATCAGGTCACCCATCTCACGCTCGCGGGAGCCGTCCTGGCCGAACGATTGCGCAAGGCCGAGGCGGCGGCCCAGCTGCCCGACAACGTGGTGCGCTTCCCTAGGCCATAGCGGGGTTCCCCCGAGAACCTGTTCGGAGCTGGGAGCGTGTTGAAGCTCCCGACCGCGCACACGGCGCTGTGGGTTTTCGGGGTCAGGACAGGAAGAGGACGGCTCGCTCGTCCAGCTCGTGGGCTGCGGTGACGCCGCGGCTCTTGAACTGGGCGAGGCTCTTGCGCATCTCCTGCACCGCGCGGCGGGTCCGTACTGACTTGACCCCGTCCATGCTGTCGAGGGCCCTGTTCCAGGTGCTGCACGCCTGCTCGATCCCGCCGTCGGCCAGCTCCATCTTGGCCTGCGCGACCAGGTCGAGCGCCTGGATGCGGGCGTACGTGGCGGCTGGCCTGTTCGCTGCGGCGGCAGCGTAGTTCTCGGCGGCGCCCTTGCGGTCGCCGAGCCGGGAGAAGACCTTCGCCGAGCGGGAGTTCACGGTGGCGCGGGCTGGACCCCAGGAGCGGGCCCAGTACGGCATGTCCTCGCCGTTCGCCGCGTCCAGGAGGTCACGGGCCCGCTGGACAGCCTGAACCGCCGGGCGGCGCTGGTTGGTGGCGGCCAGGCCGTGGGCGTGGGTGATGGTGAACAGGGCCTCGGTCTCGGCGTCCAAGCGTCCGGTGACCCGGGAGAGGGCCGTCTCGGACAGGGCGAAGGTCTGGGACGGGTGGCGGAGCTTCATGCCCTGCTGGGCCAGGGTCCGCAGCACGAAGGCGTCGTGGCCCACGACTTCGGACTCGACAGCGAGGGCGTACGACTGATGATAATACCGCTGGGCGAGGCCCTGCTCGCCCGCGTCGTACGCCTTCCAGCCGGCCAGGTGCACGCCGACCGCCGCGGCCGACAGCAGTTGCCGGCGATCCTCGTGGGTGCGGAAGGAACCCCGGCACAGGGCGGCCACGTCGGAGCGCAGGTACTGGATCAAGGCGGAGCGTCCGTGCTGGCCACCGTGGCGCTCGTCAAGCTCGGTGAACATGCTGATCATGTCGCGGACGGCGGCGACCTCGGCCTTCCCGGCGACGGCGCCGCTGCGGATGGCGGCGGTGCGCTGGGCGCTTTCGCGGACGTACTCCAGCGGCAGGTGCATCGCAGCGACGGAGAACGCCGAGGCAGCCAGGAACTTGCGACGGTCCAAATCAGCTCTCCACACCCGCGCGAGGACGTCCACCGGGTCCGGGCCGATGGTCAGCCCGAGGCCCGGATCGGATTCTTCCACTGACCGTAGCCCGATGTCGGCCGGGGTGTAGATCCGTCCCGTCTTCCGGAACAGCGCCTCGCAGATGAACCTGGCCGTCTCACCGTCGGGTTCGGCTCCCCGCAGCCACTTGTGCACCGTCGAGGGGTTGGTCCGCAGCTGGACGCCGGCTTCGGCTGCTGCCCGGACCACGCCGCGGGCGAGCGCGTCGAACGTCAGGTTGGCGTCGGTGATGGCTGCTTCGAGCTGCTGGTTCGTCACAGGGGTGGCCATGGCCTATCCCATTCTCGGCACCGGGTGGCGGTAAACACGGTAAAGAGAACTGGCCCTCCGCAGCAGGGTCTTGAACGAAGGAACGCCGGTTGACTTGGAGTCAGCCGCCCGCAGGCGAGCCGACTCTGGCTCAGGTACCCGGGCGGCCAACCTCCGACCGCTGCCAACCGGACCGCCCCCGCTGTCCGGAACGGGCAGCCCTGGTGACCGGGAGCGGGCCGTGACCACACAAGTTCTGACCAGCACGGAACCGACCGCGCCGCCCACGGCGGCATCGCTGGACTACGAGCCACAGTCCGCCTCGGCCGCCCGCGAGCTCGTGCGCGACGCGCTCGTCAGCTGGGGACTGAAGCACCTGGTGGGTGACGCCGAGCTCGTCGTCACCGAGCTGGTCACCAACGCCGCCAAGACCGGGTGCACCACCAAGATGCTGGTCAGCGCGGAGCGGGTGACCAACCGGGTGGGCCGGGCCGTGCGGCTCTCGGTGCGCGACGGCTCCTGCTCCCTGCCCGTACTGATCCCCGGCGCCGACGGTGAGTCGGGCCGGGGCCTGGTCCTGGTGGACGGCTTCGCCGTGATCTGGGGCGTCGACCTGGACCCGTACGGCAAGACCGTATGGGCCGACCTCTCGGTGGACCGGACGTGAGCGGCCAGCACCGGGGCGAGCCCCACGACCGCCTCCGCGACGTCCTGGCCGCGCTGTGGCTGCTCGGCCACGCGGTCGCCATCGGCCTCCTACCCGGCCTGATCCTGCACCACGACCAGGCCGGCGCCGCAGGCCACGCCCGCCCGGCCGCCACCGCTCCGGACGACGTGCCGATCTGACCCCATGCCCTGGCCGTAGCCGGGGCACCCCGCAGCTTCGAGACCGTGTGCAGCACCCGTGGAGGCAGCAGTGTCCATCGCACCTGAGCACAGCCACACCACCACCCGGCCCGTCACCATCGCGTTCAGCGGGCCCGACAACGTGGGCAAGACCAAGCAGATCGGCATCCTGGCCCGCCGGGTCGGCCCGGCCGCCCAGGCAACCGGCCGGCTGGACGACTGCGACCCGCGCTGGGACACGATCAAGGCCATGGGCATGGGCACCTGGTGGTTCGAGCGCGGGTCGATCGGGGAGGTCGCCGACGTCCTGGCCCACTCCTACCTGGAACGCTCCCGCCGGGCCGCCACCGCCGCGGTGCGGCTGATGGACCGGGGCATCCCGATGCTGGAGGCGTCGCTGGCCGCCACCGTCGCGGTGCGCGAGCGGCTTCTCAGCGTCGAGGAGGCCGCCGACCGGGCCCGCGTCCTGCTGGAGCCCTTCGCGGCCGACCTGCGGGCCGCTGAGGCCGCCGAGCACGGCATCGTGCTGCTGCACGACGAGGACCTGGTGATCGGCACCGCCCGCAGCCTCTCCCACGAGCACCACGTCACGCCGACCTACGCGGACTACCAGCGGCACCTGCACCTTCACCTGCACCGGCTGGCCGACGAGGGCAGGTGGGCGACGACCATCGTCGTCGGCGAGCGCCGGGTGATGGCCGTGCAGGACGAGATCCGCCGGCACCTTCACCCGCTCACGCCCCTGGTCCCGTCCGGCGCGCTGGCGGGCGTGCGGGTCGTGGCCCTCGGGGGTATGTCGGAGAGCGGCAAGAGCACGGCGGGCGAGTACCTGCGGACCCGCCACGAGTACGCCCGCCTCAAGATCGGGTACCTGATCGAGGACGCCGCCCACCGGGCGGGCATCGCCGACCCGTACGGAATCCCGGCCGTGGTGCGGGCCGAACTGCTGGTCGACGGCCTCGACCGCTACTGCGCGGCCCACCACTTCCTGGACCAGGTGACCATCGAGTCCCTGCACGACCAGGACGCCACCGCCGAGCTGCGGCGGATGCTCGGCAGCCAGCTGAACGTGGTCTACCTTGACGCCTCACCCGAGGTCCGGGCCGAGCGCGGTACCGCCGGGCCGGACGACGTGGTGGAGCGCGACGCGGTCAAGGCCCGGCGCGGGGCGGCCCAGGTCGCCTCGCTCGCGCACGAGGTCATCGACAACAACGGCAGCCGCCTGCACCTGGAGCGCCGGCTCGACGGGATCGCGCTGGCCCACCGCTGGCCGCTGCGGGAGCCGACCACCGTGCCGGTCAACGCGCTGGGCCTGCCCGTCCACCTGGAGTCCTACCTGTCCGAGTTGCTGGACCGCACCACCCTCCAGCAGCCGCCCGTCATCGACCTGCTCGCGGTCACCGGCAGCGGCGCCCGCGGCAAGTACCAGCACGGCTGGTCCGACCTGGACGTGTTCGTCGTCGCCGACCAGGACAGCACGCCCAAGCTGCGGCAGGCCCTGGCCGAGCTGGAAGCCGAACTCGGCGGCGTCAAGCTCGGCCTCACCGTGCTGACCTCGGACGAGTGCCGCACCGGGGCCGTCACCTCCCGGCTGCTGCACGTCCTCGCCCTGATCGGCTCCGGCGCCCTCGCCCCGCTGTGGTGCCGCCCCGGCCTCGCCCTGCCCGCCCCGGACGCGGCCACCGACATCGCCGCCAGCGTCGAGGCCGGGGTGCAGGCCGCCGTCGAGATCCGCCGTCAGCTCCTCAAGGGCGCCCCCGACCTGCGGGCCCTCTTCAAGATCACCGCTCTGCTGGCCAAGGTGATGCTCCGCTTCGAGGGCACCGAGTGCTCCTCCGACGACGACGCCCTGGCCGTCTTCCTGGAGCGCGACCCGGCCGCCGGCGCCGCCCTGCGACGCGAGGCCCGCGAGGACCGGGACCGAGCTGTGGAGCTGGCCACTACCGTGCTGGGCCACTGGCTGGCCACCTTCGCCCTGCCGACGAGCCGCGCATGAACACCGCCCCCACGCCGGTCTTCTGCAAGGTCCTGGACTCGGTGACGGCCGACGCCGAGGTAAGGGGCTGGCAGGCCGTCTCCCAGCTCCTGCCGGTGCCCGAGCTGCTGGGCCGCACCGAGCTGGCCAACGGGCACCTGGTGGCCTACGAGGACGTGCTCGCGGGTGGCCGGTGCACCATGCTGCTGGGCGACCTCATCTCCACCGCTGACCGCCACCTCGACGTCCTGCCGAGGGTCACCGCGCTGATCGACGCCGTCTGCGACAGCTGGCTAGCCGCCGTCGCCGACACTGCCCGCACCGCGCCGCTGGACGCCTGCGTGTCCGGCCTCTACCTGGACCGCATCCGCCCCGGCGGCCGACTCGACACCTGGTACCTGTCCGGCCACTTGGCCGTCCCCGCCCCGCGCACCGGCACTCCGATCCCGCTCAGCACACTCACCGGCCACACCTTCGTCGTCAACAGCCACCTGCTGCGGCTCGACCTGCCCACCGCTATCCGGGAGGCCCGGCAAGCCCTCGCCCCGGGCAGTCGCTGGACCACTGCCCTCACCCAGGGCGACCCGACCGAGCCGAACATCGCTGATCCGCTGTGCTGGCTCGACTTCGAGTACGCCGGCCGCAACACGCTCGCCGGGGAGATCGCCGTCCTGCTCTGGTACCTGCTCGGCCTGGGCGGCTGGCTCGTGCCGACCTACCAGCCCGCCGTGTACGCCCGCACCCTCCCGCTGCACCTGCCGCCCGTCACCACCCCGCACCTTCAGCATGTCGACCACGACGAGCGCCACCGCCGCCTGGAGGTCCGCTACACCTGGCCTCTCGGAGCCGGACGCCGAGCGGCGATCACCCGCCTGCTGGAGCGCGTGCGCTCCGACCTCGCCCCAGCCGCCGGGCTCGACCCGGACCGGGCCCTCGCCCAGCTCCGCCACTTCCTCGTACTCCGGATTCTCGGGGTGATCCCACCCGACCTCCTGACCGGCGACGACCTGCTCCTGTTGCTGGCCAAGTTCGCCGAGGTCCAGCACCCCGACACGGCCTGCGAGGTCTTCACCCGCACCCAGCCGGCCCCCGCGGCCGGACCCGACGATTGGACAGACGATGACCACAGCAACCGGGCTTGACCTGCCCATCGCCGCACTCCCGCTCCAGGGCAGGGTCGCACTGGTCACCGGAGGGGGTACCGGCATCGGCGCCGCGATCTGCCGGGCCCTGGCCGCCGCCGGGGCGGCCGTTGCTGTCGGCCACCTGGCGCAGATCGACCAGGCCCGCACCGTGCTCGGAGACGTGCGCCGCACTGGTCGCCCCGGGATCGAGGTCAGCGCCGACCTCACCGACCCGCACGCCGTCGCCGCGCTGGCCAGCCAGGTCGCATCCGAGCTTGGTCCGATCGGCATTCTCGTCAACTGCGCGGGTGCCTACCCCCGCACCCCATGGGATGACCTCGGCGAGGACCAGTGGGCCCGTGCCATCGAGACCAACTTAACCATCCACTACCGCACTTGCCGGGCCGTCACCCCCAGTATGGCGGCCCGGCAGTGGGGCCGGATCGTCAACATCGGCAGCGTCAACGCCCGTGCTGGCCGCCGCGGGCTCACCGCCTACAGCACCGCGAAGGCCGGACTGATCGGCCTCACCCGCTCGTTGGCCAGGGAACTTGGCCCGGCCGGAATCTGCGTGAACACTGTTCTGCCCGGGGCCATCCAGGTCGAGGCGGAGAACGACCTGCCCGCCCACCACCGCGCCCGGCCCGAAGACCAGATCCGCCGCCAGTGCGTCCCCCGCCGGGGCCGGCCCGAGGACGTCGCCGCTGCGGTCACCTTCCTCGCCGGCCCCAGCGCGTCCTTCATCACCGGCCAGTCGTTGCACGTCGACGGCGGCTGGCTCCTCCACTGACCACCCACCCACCAGGAAGAGACCACCGTGCAGCACCGCGTCCGCGCCGTCCTCCTCACCCCGAACAACACCATGCTGCTGATCAAGCGCATCCGCCCCGGCATCGACCCATACTGGGTGATCGTCGGCGGCAAGATCGAGCCCACCGACGCCAGCCCCGAAGAGGCCCTGCTCCGCGAAGTCCGCGAGGAGATCGCCGGCGAGGCCCAGATCGTCAGCCTCCTCCACACCATCGAGACCGACGACGAGCGCCAGGACTTCTACCTCGCCACCATCGACACGTGGAACTTCGAGGACCGCACCGGACCCGAGTTCAGCCAGGAAGGACGAGGCGAGTACCTGCTGGAGGAGATCCCGCTGACTACAGCCGCGCTTGATGCCGTCACCGTCCTCCCCCAGGAGTTCGCCACCGTCCTTCGTGAGGCCGTCGACCGCGGCGCACTTCTCACTCTCCAGTAGGACTTAGACCGGCCCGGCCCCTTCCTGACGGTCTCACCGCTCGACCGCCCACTCCGCTCCGGAGGGCTCAGCGGGAGACTGTCAGGGCCTCGTCGGCTGACCAGCAAGACCTCCTTGGCGGCCGTTGACTTCGTGGTTGGCGACGGGTCAGCGTAGGTGCTGTGGTCTGGGCGGGGGTGGCCAACGGTCGTCGCGCGCGCTGCTTGGGTCGCACCCAAACTGGACATATGGAGGCTTCAAACGGGCCCGCTCCCAACCACCCCCAGAGTGTCACGCTGCGGGCGGAGACCCCGGCCCTCGACCCGTCCTGCACACTCCTACGGTGGTGGTGCCAGGACGTGAACCGTGCCGTGCTCCACGCCTTGAACTACAGGAAGCTCTACCAACCAGTCTTAGTTTCACTAGGGCTTCCGGGGGCAACTGCTTGGGTACTGAGCGTCTTCGCGCTGCGGGATGGATGGACGCCGGACCGTCTTGCCGAAGGCACCAACCAGCAGCGGTATCAGACCGTGATCGCCCAGCGGATTCTTGATGTCGGCTACACGATCTGGCCGACCGATGTCACGGGCGCGGACGGCGACCCCTACCGCACCAATCCGGTGCACTACGACATCTGCGTCGCGGATCACACGCTGGAGGTGCCGACTGCTCTGAGTAACCGCGACGGCAGCACCGAGAATGCCCGGAAGGCTGCGCGAGCAAGCCTGGCGGCACACTTCGAACCCGTGCTGGCATTGTGGAGCAACCCCTTGGAACTATGACATCGGTCACTATCCTCCCGCAGGAGTGGCGAGTACGATCGAGTTCCGACCCGAGAGAAGATGCCATGGCCCAGACCCTTCAGAGGATGGTCGTCCCGGCAGACGTCGACAACGTTCAGCCCGGCGGCCTCACGTTCGTGCATGAGTTCGCTCTCGACCAGCAGCTCACGCCCGGGATGCAGGTCCAGGTCGATGACGGCTCCGGGAAGCTGACCCCCGCAACGGTCGAAGACCGTGATGACGCCGGCTTCTGGTACCTGCGACTGGAGAAGTAGCCCGCGCGTTAGGCGATCAGAACCAGGAAGTCGAACGGGCCGAGCGAGAGTTTCGCTCGGCCCGTTCGCGCCTGGCCTCGCGGCTGGTGAACACACTCGGTGAGATACCGGAACGTTCCGGACCGGTCGCAGGCCGCACTCGCTCTGCATCGACCACGAATCGGCTTCACCAGCCCCGAGACGCCCGCGTGGCTTGGTCCTCCGCGCCGATCCATCTGGCACTGTGCCCTCTGTGAGCACCTGCCCGAGGGGCCCCGTGGCCGATCACGCCACGACCGCCCCAGTTATCCGCTACGCAGCCCTAGAGCCCGGCGGACTTCTGGTCTTCAGACAGGACCGCTTTGCGGATCTACAGGCCCTCCTCGCAGAAGGCCGCAAGGGAGGCGGGTGCCTTCAGACTTATCCTCTCGAAAAATGCCCGCCCGTACGCCTGTGCGTGTTCGACCCGTACGAGTCGTGGGGCCGGGACTACCGGGCGATCAACAGGGTCGCGGGAGGCATGCGCTGGCGTCTGAACGGCGCTACGGGTGCCCAACCTCTTCGAGGGCCCGTCGCCTTCGTGGCGACCCCCAGAGACAGCCTGAGCCAGGGCCAGCTCGACCTCCTCGTGGCGACGCACCGGCGGACGGTCGTCTACCTGCGGAAGAAGGGCCGGCTCTAGGTGTCGCAGGTCCTACCGCAGGGTGCAGCGTTCTCCCGTGCCCTCGACGTACAGCAGATTCAGGAGGTCCCGCAGGAAGTACGAGTTCTCCTCAACCGCGAAGATGTCCTCCACCGTCGATTCGACGGTGGAGGTGACAGGGCTCCTCAGCAGCAAGGTCAACCTCGGAGTCGAAGGCTTCTCCAAGGACTTGGCGTAGGTAGCGAATGCCGCAGCGCCAGCTTGGGTGAGCGGGAGACCGGCGAGTTCATCCAGGTTCACGAAGTCGGCCTCGTAGAGCATGCCGTCCCGCTTCAAGGTGGCGGTGCCGGCTCCGGTCCAGCCCACCTCGTAGACATCGACTGCGGAGAACTGCCCAGTGAGCCCGCGGACCCGGCCCAGGTAGTTGAGCATGCTGCCGGAGACCCGATCACGCAGCCAGGGCACATCGATGAGCCGCACAGCAGCCTGAAGACTGTCGCCTTCGGTCCGAGCCCTGAGGGTGGACCATGGGCTCGGTCGGACAGCGGAGGACCGGACCGGGCGATGCACCAGCACATTGCGGCCGGGGGCAGTGACGACCACTGCAACCTCCAGCTGCCCTTCGCTGATCAGATCACGATCACCCATGCTGTCAGGGTAGCGGCGAGCATACCGACATCCGCCCCGGCGCGCCGCCAGGTCAGAGCATCCCGCCAGAGGGAGTTGAGTGATCTTGGCGTGATCATCGGGATGGCTGCGGAGCCCGTCCACCGGGTACGCGACCCGCCCTCCACCAGGGGGCCCAGCAGCCGGTCGGATGCCTCCAGCAGCCACGCTACCGGCCAGACACCCTCGCACGGTCACTCAGGTCGCACTGGCAGTCAGGGCAGGACCTCACAGGCGGCGGAGCACCCGCTCGGTCCCGTAGGCCCGCTAGCCGACGAGGCAGACGCTAGGCGTCGGCTCGGCCTGGTCGAATCGGGCATCGATCCGATACGAGCGGATATAGGCAGCGTCGCGCTCGCCATGGAACGGGCGAAGCTCGGGTCCTGAGACCGTTGCAAAGCCCTGCGCAGCGTGGTCCATGCAGAGCTGAGACAGCCAGCGGTGTCCGTCGATAAGCCATCCGAACGGATCGACGTAAGCCTCGACATAACCGAGTGCCCCCAGCTGTACCTCGACGGGCGCACAGACGCGCTCACGCTCCAGGCGCTTCCCACACCGCTTGCCGCAGTCAGCAGAGGCCACGCACTGAAGGCTGTGCGGATCTGATGCAGGGCTCACCCACAACCGGCCTCGAAGCACTACCAGGTTACTCACACGCCCTACATCGGCATGCTTCACGACCGAGGCGACGCCCAACTGCGTGACAGCCGACGTGGCCGCGAAGATGTTGTCCATGGAGAAGGTGAACGGGCGTGAGCCAGTGCCCCAGGCCGTCCGTCATCTCCCGCAGCTCTGGGCACCGATCTGGTCTGTTCCCGACAGCAGCGCTCCTGTCGGGAACAGACCAGATCGGAGACTACGACCAGATGCCGGTACGCGGGTCCGGAGGGTGAAGATCAACAGCCTCCTGGAACAGCTCCAAGAGGGCTTCGGCAGTCAGCCGCCTGACAGTGTGCTTCCAGACATGAATGCCTGCTGGGCGGAGCATGAAGTATCGCTGCTGAGAGTCGAAGAACTCGCCGTGCCGAAGACCGTGGGTGCGCCCATGAGGCCCGAACTTGTACTTGTCGGGCGTCACGAAGCTGGACTGGAACTTGTAGACCTGCCAGACGAGGCGGTCGCCGACCTGCTCGTAGACGACGTTGGCCGAGTTCAACTCGCTGTAGAAGTTCGGATTTGTGATCACGACGCAGCCAGCCACGACCATCGTGTCGTTCGGGACCGGCTGGTCCGTGGTCATGCCTTCCCACAGTTCAATCCGAAGCCTGACCTCGTCAGCAGTCAGGCTGAAGCTCGGTACCGCCCTGACTGAGCCTCCCGTGGTTCCCCGCGTTTCGAGGGCCGCGTTCGGCTCGATAGCTTGCAGATCGATGAGCGCGTCTTCCATGATCTCGCGCAGGTCGGCCTCGGCCTGGGCAGTCTGCTGGCGCAGCGTGTCCTCGGCCGCCTGCGCAAGCAAGCGCGCGGAGTCGGCACGAGCCTTCGCGGCAACGTGGGCTTCGAGACCGCGCGCGATGGACTCCTGGACCGGAGTGCGGGGCACCAGCACCCGGCTGAGCCGCTCGACCACAGCTCGGGCATCCTGCGGGCGGTCTTCCGGTCGCTTCGCCAGGAGGCGGGCAATGAGCTTCTTGAGCACGAGGTCGTTGCAGGGTGCCTCGGGCGGGGCCTGATTTAGGTGGCCGTCGCGGATCGCATTCAGGTCCCCGGTGAACGGCGTAACGCCGGCCAGCAGCTCGAACGCCAGGCACCCGAGCGCATATAGGTCGGTCTTGACCGTGGGAGACTTCAGTTCCCACAGCTCTGGTGCCATGTAAGGCAACGTTCCGGCCCCACGGAACGTCGGGTCACCGGTTCCGATCTCCTCGTCCCGGGCAATCCCGAAGTCCCCGAGCTTCCACCTGCCCTCGTGACGCAACACGTTGGCTGGTTTGAGATCCCGGTGCGTGATCGGGATTGAGTGCAGGTCCTGGAGACCCGTCGCGATGTCCACCAAGGCGGCCACCGCCTCAGCCTCGGCCATCGGGCCGGACGTCAGCACGCCCTCGGCGCGTTGCATGACCAGGAGCATGACGTCGCCGGCGTCAGCGGCGTCGATCACCGGCAGCAGCATTCCACTGCCGCTTTCAGCGACCCGTTTGCCAATGAGGACCTCTCGCTGTAGGAGCCGGTCGTCGAGCCTCCCCTCAGGGCGGTTTTTCGGAACCACCTTGACCGCCATGGGTGATCCGTCCGGCCCCTCGGCCTCGTAGACGCCGCCAAACCCACCCGGCTTCCCAAGCGGCTTGCTCTCCCAGTAACGCCACGTCTTGCCCGACTGACCGGTGAAGGTCACCTCGTCGGCCACTTCCTAACACCCCCACGCTGAAAGGGTCTTGCTCACCGACATGCACAGGCACCGTGTCGAAAATCGTACCGACCTCTGGTCCCACGAGCACTCCTTCAACACGCTCAAACCTGAACACATAGACTTGACAGGGAAGACCACAGCTGCCCGGACCCGGTCGCGGGCCTCGGAGAGCGACTTGTCGGGCAGACCGACCAGGGCGAAGGCGGCCAGGCCAGGTTCGAGGTCGGCCTGGACCTCGACCACCACGCCGTCCACTCCGAGCAGGGTGACCGAGCAGGTGCGGGCGAAGACCATCTCAGACCACCCCCCGGAGGTGCTCGACCTGGGCCGGGCCTTTCAGGCGGTTGACCACCGCGACCAAGTCGATCCGCACCCCGCCGGGCGGCAGCGGCACCTGGCGGATGCCGATCGTGGCTCCCCCGCTGCTCGCACCGCCCGCACCGCCCGCACCGCCCGCACCGCCCGCACCGCCCGCACCGCCCGCACCGCCCGCACCGGGCATCCCGGGCAGTTGGGGGGCGGCCCCGGCGGCCTGCTTGGTTCTGGCGCTGCGACGCTTCTTCGGTACCGGGGTCTCCGGCTCGGCGGGCACGGATGCGGGCGGGGCCGCCCCCTGGTCGTCAGGGTGCCACTCCGGCTGGACCAACCTCGCCAGCTGCTCGAAGTGGACGGGCCAGCGCTCGCCGAGCCAGCGCTCGGCCAGGTGCCTGAGCCGCTCGGCCTTGACGCGGTCGATCCCCTCGCTCGGCTCCTGGAACCCACGCTCGGAGCGGGTCTTCACCTCGCAGACGGCAAGGGTCTCGCCCTCCAGCGCGACGATGTCGAGCTCCCCCTCGACGCAACGCCAGTTGCGCTCGAGGATGTGCAGCCCGCTCTCCGCGAGCCGGCGCGCAGCGACTTCTTCGCCGTACCGACCGAGACCGATGTTGGAACTCTGCACGGTCATCACCTCCATGGGCGGGAGGCTGCCGTGCCGACTCGGCGCAGGCCAGAGACTTCTTAATTCCTGTGGATAACTACGGGGTGTGGATAACTCGCATCACCCGTAGGAGGGAGAATCGGGTATGTCTCTGGACATTGCGCCGAGAGTCGGATCACTGTCAGTTGCCGAAGGAGGCGTCGTCCGACGGCAGCTCCAAATCACTCTTGGCGAGTTCCTCGATATTCACGTCCTTGAAGGTCAGGACTCTCACCTTACGGACAAACCGGGCGGGCCGGTACATGTCCCACACCCACGCATCCGCCATCGACACCTCGAAGAACACTTCCCCCTGGACCGAGTGCACCTGCAGCTCGTAGTCGTTCGTGAGATAGAAGCGCCGCTCGGTCTCGATCACGTATTTGAACAGGCCGACGACGTCCCGGTACTCCCGGTAGAGCTTGAGCTCCATCTCGGTCTCGTACTTCTCGAGGTCTTCGGCACTCATTCAGGCGTCCCCTCAGCTCGTCACGTCCACCCCATTGTGGACCACTACACCCCGGCGGAGAGCCTTACCGGCAGGACTGGCGGGCCATCCGTCAGCAACCGGGCCAGGAACTCCGCCAGACCGTTCGGGTACACGGTCTCCGCGGTGTCCCGCAGTTCTCGCACAGTCCACCATCTCGCGGTCAGCAGCCGCGCGTGTTCGTCGAAAGCCGCGCCGGACAGATCAAGTCCGAGCTCCGTTCCCGGCACGCGTGCCAGATGGAACCACTGCTCCTGCTCGTACCGCTGCCCCTGAAAGGAGAAGGCCACCGTGTCGTACGCCACCAACGGCCCCAGCTCGACCTTCCGCAGCCCCGTCTCCTCGGCCAGCTCGCGCAGTGCGGCCGCCCGGGTGTCCTCCCCGGGCTCCAAGCCGCCGCCGGGGGTGATCCACCAGGCCACCCCGGGCACGGCCGGGTCCGTCCCGCGCAGCAGCAGGATGCGGTCCTCCCCGTCCAGCAGCAGGACCCGCGCCGCCCGGCGCCGCTCGACCGTCACCCTCGCCACCTCCGGAGGTGCCTCAGCTCCGCAGACCCGTCCGCGTGGGCCCGCCCGATCCCGCACCCGTCTCGGCCCGCGACCGCGACAGGGCCTGCGGCTCCAACCGGGAGCCCGGCTCCGCCCATGTCCTCGGCTCAGTCCAATCCTGCAGCTCCGCTCGTGCCCGCGGCCCGGTTCGAGCCCGCTGCTCACCTCAGGACCTCGCCTCCCCTTGGGTCCGCAGCTCCCCCCAGGTCCTCACCTCCCCGCAGGTCCGCAGCTCCGTGCGGGCCGGCCCACCGGGCCGCTGCTCATGGCGGACCGAGGCGCTTGCCGGGCCGACCACCGGCTCGACCGGGCAACGGGAGGTGGAGGTTGCTCAGCCGGCCTTCCGGCCGGACAGCCGCCGGACCAGCCCGACTACACCGCCGAGGGCCGAGACCAGCACGATCAGCGCCGCTCCGCCGACCATCGCGTACGTGGCCGGCTGCAACAGCCCCGGGCCCGACGCCGTCGGCCCGCCCAGGCTGTCGAAGGCCGCCGTGCGCTGCTGGACGGCCATCCGGTCGAAGGGCCAGGCCCGGCCCGCGACCCGGCCGGTCACCTCGGTGGCCGGGATCGTCCCGGCGGCGACCTGGAGGTGACTGCGCGAGTCCAGCGACACCGTGCGGTCGTCACCGAGCAGGAAGAGCCGCCCCTGCGGCACCTGCACGCTGAAGGCGACGTCACCCCGGTCGCCGGTCAGGTAGCTCTCGTCCACCGGCTTGCCGTTCACGGTGAGCCCGCCACCGGCCGGGCTGTAGGCCACGGTGTCCCCGCCGACCCCGGCGACGCGCTTGACCATGGTTTCCGGGCCCCAGACGGCATCATGGAAGATCACGATGTCACCCCGCCCGATGCCGTCGGCACTCACCGACTTGGCCAGCACCGTGTCCCCCGGCTCCACCGTGGGGCTCATCGAATTGGTGGGGATCCGGTAGGGCCGGTAACTCACGGCGATAGCGCCGAAGCCGCCGACCATCAGGACGAAGCCGAGGCCGATCGCCAGCCCCTGCAGCAGGGCTGCCGGGCTGGGGCGCCGTCCGGCCGCCCCGGTCCGGCCCTGTGCGGGGGGCGTCCGCTCCGCCACGCTGCTCATCGCCACCATCCGTTCCTGGTCCGGCTGCCCGGCGGACATGTCCGCCGTGGAGTCCGTCATGGAGTCCGCCGTGGCCGGGCCGGGAAAGCCGACGGGCCGTGGCACGTGCGAGCAGATTACTCACCAGTACCACGGCCCGCGCAAGACCTCTCGACCGAACCGAGACCCAAGAGAGGACCAGCCCCGGCTCCCGGACGGAGACCGTCCTACCGGAGTGCCCGGCTCAGCGCCGGTACCTCCGGAGCCAGTACACGGCGGGCACCGCGAGCGCCGCCCCTGCGGCCGGCGGGGCGAACGGCAGCGCGGCGGCAGCCAGGCCCTTCTGGTCGAAGGTGTCGGGCACCGGCAGGGTCGCCCAGTTGCTGATCGGCCAGGCCACCACGAAAGCGCGCCCGATCACGTTGTCCACCGGGACGGTCCCGCCACCGGGCTGGTCCTGGTGGTACCGCGAGTCGAGCGAGTCGTTGCGGTGGTCACCCATGACCCAGATCCGGCCCTTCGGGACCTTGATCGGCCCGAACGGCTTGTCTCCGCAGGGGGTGGCACCAGGGAAGACGTACGGCTCGTTCAGCGCGACGCCGTTGACCTTCAACGGCCCGGTGCCCTGGCACTCGACGGTGTCGCCGCCGACCCCGACGACCCGCTTGATCAGGTCCTTCTCATTGGCCGACGGCATCAGCCCGATGAAGCTGAGCACGTCCTGCAGGCCCCGGACGAACGCGTTGTCGTTCTGCTGCACCGGCTCGTCGTTCAGCCAGCCGCCCGGGTCGTGGAAGACCACGACCTCACCACGCTCGGGCTCGGCGCCGAACCACGGCGTCAGCTTGTCCACCAGCACCCGGTCGCCGATCTGCAGCGTGTTCTGCATCGACCCCGAAGGAATGGAGAACGCCTGGACGAAGAAAGTCTTGATCACCAGCGCCAGGATCAACGCGATGCCGATCAGAATCGGCAGTTCCTTCCAGAAGGAGCGTTGCTTCTGCTCCTTCCGGTCAGGTCGCTGCTCCTCGGCCCCATCGGCCACGGGCTCGGACGGCACCGCCTCCGGCGTACCGTCCACCTGTCCAGAACCTCCGTCGGTGCCATCGGGCTCGGGAGCCCCTGAGCGGGCGCCGATCACCAGATCCCCCACAACATCTCCTCCCTGCTGCGCGGACGCCTGTGCGCCCGCTCTCACAGTGCCGCACAGCGGGCACCACGCTCCGTGACCGACCGTCAACCCGCCTCAGGGCTGCCCGCCCTGGCCACACCTGACACCAGCGCAGCCTTCGGAGGCGACCTGGCCGTACACCGAGCACTCCTGCACTTCTCTATCACTCCTGGCAGTCGTGCCCAACGCTCCCACACGGAAGCCAGGACGATCAGCCGACCGAGCGAACACCCAGCACACGGACCGACCTCGGCCGGACAACGAGCGGAATGACGCCCAACACACCCATAACGACCGGAGGTTCCGGCGGCACCGGGTTCCCACCTGGTGTTTCGGTGCCTCCCCCGGAGCCGACCGGCCCTGCTCCGGCCACTACCCGACCACCTGCCGGAACACCCGCCGCACGGACCGGAAGCGAGGAGAGTGAAGAGGGAACGTCGAGTTGACGCACCCGCCCGATCGGCCAGGCGATGACCACGGCGCGGCCGATCACATTACCCATCGGAATCGTCCCGCCGCCGGGATTCTCCATGTGGTAGCGCGAGTCCGCAGAAATGTCCCGGTGATCGCCCATCACCCACAACCGGTCGGCGGGGACCGTCACCTTGAACGGCTGCCGCGACGGGACGTTGCCCGCCGCGATGTACGGCTCGTCCACCGCGGTGCCGTTCACGGTCAGCCGCCCCCGGTCGTCACAGCATTCGACCGTGTCGCCGGGAACACCGATCACCCGCTTGATCAGGTCCTGCTCGTTGTCGGAGGGCAGCAGCCCCACGGCGGAGAAGACCTTCTTCGTCGCCCGAACCACCGGCCCGTCCGAGGAGCTCTTGTGATCCGACTCCAACCAGCCCCCGGGGTCCTTGAAGACCACCACGTCACCGCGGCCCGGCTCGCTGCCGAACCACGGGGTGAGCTTGTCCACCAGGACGCGGTCCCCGATCTGGATCGTCTGCTCCATCGATCCGGACGGGATCACGAAGACCTGCACCAGGAAGGTCTTCAGCAGCAGCGCGACGACCAGCGCGATCGCCAGCACCGCGGGGACTTCGCGCAGCAACGACCGTCGGCCGCTCCGCCGCGCCCGCGCCGCCGTCCGCCGGCGATCGGCCCGTCCTCGGGCCTGCGGCACCTGGCCGGCTCCGACAGCCTCGGCGGCAGCCAGCCCGCCCCGGCCCTCCCGGCCCGCACCCGCACCCGCACCCGCGGAGGGACCAACCCCGACTCCCGTACCGGCCGCTCTCGCACCGGCCGGTTCGGCGGCCCGGCCTCTACCCCTGCTGCCCATCGCTGCCCATCCCCCCGCCCGTACCGGTGCCCGACCCGCCGCCACCGTGCGCCTGCCCGGCCAGGTGCGGCCTGGCCGCGTCCACCGCCGCGAACGCGGCCGGCCGCTCCAACGACGTCCAGTGCCCGATCGGGTAGACCACCCAGTCCGCCCGGCCGATCACCTTGCTCTCCGGCACGAAACCGCCGCCGGGCTCGCCGAGGTGGTCACGGGAGTCCCGGGACGCGCCTCGGTGGTCGCCCAGCACCAACAGCTTCCCGCTCGGGACCACGACGTCGAACGCTACTCGCGAAGGCATGTCCCCCGGATAAAGGTAGGCCGACTCGTCCAGCGGCATCCCGTTGACGGTGATCCGCCCGTCCGTTCCAGCGCTGGTCACCCTGTCCCCGCCCACGCCGATCACCCGCTTCACGTAGATCGAGTCACCGCCCCAGGCGAGCCCCAGCCGGTCGAGCAGACGCTCCCCGGCGCCCGGCTCCGCCGCGTACGGGAGGAAGGAGCCGATGCCGTCGAAGACCACCACGTCCCCGCGCCGCACGTGGCCGCCGAAGGAGTAGGCGAGCTGGTTGACCACCAGCCGGTCCCCCGGCTGGAGGGTGTTCTCCATCGAGCCGGACGGTACGCCGAAGGGCCGCATCACGAAAGCGTTCAGCAGCAGCACCAGCAGAACCGCGACTCCGACCACCTTGAGGATCCAGGATGACGACCACTCGCCCCACGGAACGCCTCCGGAAACGGCCTCGCCGTCAGCCTCGGGGCCCGCCCCGCCGTCAGCCCCGGGACTCGCCCCGCCGTCCGCCCCGCCGTCCGCCCCGGGACTCGCCCCGCCGTCAGCCCCGGAAGCGACTCCGGAAACCCCAGAAACTCCAGGAATGCCGGAAGCTCCGGAAACGGCCGCGGACCGCGACAGCACGTCCGCATCGGCAGGTACGGCACTGCTGTCGCGGTC